>NZ_JBWBYV010000029.1:0-160501 GCF_056174685.1 Janthinobacterium sp. BHSEK
ACTTTGCGCCGATGATAGTGCTGCAACCAGTGTGAAAGTAGGTTATCGTCAGGCTTGTTATTCGCAGTAAGAGAAAAACCCGTCAAGCAATTGGCGGGTTTTTTTTCGTCTGGCGGTTGGATGCGCCGCTGGTGCTGTCGGCTTACGCTGCGCTAAGCCGACCTACGCCGACCTACGCCGATCCGCCGACCGACGGTCAGTGTGTGGGGGACTGCCCCCGGCTGTTCAGCAGACGAAAAAAAAAGCAGCGCTGCGCGCTGCCTTTGTCATTTATCAAACCCATTAAAAGTGATAAGCGACTTTGACGTTCATGTAATTGACGCCGCTATTCGGTTTCTTGTAACCGCCGTTCGAGAAATGCTGGATCTTCGCAGCGACTTCCCATTTGTTATTGAAGATATAGCCGACGCCGATATGGTCGCCGAACTGGAAGTGGGTCGACAGGCGGTTATCGTCGTTGTCGTACAGCTTGGACAGCATGTGTACGCCAATGCCGCCTTCCGCATAGAAGCCCAGCTTATTTGTATTTTCAAAGCGGAACACAGGGGTAAAGCCCAGGTCCCACAGTTTTTGATGCTGTCCAGGGACGTTGCGATAGCTCTTGCCATCCCAGCCGCCGATGCTGGCATCCCAGTAACCGCTCAGCTGCGTGCCATTCGATACAAACCAGGCCTTATCCCAGTTCGAGGTCACGCCGGCGCGTACCATTTGTACCTTCACGCCCTTGGCATATTCGCCGTAGACGGAGTCGATCAGCTTGTCGTCGGCGGCAAAGCCGGCGTTGGCCGCCATCAGCGCGGCAACGGCGGCGATGGATTTGAGGAGATTCTTCTTGAAGAACATAGAGGCTTTCATCGTAAAATTGGCCGATAGGCTATTGTCTTGTCTGCGCAGGCAGCTTTTTTGCATGCCGCTCTCGCCACTTGTTGATTTCAGGGGTTCAATTGACATTCTCTACAAAAATCGCATTTCTCGGTATCGGTCTGATGGGGGATCCGATGGTCCGCTGCCTGCTACGCGCTGGATATTCTGTCACAATTTGGAATCGCACGCACAGCAAGGCCCAAGTCCTGCGTGCGGCAGGGGCGCAGCCGGCCGTATCCGTGCCTGAGGCGGTCAATGGCGCGGACGTGGTCATCTCGATGCTGGAAGCCGGTCCCATCGTGGCGCAGCTACTGCAAGAGGCGCTGCCGGTCCTGCCCGCTGGCGCGATCTGGATCGATATGAGTTCTACCAAGCAATCGGAAGCCCGGCAATTTCATGCCACTTTGCATGCCGCAGGCCATGGCTTCATCGATGCGCCCGTGTCGGGTGGCGTCGGCGGGGCACAGGCGGGTACTCTGGCCATCATGGCAGGCGCCAGCGCCGGCGATTACGCGCGCGTGGAAACTATCCTGGCGGCGATGGGGCGCCCGACCCTGGTGGGGCCACCCGGCAGTGGCCAAGTTGCCAAGCTGTGCAATCAGCTGATCGTCGGCGCGACCCTGAATATCGTGGCGGAAGCCTTGCTGCTGGCCCAGGCGGCTGGCGCGGATGCGGCCGCCGTACGGGCAGCCATCCGCGGTGGTTTTGCGGAGAGCAAGATTCTGGAGGTGCATGGCCAGCGTATGCTGGAGCGCAATTTTGTTGCGGGCGGGCAGGTGAAAAGTCAGATCAAGGATATGCACAACATCCTCGCGGCAGCGGAAGCGGCGCACGTCACCTTGCCGGTGACGCAACTGGTGACGCAGCGCTATGATACCCTCGCCATGAGCCACCCGACGGCAGACCACGCGGCTGCCTTGTTGGCCCTGGAAGCGTTGAATCCGGGCCAGCGCTTGGGCACCGGTCCGGATAAGTTGAGCTGAATCAAGCGACGGGCAGGCTCGCTTCGGCCAGCTTGACCCAGAAACTGGCGCCGATCGGCAGCAGATTGTCGTTGAAGTCGTAGCTGCCATTGTGCAAGACGCACGGCCCCAGGCCGTGGCCGCCGTCGCGGTGCTCGCCATCGCCATTGCCGATAAAGATGTAGCAGCCGGCTTTTTCTTGTAGGAAAAACGCGAAATCTTCCGCGCCCATGGTCGGTTCGACATTCGCGTTGACCTTGTCGGCGCCCACCACGCTTTTCATCACGTCGACGGCAAACGCCGTTTCTTTCGCATGGTTGACCAGCGGCGGATAGTTGCGCTTGAAGTGGAAATCGACTTCCGCGCCAAAAGCGGCGGCCGTGTGCACGGCGATGTCGCGCATGCGCGCTTCGATCAGGTCCAGCACGGGCGTGGTGAAGGTACGCACGGTGCCGACCAGACTGGCATCGTCGGGAATCACATTGGTGGCGCTGCCCGCATGGATTTGCGTGATCGACAGCACGGCCGTGTCGAGCGGGCTCTTGTTGCGCGTGATGACGGTTTGCCAGCTTTGCGCGATCTGCACGGCCACCATCACGGGATCGATGCCCTTGTGGGGCTGGGCCGCGTGGGCGCCCTTGCCCTTGACGGTGACGTGGAATTCATTGCTCGACGCCATCATCGGCCCTTCCACCACGCTCAGGGTGCCCGTTTCCGCGCCTGGCCAGTTGTGCATGCCGTAGATGGCATCCATGGGAAAGCGGGTGAACAAGCCGTCTGCTATCATTTCGCGCGCGCCTGCGCCGCCTTCTTCGGCCGGCTGGAAGACGAGGTAGACCGTGCCATCGAAGTTGCGGTGTTGCGCCAGGTAATGGGCCGCACCGAGCAGCATGGCCGTATGGCCGTCGTGGCCGCAGGCGTGCATCTTGCCCGGGTGGCGCGAGGCATGCTCGAAGGTATTCATTTCCTGCATGGGCAAGGCATCCATGTCGGCGCGCAGGCCGATGGCACGCTTGGAGCTGCCATGCTGGATGATGCCGACCACGCCAGTGCGGCCCAGGCCGCGTACCACGGGAATGCCCCACTCCGTCAGTTTGGCGGCGACGACGTCCGAGGTGCGCTGTTCTTCGTAGCACAGCTCGGGGTGCGCATGCAGGTCGCGGCGGATACCTTGCAGTTCGGATTGAAACGCCAAGATCGGATCAACTAGTTTCATGGGACTCTCCTGTGGATGCTGGCACGCAGCAATGTATGGCGCGCCGGACCGCGCTTGTTTGATCAAAAACAGGCGCGGCTAATAGTGCATTGTAGCCCTTGTTTGCCGGGTAAATCCAGCGCACGGACGTGCTTGCCACGGCGCCAACAGCAAGCGCGCGGAATGGTTTACAGTATCGCCTTCCCCCAACGTTTTTGGATTGCCCGATGACCACCACCCAAGTGCGCGCCGCCTGCCCGCTCGATTGCCCCGATACCTGCGCCTTGCTGGTCACCGTGACCGATGGCGTGGCCACCGCCGTCAAGGGCGATCCTGACCACCCGACCACGGCTGGCGTGCTGTGCACGAAGGTATCGCGCTTCACGGAGCGCACCTATCATGCGGACCGGCTGCTGCATCCGCTGCGCCGCGTGGGCAAGAAGGGGGAAGGCAAGTTCGAACGCATCAGCTGGGAAGAGGCATTGCAGACCATCGCGGCCCGCTTGAAGCCGATCGCCGCGCGCGATCCGCAGGCGATCTTGCCGTACAGCTACTGCGGCACCATGGGCCTGGTGCAGGGCGAATCGATGTCCTCGCGTTTCTTCAACCAGCTGGGCGCTTCCCTGCTGGACCGCACCATCTGCGCCTCGGCCGGCGCCACGGGCTACCGCTATACGGTGGGCGCCAGCATCGGCACGGACCTGGAGCAGTTCCAGAACGCCAAATTGATCATCATCTGGGGCGGCAACCCCATCGCCTCGAACCTGCACTTCTGGATGCGGGCGCAGGAAGCCAAGCGCCATGGCGCCACCCTGATCGCCATCGACCCGTACCGCTCGCTGACGGCTGAAAAATGCCACCAGCATATCGCCTTGCTGCCGGGCACCGATGCGGCCCTGGCGCTGGGCTTGATGCATGTTTTGATCACCGAAGACCTGGTCGACCATGATTACATCGAACGCTACACGGTCGGCTACGATGCCTTGAAACAGCGCGCTTTGGAATGGCCGCCCGAGCGCGTGGCCGAGGTGTGCGGCATCACGGCCACGGAAGTGGTGGAACTGGCGCGCCTGTACGGCCAGGCGTGCCGCTCTGGCGAGGGTGCCGCCATCCGCACCAACTACGGCGTGCAACGCGTGCATGGCGGCGGCATGGCCGTGCGCAATATCGCCTGCCTGCCGGCCCTGACGGGCGCCTGGCGCCATCCGGCCGGCGGCATGCAACTGTCGAGCTCGGGTTCCTTCCCCGTCAACCGCAAGGCCCTGCAGCGCCCTGATTTGTTGAAAGGCACGCCGCGTACCATCAACATGAGCACCATCGGCGATGATTTATTAAAAGAAAGCTCGCCCGAATTTGGCCCGCAAGTGGAAGCCGTGATCGTCTACAACTCGAATCCGCTGGCGGTGGCGCCCGATTCCTCGAAAGTGGCGCAGGGTTTTGCCCGCGAAGACCTTTTTACGGTCGTGCTCGAACACTTCCAGACCGATACCGTCGATTACGCGGACATCGTGTTGCCCGCCACCACGCAGCTGGAACACGTCGATGCGCATTCCACCTACGGCCATCTGTACATGATGGCGAACAACGCGGCCGTGGCGCCGCTGGGCGAAGCGAAGGCGAATACGGAAATCTTCCGCCTGCTGGCCCAATACATGGGTTTTGATGATCCATGCTTCCAGGAAAGCGACGATGCGCTGGCGGCCAAGGCCTTCGATGCGACGGATGCCCGTGCCGTGCATTTCGACTGGGAATCGCTGAAACGCAGGGGCTGGCAAAAGCTGGCCATGCCCGAGGCGCCATTTGCCGAAGGTGGTTTCCCCACGCCATCGGGCAAGTGCGAATTTTATTCCAGCGCCATGGCGCAGGCGGGACTCGATCCCTTGCCCACGTATATCGCGCCGCACGAATCGCAAGCCAGCAATCCCGCGCTGGCGGCGCGCTTCCCGCTGGCCATGATTTCCCCGCCAGCGCGCAATTTCCTCAATTCCACCTTTGTGAACGTGAAAAGCCTGCGCGCGGCCGAAGGCGAGCCGCACCTCGACATCCATCCCGACGACTGCGCCGCGCGTGGCATCGCGGCCGGCGACATGGTGCGCATCTTCAATGACCGTGGCAGTTTTGTCGCCAAGGCCAGGGTCACGGACAAGGCGAGAAAAGGCCTGGTGGTGGGCTTGTCCGTGTGGTGGAAGAAACTCGCCAGCGATGGCAAGAACGCCAATGAAGTGACGAGCCAGCGCCTGACGGACATGGGCCGCGCGCCGACGTTTTACGATACGCTGGTCGAAGTGGAAAAGGCTGCCTGACATGGCGCGCTGGCCGGCCCGCCTGCTTGTCGGCATGCTGTGCCTGCCGCTGGGCGGCTGCACGCAGCTGCGCTACTACACGCAGGCGGCGCAGGGGCAATATGCGCTGTGGTCCGGCGCGCGCCCCATCGGTGACTGGCTCGATGATCCGGCCACCGAACCGCGCCTGAAAGTGCGCCTGGCCAAGGCGCAGCAGATCCGCCGCTTTGCCGTCAGCGAACTGGATTTACCGGACAATGGCAGCTACAAGAACTACGCGTCCCTGCGGCGCCCGTTCGTGCTGTGGAACGTGGTGGCCACGCCGGAATTGTCGCTGCAGCCGCTGCAATGGTGTTTTCCCATCGCCGGCTGCGTCAATTACCGCGGCTATTACAGCAAGGACGAGGCGCTAGCGTATGCCGACGAGTTGCGCGCCCTGCATTACGACGTGCAGGTGGGCGGCGTGCCCGCGTATTCCACCCTGGGCTGGTTCGACGATCCCTTGCTGTCGACCTTTATCAACTACAACGATGCGGAACTGGCGCGCCTGATTTTCCATGAACTGGCGCACCAGGTGGTGTACGTGCCCGGCGATTCGGCCTTCAACGAGTCGTTCGCCAGCGCCGTGGAAGAGGCGGGCGTGCAGCGCTGGCTGGCGCGCGAGGGCAATGACGCCATGCGCGCGTCGTACGCGCAGTATGCGGCGCGGCGCCAGGATTTTCTGGCCTTGCTGCTGACATACCGGGGCAAACTGGAAGCCGTGTATGCGAGCGAGGCCGGCGCTGCGGAGAAGCGCGCGCGCAAGGCGCAGGTGTTTGCGGCATTGCAAGACGCGTATCAGGTGCTCAAGCAAAACTGGGGCGGTTTTGCCGGTTACGACCGCTGGTTCGAGCAGCCATTGAGCAATGCGCACCTGGCTTCCGTGTCTACCTACAATGAATTTTTGCCTGCCTTCAAAAAATTGCTGGAAGAAAAAAAGAACTTTCGTGCTTTTTATGCTGCGGTGCACACAATGGCCCAGCTCAAGAAGCCTGAGCGCAGGCATGCGCTGGAACAATTGTCCAGCCCCTGACCCGTAAAGATTGTCCCGTATGCCGAGGCAAGCGATTCGGTAACAGCGTATTTATCATGCTGCAATGCAGCATAAAAAGGCCCTAGAGTTGCCGCTCGAATACTGTTGAAAGCGCTTGCATGGAAGCGCGGCGCCCGATAGCATCGCATTAGTAGCATAGAGCAATTGCTCGTCAGAATGCTCAAACTGACTGCAGGACGACAGAATCCGCAGCGATGATCCGCGCCGGCAGGGTGCGCCGGCTCCCCCACGATTATTCGAGACAAGAGGCACAGGATGGACAAAATTTGGCTGAAGTCGTACCCTCCCGGCGTCCCCGCCGACATCGATCCTGATCAATATCGTTCGCTGGTGCATTTGCTGGAAGAAGCGTTTCAAAAATATGCGGACCGCAATGCCTATGTCTGCATGGACAAGTTTCTCACCTATGCCGAACTCGATACCTATTCGCGTCAGCTGGGTGCCTGGCTGCAAAGCCGCGGCCTGAAGAAGGGGGCGCGTGTCGCCCTGATGATGCCGAACGTGCTGCAGTATCCGGTCGCGATCGCCGCCGTGCTGCGCGCCGGCTACACGGTGGTCAACGTCAACCCTTTGTATACGCCGCGCGAACTCGAGCACCAGCTGAACGATTCGGGCAGCGAAGCCATCATCGTGCTGGAAAACTTTGCCCATACGCTCGAGCAAGTGCTGAGCAAGACGGCCGTCAAGCACATCGTCGTCGCCAGCATGGGGGAGATGCTGGGCGGCTTGAAGGGCATGATCGTCAATTTTGTCGTGCGCAACGTCAAGAAGATGGTGCCCGCGTATTCCTTGCCGAACGCCATGCGCTTCAAGCAGGCGCTGGAGCTGGGCAGCCGCATGAAGCTCACGCCCGTCGAGCTGAGCATCAACGACGCCGCTTTCCTGCAATACACGGGCGGCACCACGGGCGTGTCGAAAGGCGCGACCTTAAGCCACCGCAATGTGATCGCCAATGTGCTGCAGAGCGAAGCGTGGTCGGGCGCGGCGCTCGACCAGAACAGCAAGGAACAGATGATCGTCGTCTGCGCCTTGCCGCTGTATCACATCTTTGCGCTGACGGCCTGCGCCATGTGGGGCACGCGCGTGGGCGCCCTGAATATCCTGATCCCGAATCCGCGCGATATCCCGGGCCTGATCAAGGAATTGGGCAAATACAAGTTCAACCTGCTGCCGGCGGTCAATACGCTGTATAACGCGCTGGTCAATCATCCCGACTTCGCCAAGCTCGATTTCTCGGGCTTGAAGATCGCCAATGGCGGCGGCATGGCGGTACAGCAAGCCGTCAACGACAAGTGGCTGCAGGTGACGGGCGTGTCCATCATCGAAGGCTATGGCTTATCGGAAACGTCGCCCGTCGCCACCTGCAACCGTGCCGACAGCACGGCGTTTTCCGGCACCATCGGCTTGCCCGTGCCATCGACCGATATCGCCATCCTCGACGATGACGGCAAGGAAGTGCCGCTGGGCCAGACGGGCGAGATCGCCATCCGTGGCCCGCAAGTGATGAGCGGCTACTGGAACCGTCCCGATGAGACGGCCAAGGTCATGACGCCGGACGGCTACTTCAAATCGGGCGACGTGGGCATCATGGATGAGCGCGGCTACGTGAAGATCGTGGACCGCAAGAAAGACATGATCCTCGTCTCCGGCTTCAACGTGTATCCGAATGAAGTCGAGGCCGTCATTGCGGCCCATCCAGGCGTGCTCGAGTGCGCGTGCGTGGGCGTGCCGGACGAACACTCGGGCGAGGCCGTGAAAGTGTTTGTTGTGCGCAAGGATCCGAACCTGACCCAGGAAGTGCTGGCCGCGTACTGCAAGGAGCAGTTCACCGGCTACAAGCGGCCGAAATACATCGAATTCCGCGATGAATTGCCGAAGACCAACGTCGGCAAGATTTTGCGCCGCGCCTTGCGCGACGAGAAAAAGATAGCAGCATAAACAATGTGGATGCGCCAGGGGGCGCATCCCTTTTACAGATAAAGATGAGGCGAGATGGACAAGATTTGGTTGAAGTCGTACCCGGACAGCGTTCCCGCAGAGATTGATTGCACGCAATACCGTTCCGTCACGCATTTGCTGGAAGAGTCGTTCCAGAAATACGCGGACCGTAACGCTTTCGTGTGCATGGATAAATTCCTTACCTATCGCGAGCTCGACCAGCTGTCGCAGCAGATGGGCGCCTGGCTGCAAAGCAAGGGCCTGCAACGGGGTGCACGCGTGGCGATCATGCTGCCGAACGTGCTGCAATATCCGGTGGCCATGGCGGCGATCCTGCGCGCCGGCTATACGGTGGTGAACGTCAATCCGCTGTACACGCCGCGCGAACTGCAGCACCAGCTGATCGATTCGGGCAGCGAAGCGATCATCGTGCTGGAAAACTTCGCCACCACGGTCGAGCAGGTGCTGCCGCATACCCAGGTCAAGCACGTGATCGTGGCCACCATGGGCGACTTGCTGGGCGGCTTGAAGGGGACCATCGTCAACTTCGTCGTGCGCAAGATCAAGAAAATGGTGCCCGCGTTCTCCTTGCCGAACGCCATCAGCTTCAACAAGGTGCTGGCCGAGGGTGCCCGCTTGACCTTGACGCCGGTGCAGCAGGGGCATGACGATATCGTCTTCCTGCAATACACGGGCGGCACGACGGGCGTGTCGAAAGGCGCGATGTTGTTGCACCGTAACGTGATCGCCAACGTGCTGCAGAACGAGGCGTGGATGTCGCCCGTGATGACGCCTGAAATGCGTGCCACCTCGATGGGCTTCATGTGCGCCTTGCCCCTGTATCACATCTATTCGCTGACGGTCAGCGCCCTGATGGGCATGCGTCTGGGTGGCATGAGCGTGCTGATTCCGAATCCGCGCGACATCCCCGGCTTCGTCAAGGAATTGAGCAAGCACAAGATCGTCGTCTTCCCGGCCGTCAATACCTTGTATAACGCGCTGCTGAACAATGCCGACTTCGCCAAGCTCGATTTTTCCAGCTACAAGGTGTGCAATGGCGGCGGCATGGCCCTGCAGCGCAACGTGGCCGAACGCTGGCTGAAACTGACGGGTTGCCCGCTGATCGAAGGCTATGGCATGTCGGAAACATCACCCGTGGTGACGGGCAACCGCGTCGATATCACGGAATTCACGGGCACCATCGGCTTGCCTTTCCCGTCGACGGAAGTGGCGATTCTCAACGACGACGGCGTGGAAGTGCCGCTGGGCGAGCCGGGCGAAATCGCCGTGCGCGGCCCGCAAGTGATGGCGGGATATTGGCAGCGTCCGGACGAGACGGCCAAGTCGATGACGGCCGACGGCTACTTCAAGACGGGCGACGTGGGCGTCATGGACGAGCGCGGCTATGTAAAAATCGTAGACCGCAAGAAAGACATGATCATCGTCTCCGGCTTCAATGTGTATCCGAACGAGGTGGAAGACGTGGTCGCGTCGTGCCCTGGCGTGCTCGAATGCGCATGCATCGGCGTGCCGGACGCCAACGCGGGCGAAGCCGTGAAAGTGTTTGTCGTGCGCAAGGACCCGAACCTGACGGTGGAACAGATCCGCGAGCATTGCAAGCATGAATTGACGGCCTACAAGAAACCAAAATACATCGAGTTCCGCGATGAATTGCCGAAGACCAATGTCGGCAAGATCTTGCGCCGTCAATTGCGCGACGAAAAGAAGGTTGCCTAGGCTTTAACTTTGCAAGCCCGCCTTGCCGTCCCGGACGGTAAAGCTGGCCAGTGTCGCGATGGCAGAAGTGCTGTCGCGCACATTCTCCAGGCCCTGGAACAGGGTCGTCGTTTTCTCCGGCGTGATTTCCAGCAACATATAGCCGCGCTTGTCGCTGCGTCCGTAACGGATGTGCGGGTTCATCGCCACGTACTGGTCCGTGCGCGCCTGCGGGCGGGAGCTGGACGTGATCGAGGTGCCGCAAAACTCGGTCGCCAGCACGGGATTGGCCTTGCTGCTGGGGCGCGTGGCATTGCGGCTCAGTTCGGTCGCATAAAAGGTGTGCACGTCGCCCGACAACACCAGCGGATTGCTGGCCTGGCTGCTGCGCAAGGCGTCGAGCAGATGCTGGCGCGCCATCGGGTAGCCATCCCAGCCATCGGTCCAGACGCGTTCGTCACCGGGCCGCAGGATGGGCACCTGGCTCGATTGCGCCATCAGGGTTTGCTGGGCCAGGATATTCCAGCGCGCGGGAGATGCATCGAGACCGGTTTGCAGCCAGCGCTGCTGTTCTTCGCCCAGCATGGTGCGGTCGGGCTTGCGCAAGTCGGGGCAGTTGCGCGTGGTGACGGAATTCGAGCCGCCGCGGCCCGGTCTGGCGCAGGCGTGGTAGGCGCGGTATTGGCGGTCGTCCAGCACGTGGAAGCGTGCCAGGCGGCCCCAGTCGTAGCGTTGGTAGATGCGCATGTCGACAAAGCCCCTTCTGCCCAGCGGCAGCAGGCGCAGCGGCATGTGCTCATAAAACGCCTGGTAGGCGGCCGCGCGGCGCTGCAGGAACGTGGGTGTCAGTAGTTCGTCGCGGTCATTGCCGTAATCGTTGGCCACTTCATGGTCGTCCCAGGTGACGATCCACGGTGCGGCCAGGTGCGCGCCCTGCAAGTCGCGGTCGCTCTTGTATTGCGCATAGCGGGCGCGGTACTCGTCCAGCGTAAAACTTTCATGCGTGCGCACGGCCCGGCTCGGGTGCTGCAGCTGATACGGCCCCCATTCGTAGATGTAGTCGCCCAGGAAGGCCACCAGGTCGGGCGCAGCCGCGGCAATGTGGCGGTGCGCCGCATACGCGCCGAATTCCCAGTGCTGGCACGAGGCGACGGCCAGTTTCAGCGAGGCAGGCATGGAGCCGGGCTCGGGCGCCGTGCGCGTGCGGCCCACGGGGCTGACGGCGTCGCCCAGCATGAAGCGGTACCAGTACCAGCGCCCGGGCGCCAGGCCGCCTGCGTCGACGTGCACGCTGTGGGCGAGGGCGGGCGTCGCCGTCGCTTGCCCCTTGGCGGCGATGCGCCGGAAAGCCTCGTCTTCGGCCACTTCCCAGCGCACGTTCAGGGCGATGGCGGGCGTGGCGGCTGCGTGCAGCGGGTCGTAGCAGATACGCGTCCACAGCACGACCGCGTCCGGCAGGGGCGAACCGGAAGCGACGCCGAGCGCAAACGGATAACCCGTGCCGTTCAGGCGCGTAGCGGCGCCGGCACTGGAACCTGACAGCAGGCTGCCGGCCGCGGCCAGCGCCGTGATGCGCGCAGCGCTTAGCAAGAAGATGCGGCGCTGGCTATCCATGGTGTGGAATGATTACGACAATCAGGACGCCAATAAGGTCTCGATCGGCGGCACCTTGCGCGGCTTGCGGTCGGAGTCCGTCGCCACGTAGATCAGGGTCGCTTCCGTGACTTTCACGATGCATGCCTGCAGCCGGTTGCGCTCGGCATACACTTCCACGTTGACGGTGATCGACGTATTGCCCACCTTGACGATGTCGGCGTAGAAGGAGAGCAGATCGCCGACGAAGACGGGGTTTTTGAAGACGAAGGAATTGACGGCGATGGTGGCGACACGGCCGTTGGCGCGCCGCGTGGCCGGCAGGGAACCGGCGATATCGACTTGCGCCATGATCCAGCCGCCGAAGACGTCGCCGTACACATTGGCGTCGGACGGCGCGGGCATCATGCGCAGTTCCGGCATTTTTCCGGCGGGCAGGCCGGCGGCGAGGCAGTTGTCGGGGCGGGCGGGGGAGGTGCTCATCTTTTATTCTCATGAAAGGCTACAATTGCTGCGATTGAACCATAAAAAGCCGACCTTCGCCATGCGCCGTTCCCAGACTCCCCCTCCGCCCCGCTCGCCAGCTTCCGCCAGCCACAGCGATTTCGCCACCATCAAGACCTTGCTGCCGTACCTGTGGGTCTACAAATGGCGGGTATTGCTGGCGCTGCTATGCCTGGTCGGCGCCAAGCTGGCCAACGTGGGCGTGCCCCTGATCCTGAAAAAACTCGTCGACGCCATGACGATCACGGCGGCGCACCCGCAAGCGCTGCTCGTGCTGCCCGTGGGCTTGCTGGTGGCGTACGGTTTGCTGCGCCTGTCGACCACCTTGTTTACGGAATTGCGTGAATTCCTGTTTGCCCGCGTCACGCAGCGGGCCGTGCGCACCATCGCGCTGCAAGTGTTCCGCCACCTGCATGCCTTGTCCCTGCGCTTCCACCTGAACCGCCAGACGGGCGGCATGACGCGCGATATCGAACGGGGCACGCGCAGCGTCGGTTCGCTCATTTCCTACACCCTGTTCAACATCCTGCCGACCCTGGTGGAAATCACCCTCGTGCTCGGTTATCTGGTCTTGCATTACGACATCTGGTTCACCGTGATCACGGCGGTGGCGCTGGTGTCGTACATCGCGTTTACCGTGCTGGTGACGAACTGGCGCACGCATTTCCGCCGCACCATGAACGACCTCGACTCGAAGGCGAATACCAAGGCCATCGATTCGTTGATCAACTATGAAACCGTGAAATATTTCGGCAACGAGGATTACGAAGCGAAGCGCTACGACGAGGGCTTGCAGCGCTACGAATCGGCGGCCGTGAAATCGCAGACTTCCCTGTCCTTGCTCAATACGGGCCAGTCGCTGATCATCGCCACGGCCGTTACCTTGATTTTGTGGCGCGCCACGGTGGGCGTGATCGCCGGCACGATGACTCTGGGCGACCTGGTGCTGGTCAACGCCTTCATGATCCAGCTGTACATTCCCCTCAATTTCCTGGGCGTCATTTACCGCGAAATCAAGCAAAGCCTGGCCGACATGGAGCGACTGTTTTCCCTGCTGAACGAGAACCGCGAAATCGCCGATACACCGGACGCCAAGCCGCTCGTCACGCGGGGCGCGGCCGTGCGTTTCGCGCATGTGGATTTCAGCTATGAAGCCAAGCGGCAAATCCTGTTCGACGTGGATTTCCAGATCCCCGCCGGCACCACGACGGCCGTGGTGGGTCACAGCGGCTCGGGCAAGTCGACCTTGTCGCGCTTGCTGTTCCGCTTCTATGAAGTCGATGGCGGCGGCATCACCATCGATGGTCAGGACTTGCGCAATATCACGCAGGATTCCCTGCGCGCGGCCATCGGCATCGTGCCGCAGGATACGGTGCTGTTCAACGACAGCATCGAATACAACATCGCCTACGGCAAGCCGGGCGCCAGCAAGGAGGCCATCGTGGCGGCGGCCAAAGCCGCATCGATCCATGATTTTATTGAAAGCTTGCCAGATGGTTATAACTCCATGGTGGGCGAGCGGGGTTTAAAACTGTCGGGCGGCGAAAAGCAGCGCGTGGCGATTGCCCGCACCTTGCTGAAAGACCCGGCCATCCTGATCTTCGATGAAGCCACTTCGGCACTCGACTCGAAGGCCGAGCAGGCGATCCAGTCGCAGCTGAAGGAGATTGCCAAAAACCGCACCACCCTGGTGATTGCGCACCGTTTGTCGACGGTGGCAGACGCCCAGCAAATCCTCGTGCTCGACCATGGCCGCATCGTCGAGCGGGGCACGCATCCGCAATTGCTGGCGGCGGATGGCCTGTATGCGCAGATGTGGCAACGCCAGCAGGCGAATCGGGACGATGAGGCGGAAGAGGACGCGTTGGCGGGGCTGGCGCCGGCAAAATAAATCGGCAAAGGGGAATCAGTAGGAAAAATGCTACAGCCGCGCCGATTCAGGCGCGCGTATAGCGCCTATTTGAGGGCAATCGCAGAAAACGGCTGGTCCGGCGCTGAAAATGAAATAAAATTAATTCCATTGGTGGCGTCTGCACCACAGTTGTTTCGTTCGGAGTCCATCCCGTTTGTCCGCCCAGGAGAATTTATGAAATTGACCAAAATCATCGCCACGCTGCTCAGCGTCGGCGTCATCAGCAGCATGTCGCCAGTCCAGGCTCAGGAATTGACCGGCACCTTGGCCAAGATCAAGAAAGCCGGTTCCGTCACCCTCGGCGTGCGCGACGGCTCCGTGCCCTTCTCCTATCTCGATGACAAGCAGCAATACCAGGGTTATTCGATCGACCTGTGCATGAAAGTCGTCACGGCCTTGCAGAAACACCTGGGCATGAGCGAACTGAAGGTGGTGATGAGCCCCGTCACGTCGGCCAACCGCATCCCGCTGATGGCCAACGGCACCATCGACCTCGAATGCGGCTCGACGACGAACAACCTGGAGCGCCAGCAGCAGGTGGCATTCGCCCCGACCATGTTCGTCATCGGCAACCGCGTGCTGTCGAAAAAATCCTCGAACATCAAGACGCTGGAAGACTTGCGCGGCAAGACCCTGGTCGCCACGGCCGGCACGTCGACCATCAAGCAGATGACGATTTTGAACAAGGAAAAGAACCTGGGCATGACGATTGCCGTCGGCAAGGATCATCCCGAGTCGTTCCTGATGCTGGAAACGGGCCGCGCGGTGGCCGAAGCCAATGACGACATCTTGCTGGCGTCGCAGGTGGCCAACTCGAAGAACCCGAACGACTACGAAATCACCAAGGAAGCGTTGTCCGTCGAGCCGTACGGCATCATGCTGCGCAAGGGCGACCCGGCCTTCAAGAAAGTGGTCGATGATGCGCTGATCCGCCTGTACAAGAGCGACGACATCAACCGCATTTATGCGAAATGGTTTACCTCGCCGATTCCGCCGAAAAACATCAACCTGAAATTCCCCATGCCGCCGCAACTGAAGGCCGTGTTCATGAATCCGACCGACTCGGGCGACCCGGCGGCATATGCGGCCGTGCCCGAAGCGCAGAAGACTTCGGACAAACGGAAAAAGTAAAGATTGCGTAACAAACCGGGAGGCGCAAGCCTCCCGATTTATTTGCGGGACGGGTGGCCGGCTGGCCGCTGTCCTCGGGCTGCATGCGAAGGATGATCATGAATTACAACTGGAATTGGCGCATTTTCTGGGAGATTTCTCCCGATGGCGTGGGCACGTATATGGACACCTTGTGGTCCGGCCTGATCTGGACCCTGGCCACGGCCGGTGCGGCCTGGATCATGGCGCTGCTATTGGGCCTGGTGATCGGCACCGTCCGCACCCTGCCGAATAAATGGCTGGTGGGCGTGGCCAATGCCTACGTCGAATTGTTCCGCAACGTGCCGCTGCTGGTGCAGATGTTCCTCTGGTATTTCGTCATGCCGGAATTGCTGCCGCCTGACCTGGGCGCCTGGGTCAAGTCGCTGCCGAATGCGCCGTTCGTCACGGCCGTGCTGTGCCTGGGCTTTTTTACCTCCTCGCGCGTGGCCGTGCAGGTGACGACGGGTATCGAGGCGCTGCCGCGCGGGCAGAAACTGGCCGGCACGGCACTGGGCCTGACCCTGCCGCAAACCTACCGTTTCATTTTGCTGCCGATGGCCGCGCGCGTCATCCTGCCGCCGCTGACCAGCGAATTTTTGAACATCATCAAGAACAGTTCCGTGGCGCTGACCATCGGCCTGATCGAACTGACGGCCAGCGCGCGCGCCATCCAGGAGTTTTCCTTCCAAGTGTTCGAGGCGTTTTCGGCCGCCACCATCATCTACATCGTCGTCAACCTGCTGGTGGTGGTGCTGATGCACCTGATCGAGAAAAAGGTCGCCATCCCCGGCTTCATCGTCGCCGGCGCCAAGACGGGAGGACACTGATATGTTCGGTAATTTCGACTTCGATGTCATCTCCCGCTCATGGGTCTACCTGTTCCAGACCGGCATGGTGTTTACCCTGAAACTGACGGCGCTGTCCATGGTGGGCGGCATCGTGCTGGGCACCGTGCTGGCGCTGATGCGCTTGTCCGGCAGCCGCCTCATCTCGGGCGTGGCGTCGACCTACGTCAACCTGATACGCTCGATCCCGCTGGTGCTGGTGATCTTCTGGTTTTACTTCCTCGTGCCGTATATCGCCGCCTGGATCATCGGCGCGAACGAACCCGTGAAAGTGGGTGCGTTTTCTTCCGCGCTGATCACCTTCATCATGTTCGAGGCGGCCTACTATTGCGAGATCATGCGCAGCGGCATACAGTCGATTCCCCGCGGCCAGGTGTGGGCGGGCCAGGCGCTGGGCATGAACTACTCGCAGACCATGGCCTTCATCGTGCTGCCGCAAGCGTTCCGCAACATGATCCCGGTGCTGCTGACGCAGACCATCGTGCTGTTCCAGGACGTGTCGCTCGTGTACGTGCTGTCGATTCCCGATTTCGTCGGCGCCGCCTCGAAGATCGCCCAGCGCGACGGCCGCCTGGTGGAGATGTACGTGTTTGTCGCCGTCGTGTATTTCGTGCTGTGCTACGCCTTGTCGTTCCTCGTCAAACGCCTGCAGAAACGCGTCGCCATCATTCGCTAACCGTAAAAGAAAGAACAAGATGATTGAACTCAATAACGTCAGCAAATGGTATGGCCAGTTCCAGGTACTGACCGATTGCACCACCAATGTCGACAAGGGCGACGTGATGGTTATTTGCGGCCCGTCCGGCTCCGGCAAGTCGACCCTGATCAAGACCGTCAACGGCCTCGAACCGATCCAGCAGGGGCGGATCATCGTCGACGGCATCACCGTCAACGATCCGAAAACGAATCTGTCGAAACTGCGCGCGCGCATCGGCATGGTGTTCCAGAATTTCGAGCTGTTTCCGCATTTGTCGATCCGCGAAAACCTGACCATCGGCCAGATCAAGGTGCTGGGCCGCAGCGCCGACGAAGCCAATGCCAAGGGCTTGAAATACCTGGACCGCGTGGGCCTGCTGTCGCAGCAGGATAAATTCCCGGGCCAGCTGTCGGGCGGCCAGCAGCAGCGCGTGGCGATCGCCCGCGCGCTGTCGATGGATCCGATCGCCATGCTGTTCGACGAGCCGACATCGGCGCTCGACCCGGAAATGATCAACGAAGTGCTCGACGTGATGGTGGGCCTGGCGCAGGAAGGCATGACGATGATGGTCGTCACGCACGAAATGGGTTTTGCCCGGCGCGTGGCCAACCGCATCGTCTTCATGGACCAGGGCAAGATCATCGAGGATTGCAGCAAGGATGACTTCTTCAACACGACCCGCTCGGACCGCGCGCGCGATTTCCTCGCCAAGATCATCCATTAATTTTCCATCACCTTGAAGTTGAGTACGAATGCCTGACATGAAACACCTCGCCGGCGCCATGCTGGCGCTGGGCCTGCTGGCCCATGCCCACGCGGCCGACAAGATCGCCGTCGACATCGCCCTGCGCGACGCCACCCTGATCGACGTGGCCGGTGGCCGCGCCGTCAAGGGCAAGACCGTGCTGCTCAAGGGCGACAGCATCGTCGCCGTCGTCGATGAGGCGCAGCTGCGCAGCTACGCGCCGAAGCGGACCATCCGTCTGCCCGGCAAATACCTGATGCCGGGTCTGTGGGATACGCACGTGCATTTCGGCGGCGGCCCCGAGCTGATCGACGAGAACAAGCAGCTGCTGCCCTTGTACCTGGCGCACGGCATCACCACGGTGCGCGACTGTTCGGGCGACTTGCCCGACACGGTGCTGGCATGGCGCCGGCAGATCAACGCTGGCCAGCTGCCAGGCCCGACGATCTTTACCTCTGGCGCCAAGCTCGAAGGCATCAAGCCGCTGTGGAAGGGCACCATCGAAGTGGGCACGCCGCAGGAAGTCACGCGCGCGCTCGATGGCCTGCAGGCGCAGCAAGTGGACTTCGTGAAGATCACGGAAAACACCCTGAAGCCGGAGCTTTACCTGGAAGCGTTGCGCCAGGCGAGCGAGCGGGGCATGCGCACTTCGGGTCATATCCCCGTGCAGCTGACCCTGGCGCAGATGGCCGATGCGGGCCTGGGCACGATCGAACATCAATCCTACCTGCTGCGCGCCACGACGCCACGCGAACAGGAGCTGACGGAGAAGGTGGCTGCCGGCACGATGACGGGCAAGGAGGCCATGCGCGAAAGCCTGCAAAGCTACGACGAGGCGACGGCGCGCAAGGCCTTCAGCTACCTGGCAGCGCGCGGCACGGCCATCGTGCCGACCTTGTGGGGCTCGCGCGTGACGGCTTACCTGGACCGCGAAGACCACACGCACGATCCGGCCCTGCAATATATCGGCAAAGGCTTGCGCGCCACCTACGACTGGCGCGTGCAGCGCGCTGCCAAGGATGGACCGGAAGCTATCGCCCAGCGCCACGCGCAGTTCGAGCAATCGGCCAAGCTGCTGCCGATCTTGCAGCAGCAGGGTGTGAGCATCATCGCCGGCACGGACGCGGGCTTCTTGAATTCCTTCGACTATCCGGGCCAGGCCCTGCACGATGAAATCGGCCTGTACGTGCAATACGGGCTGACGCCGCAGCAAGCCTTGCAGTCGGCCGTCATCAACGGCCCCCGCTTCCTGGGCAAGCTGGAGCGCTACGGCAGCGTGGCGGCCGGCAAGGCGGCCGATTTGCTGGTGCTCGACGCGAACCCGCTGCAGGACATCGGCGCCACGCGCCGGATCCGCCTGGTGGTCAGCCGTGGCCAGGTATACGACCGCGCCAAGCTGGATCAGATGCTGGCCGAGATCCGCGCCTGGGTCGCCAAGCAGGAGACGGCATCGGCCAAGTCCTGATGCTCTTCGTGCTTTTTTAGTAAAGACAAAGACGGCCGGTTGATACCGGCCGTTTTGCCGTCTGCCAGCCAGCATGCGCGGGCTCTCCCGGCCGGCGGGACGGTCCTGCGGCTGGTAAAATGGCGCTATCCGTAATGACCGCCTGAGAGCAGCCGCCATGTCCACACCCGATCACACCCCAGATTCCATCACCATCACCCGTCCAGACGACTGGCATTTGCACCTGCGCGACGGTGCCGTCATGGCCAGCGTGCTGCCGCACAGCGCGCGCCAGTTCGGCCGCGCCATCGTCATGCCGAACCTGAAACCGCCCGTCACCACCACGGCCGATGCCAGCGCCTACCGCGAGCGCATCCTGGCCGCCGTGCCGGAAGGCGTGAATTTCGATCCGCTGATGGTGCTGTACCTGACGAACAACACCTCGCCCGATGAAATCCGCCGCGCGCAGGATAGCGGCATCGTGCAAGCCGTGAAACTCTATCCGGCCGGCGCCACGACGAATTCCGACCTGGGCGTGACGGATCTGAAGAATTGCTACAAGGTGCTGGAAGTGATGCAGGAAGTGGGCATGCCCTTCCTCGTGCACGGCGAAGTGACGGACCCGGAAATCGACATTTTCGACCGCGAAGCCGTCTTCATCGAGCGCGTGATGCGTCCGCTGCGCAGCGCCTTCCCGGCCCTGTCCGTGGTGTTCGAGCACATCACCACCAAGGATGCGGCGCAGTATGTGGCCGAAGCGGAAGGCCCGATCGCCGCCACCATCACCGCGCACCATCTGCTGTACAACCGCAACGAGATTTTCAAGGGCGGCATCCGCCCCCATTACTACTGCCTGCCCATCCTCAAGCGCGAAGAGCACCGTTTGGCCCTGATGACGGCCGCCGCCAGCGGAGACGAGCGCTTCTTCCTCGGCACCGATTCTGCGCCGCACGCGCAAGGCGCCAAGGAAATGGCCTGCGGCTGCGCCGGTTGCTACACGGCCCTGCACGCGATGGAAATGTATGCGGAAGCGTTCGAGCGCGCCGGCGCGCTCGATAAACTGGAAGCGTTCGCCAGCTTCCACGGCCCGGCCTTCTACGGCGTGCCGCGCAACACGGACACCATCACCTTGCGTCGCGAAAGCTGGACCTTGCCGGCCTCGCTGCCGCTGGGCGACAGCCACGTGATTCCGCTTAACGCGGGCGAACAGATCAACTGGAAAATGGTCTAAGCATTCATGCTGCCATCGATAGACTGGACCCGCCCCTGGTTTGCCACGGTGCTGCCGGCGCGACGGCAGCTGGACCTGCAGCGCGACACGGTGATCGCGGCGCTGAACGGACGGGCGCGGGCGCTGGACTTGCGCAATCCGTCCGGCTTGCCGCTGGCCTTCGTGCCGCAAGCGGACCTGCCCGAAGGCGTGGCCTACGAGGAGTTCATCGGCGCCACGGGCGGCGTGCCCACGCGCGACAATCTGCACGATTTTTTCAACGCGCTCGTGTGGCTCACCTTCCCGCGCATCAAGCGGCAATTGAATGCGCTGCAGGCGGCGCAGATCGCCCTGTCCGGCGTGGGCAAATCGCGCGGCCCGGCGCGCGACGGCGCGACGATTTTCGATGAAAATTCCGCCTTGCTGGTGCTGCGCGACAGCGATGCGGGGCGCGCGCTGGAAGCGGCCTTGCGCGGACACGACTGGCGCAGCGCGTTCATCGCGCAGCGCGAGAAATTTGGCGCGGGCGGCGACGCCGAAGTCTGGCTGTTCGGCCACGCACTGATGGAAAAACTGGTGGCGCCGCGCAAGGCCATCACGGCGCACACGCGCGTGATCTTTGCCGGCGACGCTTACTTTGCGCTCGACGACGCGGCACGCCGCGCCTGGCTCGACGAGCGGGTGGCGCAGGACCTGGCGCAGCAAGGCCTCACCACGGCGGACTTCACGCCGCTGCCGGTGCTCGGTTTACCCGGCTGGTGCGAAGGCCAGGACGACGATTTTTACAATGACGCGGCGGTGTTCCGCCCGAAGCGCAAGGCAGCTGGCGCAGAAAGAGAGTAGAGCATGGAGCATACCGTCCGCTGGGGCATCCTCGGCACCGGCAAGATCGCCCGCGCGATGGCCAATGGCTTGCGCGACGCGCCTGGAGCGCAGCTGGCGGCCGTCGCCTCGCGCAGCGCCGCCGGCGCGCAAGCCTTCGGCGCCGAATTCGGCATCGAGCGTTGCCACGGCTCCTACCAGGCGCTGGCTGACGATCCTGGCGTGGACGTGATCTACATCGCCACGCCGCACACCCTGCATGCGGAAAATGCCCTGATGTGCCTGGCCGCCGGCAAGCACGTCGTGTGCGAAAAGCCGTTCACCATGAACGCGCGCGAGGCGCAGGCCGTGGTCGATATGGCGCGCGAGAAAAAGCTGTTTCTGATGGAAGCGATGTGGAGCCGTTTCCTGCCCGCCGTGCAGGAAGCGCAGCGCATCATCGCCAGCGGCGAGATCGGCGTGCTGCGGCAGGTGCAGGCCGATATCGGCTTTGTCGCCCATTTCCCGCCCGAGCACCGCATGTTCAATCCCGAACTCGGCGGCGGCGCGCTGCTCGACGTGGGCATCTATCCGCTGTCGATGGCGGCCTTCTTCCTCGGCCCGGTATCGGCCGTGCAGGCGCTGGCCGAGATGGGCGCCACCGGTGTCGACGAACAGGTGGTGTTTTCCTTGCTGCACGCGGGCGGCGGCACCTCGTCCTGCGCCTGCAGCCTGCGCGCGCAGACGCCGACGGAAATGACGATTTCCGGCAGCCTGGGGCGCATCCGCCTGCCCAACCGTTTTTACAAGCCCGATCAGCTGATCGTCGAAATGATGGATGGTGCACGCCGCGTCGTCGCCGCGCCGCACCTGGGCAATGGCTACGCGCACGAGGCCATCGAAGCGATGCGCTGCATCCGCGCCGGCCTGCTGGAAAGCCCCGTCATGCCGCACGCCGACAGCGTGGCGCTGATGCGCAACCTTGACACCATGCGCGGCCAGATCGGCCTCGTCTACCAAGCCGACCAGGCGTGAACAGGAACCCCATGACATTGCACGCATCCCGTCCCAGCCTGAAGACCGTCCTCATCGCCAGCGGCGTCGTCCTGACCCTGGCGATGGGCGTGCGCCACGGCCTGGGCTTCTGGATGCAGCCGATCTCGCAAGCGAACGGCTGGACGCGCGAAACGTATTCGCTGGCGCTGGCCATGCAAAACCTGATGTGGGGCGTCTTCGGGCCGTTCGCCGGCATGGCGGCCGACCGTTTCGGCACCATGCGCGTCGTCATCGTCGGCGCCATCAGCTACATGGCGGGCCTCGTGTGGATGGCGCTGGTGACGCAGCCCACCCTGTTCATCGTCGGCTCGGGCATCTTCATCGGCCTGGCGCTGGCCTGCACGGCCTTTGGCGCCATCAGCGGCATCATCGGCCGCAGCGCGCCGCCCGAGCAGCGCTCGTGGGCCTTCGGCATCTCGTCGGCGGCCGGCTCGTTCGGCCAGTTCCTGATGATGCCGGTCGAGCAGCAGCTGATCTCCGCCGTGGGCTGGCAAAACGCCTTTTACGTGCTGGCCGCGCTGGTGCTGCTGGCCATGATCCCGATGGCCTTCTACCTGCGCGAGCCGCCCGTCTCGCACGCCAGCGGCCCGCAGCAAAGCGTGGGCGCCGCCTTCAGCGAAGCCATCGCCAGCCGTTCGTTCTGGCTGCTGCTGGCGGGCTATTTTGTCTGCGGCTTCCAGCTGGTCTTCATCGGCGTGCACTTGCCGGCCTATTTGAAGGACCAGGGCCTGATGAACCCGAACATCGCCGTCACGGCGCTGGCCCTGATCGGCCTGTTCAACATCGTCGGTTCCTACTATGCGGGCAAACTGGGTGGCAAGATCGCCAAGCGCTACCTGCTGTCGGCCATCTACGTGACGCGTGCCGTGGTCATCACCGTGTTCCTGCTGGCGCCATTGTCGGCGTGGTCCGTGTATCTGTTCGCCGCCGGCATGGGTGTGCTGTGGCTGTCGACCGTGCCGCTGACGAACGGCATCATCGCCGGCATCTTTGGCGTCAAGCACCTGTCGATGCTGGCCGGGATGGTGTTCTTCTCGCACCAGGTGGGCAGTTTCCTCGGTGCGTGGCTGGGCGGCTATCTGTACGAGCACCAGGGTAGTTACCACATCGTGTGGATGATCACCATCGGCCTGGGCTTGCTGGCCGCGCTGATCAACCTGCCCATCGACGAGCGCGCCGTCAAGCGCACGGCGGTGGCCGCGTAATGGCCAGCTGGCGCACATGGCTGTGGCGCCTGGCCGGCGCCGCGCTGCTGGCTCTCGTCTTCCTCGCCTATCTGCGGCCCGACTTCATGCTCGACCTGGCGAACCGCTTCTGGATGTGCATGTAGGCTGCGCGGGCGCAAGGCCGATTGCCAAAAGTCGGATTACGCTGGAAGTCGGATTACACTACGCTAATCCGACCTACCCGACCTATTGCGGTGTCTTTACACGTAGGTCGGATTAGGCCGCAGGCCGTAATCCGACAACACCCGGAAATAAGCAATACCGATAGCGTTTAGGCCGCAGGCCGTAATCCGACAACACCCGGAAATAAGCAATACCGATAGCGTTTAGGCCGCAGGCCGTAATCCGACAACACCCGAAACCATGCGATATCGACGCGCATTCCAGCCAGGCGGCAGCTTTTTCTTCACGGTGGTGACGGCACACCGCCGGCCCGTCTTTACTTCGGAAACTGCCGTGGCTTTGCTCAGGGACGCTTTCCGCGCCGTGCGCCAGAAGCGGCCATTCGCTATCGACGCCATCGTCATCTTGCCCGATCACCTGCATTGCATCTGGACCTTGCCTGAAGACGATGCCGATTTCATGACGCGCTGGCGCTTGATCAAGACGTGGTTCAGCAAGCATGCAGGATTGAAAGACGTTTGGCAGCATCGCTACTGGAGCATGTGCTACGCGACGAGCGCGACTTGATAAAGCATGTCGATTACATCCATTACAACCCCGTCAAGCATGGCTTGGCGAGTAAAGTCATCGATTGGCCGTATTCCAGTTTTCACCGGTATGTAAAGCACGGCTTGTGTGCGGAGGATTGGGGCGGTGATGTCGTAGACATGACAGGTGTTGGGCGGGAGTGACATTAGTCAACAATGTTGTCGGATTACGCTACGCTAATCCGACCTACCCGACCTATTGCGGTGTCTTTTCGCGTAGGTCGGATTAGCGCGCAGCGCGTAATCCGACAGCACCTGAAAGCAATACCGGCTTTACACCTTCAAAAACTCTTCTTTTCCACCCAGCCAGCGCGCCAGGTGCGCTTCCACGGTGGCTGCGGCCGCCGCCGTGGAAGCGTGCAGCAGATCGTGCGCCACGTCGCGGGCCTGATCGACCAGCCATTGGTCCGTTTCCAGGTCGGCGAAGCGCAGCATGGCCTGGCCGGACTGGCGCGCGCCGAGGAATTCCCCTGGACCGCGGATTTCCAGGTCGCGCCGGGCAATTTCAAAACCGTCCGTCGTTTCGCGCATGGTCATCAAGCGCTGGCGCGCCACGCCGCCCAGCGGGCCCTGGTACAGCAGCAGGCAGACGCTGGCCGCCGAGCCGCGGCCCACGCGGCCGCGCAGCTGGTGCAGCTGCGACAGGCCGAAACGCTCGGCATGCTCGATCACCATCAGCGAAGCGTTCGGCACGTCGACGCCCACCTCGATGACGGTGGTGGCCACCAGCACGTGGATATGGCCGGCGATGAAAGCGTCCATCACTTCCTGTTTTTCCGCCGGTTTCAGGCGGCCGTGCACGAGGCCCACCTGCAGCGCGGGCAGGGCTTCGGCCAGCATCATGTAGGTGTCGGTGGCCGTCTGCAGCTGCAGCGCTTCCGATTCCTCGATCAGCGGGCAGACCCAGTACACCTGCCGGCCTTCCAGCGCGGCCGCATACACGCGGGCGATGACTTCGTCGCGCCGGTTCTGGTCGATGGCGCGCGTGACGATGGGGCTGCGGCCGGGCGGCAGCTCGTCGATCACCGACACTTCCAGGTCGGCGTAATACGTCATGGCCAGGGTGCGCGGGATCGGCGTGGCCGACATCATCAGCTGGTGCGGCACGGCCGCGCTGTCGCCCTTGTTGCGCAGGGTCAGGCGCTGGCCCACGCCGAAGCGGTGCTGCTCGTCGACGATCACCAGGCCCAGTTTCGCAAACAGCACGTTATCCTGGATCAGCGCATGCGTGCCGATCACCAGCTGCGCTTCGCCCGATTCGATCAGGGCCAGCGCCGCCGTCTTTTCCTTTTTCTTCAGGCTGCCCGTCAGCCAGGCCACCTTCACGCCCAGCGGCTCCATCCAGGCGGCGATCTTGCGGAAGTGCTGCTCCGCCAGAATCTCCGTGGGCGCCATCAGCGCGGCCTGGTAGCCGCTGTCGATCGCCTGCGTGGCGGACAGCGCCGCCACCACCGTCTTGCCGCTGCCGACGTCGCCCTGCAGCAAGCGCTGCATCGGATATGGCTGGCGCAGGTCGGCGCGGATTTCCTCGAGCACGCGCGCCTGCGCGCCCGTCAGCTTGAAGGGCAGGGCGGCGCCGAAGGCGTTCGACAAGGTGCCGACGATGGGCAGCGAGGCCGCGCCTTTCGAGCGGCGCGCGCGCTGGGCGCGTTTGAGCGACAGCTGCTGCGCCAGCAGTTCATCGAACTTCATGCGCACCCAGGCCGGGTGCGAGCGGTCCATCAGCGCGCTTTCATCGATGTCCTGCGGCGGATAGTGCAGCAGGTGCACGGCGGCGCGGAACGGCGACAGCTGCATCCCGCGCAGCAGATCATCGGGTAATGTATCCCGCCAGTCGATGCGGCGCATGGCGTCGGCGATTTCGCGCCGCAGCACGTGCTGCGACAGGCCTTCGCCGGACGGATACACGGGCGTGAGGGCCGTGGGCAGCGGCGCGCCCTCGTTGACCACCTTGTACGTCGGGTGGACCATCTCGGCGCCGAAAAAGCCGTGTTTGAGTTCGGCGCGCGCGCGCACCCGCGTGCCTTCGGCCAGCTGCTTGACCTGGCTGCCGTAGAAATTCATGAAGCGCAGCAGCAAATTGCCCGTTTCGTCGGCGATCGTCACCAGTAATTGCTTGCGCGGCTTGAAATTGACTTCGCACTTGGTGACGACACCTTCCACTTGCCACGACTCGCCGCCGCGCAGGCAGGCGTCGCGTATCGTGTAGACCTTGGTTTCATCCTCGTAGCGCATCGGCAGGTGCAGCACCAGGTCCATATCCGTGCGCAAGCCCAGTTTGGCCAGGCGGCTTTCCGTGCTGACCACTTTTTTGGCGACCTTCGGCTTGGCGACCGGCTTGGCTGTGGGAGGAAGATCGGGCTTGGGTTCGGACATATCGGAGATTTTTGTGCCGCTAGCGTAAAATAGAGGGTTGTCCGGCACACCCTGTGCGTACCGCAGTCGTTGTGTTGCGGCGGATTATTGTAATGCCTGTATAGGCGCACAGTATAGTGCCAGATGTTCCATTGCGCACTCCTAATCATTTTTGACGTACTTTTGAAGCAAAACGCATGTATTCGCTTTCCGATTTCGATTTTAATTTGCCGCAAGAAAACATTGCGCAAACTCCGTTGGCCGAGCGCAGCGCCTCGCGCCTGTTGCACCTGGACGGCGACGCCCTGGTTGACCGCAGCTTTGCCGATATCGTCGGGCTGTTGCAGGCGGGCGACCTGCTGGTAATGAACGATACGCGCGTGCTCAAGGCGCGCTTCTTCGGCGTCAAGGAAAGCGGCGGCAAGATCGAGGCGCTGGTCGAGCGCGTGCTCGACGACCGCACCGTGCTGGCCCAGGTGCGTGCGTCGAAGTCGCCGCCGCCCGGCTGCCGCATCCGCCTGGCCGACGCCTTCGACGTGACGGTGGGCCAGCGCGCCGGCGAATTCTTTACCTTGCACTTCGAGGCCGACGTGTTCGAGTTGATCGAGGCGCATGGCCGCTTGCCGCTGCCGCCCTACATTGAGCACGATGCGGACGAATTTGACGAAACGCGCTACCAGACGGTCTTCAACAAGGTGCCCGGCGCCGTCGCCGCGCCGACGGCCGGCCTGCATTTCGACCAGGCCCTGCTCGATCAGTTGAAGGCCAAGGGCGTCAACTTTGCCTATGTGACCCTGCACGTGGGCGCCGGCACCTTCCAGCCCGTGCGCACGGAAGTGCTGGCCGAACACAAGATGCATACCGAGTGGTACACCATGCCGCAGGAAACCGTCGACGCCGTGCGCGCCGCGCAGCAGGCCGGGCGCGACGTGGTGGCCGTCGGCACGACCAGCCTGCGCGCGCTGGAATCGGCCTCGCAAAGCGGCCGGCTGGTGGCGGGCAGCGCCGATACGGCCCTGTTCATCACGCCCGGCTACGCCTTTAAAACGGTGACGCGCC
Organism: Janthinobacterium sp. BHSEK; assembly: GCF_056174685.1. NCBI lineage: Bacteria > Pseudomonadati > Pseudomonadota > Betaproteobacteria > Burkholderiales > Oxalobacteraceae > Janthinobacterium > Janthinobacterium sp. BHSEK. The sequence continues at coordinate 27,360 of NZ_JBWBYV010000029.1, forward strand.
TGATCACCAACTTCCATTTGCCGAAGTCGACCCTGCTGATGCTGGTGTCGGCCTTCGCCGGCTATGAGCCGATCCGCAACGCCTACGCGCATGCGATCGCGCAGAACTACCGTTTCTTCAGCTATGGCGATGCGATGCTGCTGACCACGCAATCGCGCGCTGCGCTGAACCTTGATACTCCCGTGAAAGACTGACCATGCTGGAATTTAAACTACTCAAGACCGACACGAGCGGCCTGACCAAGGCACGCCGCGGCACCTTGAAACTCAACCATGGTGTCGTGCAGACGCCGATCTTCATGCCAGTGGGCACTTACGGTTCCGTCAAAGCCATGTCGCCGCTGGAACTCAACGAGATCGATGCACAGATCATCCTGGGCAACACGTTTCACCTGTGGTTGCGTCCAGGCAACACGGTCATGGAAAAATTCGGCGGCTTGCACGGTTTCATGGGCTGGAACAAGCCGATCCTGACGGACTCGGGCGGATTCCAGGTGTTTTCGCTGGGCGCCATGCGCAAGATCACGGAAGAGGGCGTGCATTTCAATTCGCCCATCAACGGCGATAAACTGTTTCTCTCGCCGGAAGTGTCGATGCAGGTGCAGCGCGTCTTGAATTCCGACATCGTCATGCAGTTCGACGAATGCACGCCGTACGAGATCCAGGGCCGCCCGGCCACCATCGAGGAAGCGGCCAAGTCGATGCGCATGTCCTTACGCTGGGCGCAGCGCTCGAAGGACGAGTTTCACCGCGGCGAGAACCCGAATGCGCTGTTCGGCATCGTGCAGGGCGGCATGTTCGAAATGCTGCGCGACGAGTCGCTGGCCAAGCTCGAAGAGATCGACTTCCCCGGCATCGCCATCGGCGGCCTGTCCGTCGGCGAGCCGAAGGAGGACATGATGCGCATGCTGGCCCACGTGGGCCCGCGCCTGCCGGCCAACAAGCCGCATTACCTGATGGGCGTGGGTACGCCGGAAGACCTGGTGGCGGGCGTATCGAACGGCATCGACATGTTCGATTGCGTCATGCCGACGCGTAACGCCCGCAATGGCTGGCTGTTCACCCGTTTCGGCGACATCAAGATCAAGAACGCCAAGTACAAGGAAGACCAGGCGCCGCTCGACGAGACGTGCAGTTGCTACGCCTGCCGCAACTTCTCGCGCGCCTACCTGCACCATCTGCACCGCTCCAAGGAAATCCTCGGCGCGCGCCTGAACACCATCCACAACCTGCATTACTACCTGGACCTGATGCGCCAGATGCGCGAGGCGCTCGATGAAGACCGTTTCCACGCGTTTACGCTGCAATTCCATGCGGAACGGGCACGCGGAACTTAAGAAAAGCTTAGCTTGCGCCCTGGCGGCAGCAGGGCCGGAAGTTTTGTGTATTGGTGCTTGGACGGGGGCGATAAAGCATTGCATAATGCCTTTTTAGCCCCACTTAAAGTTGCCATGCCTGCAATTCGGGTTATGACGTATAGCCAATGCTAGAATACAGCGCTATTTTTTCAAACTGATTAGAACTGGAGTCACCGTGTTTTTCATTTCCAACGCTTATGCGCAAGCCCCAACCGACGCCCTGGGCCTCGGCGGCAACCTGACCAGCTTCCTGCCGCTGGTATTGATGTTCGTGGTCATGTATTTCCTGATGATCCGTCCACAGCAAAAACGCGCCAAAGAACAACGGGCGATGATGGACGCGCTGGCCAAGGGTGACGAAGTCGTCACCGCCGGCGGCATGCTGGGCCGTGTTGTCAAGGTAGTGGACGCTTACGTCACCATCGAAGTGGCGACCGGCACCGAAATCACGGTGCAAAAGAGTGCCATTACCACCTTGCTGCCTAAAGGCACCCTGAAGGCACTGTAATTTCTCGCTGTCATTGCCTCGGCAATGATAGACCCGGGGCGGCTATCGGCCGCCCCTCGCGACGCCTCCGACGCTCAACACTGAACGCTGAATCACTATGAATCGCTATCCTGCCTGGAAATACATCATCATCGTCGTCGCCTTATTGCTGGGCGCACTCTATACGGCGCCCAACTATTTCGGTGAGTCACCGGCGCTGCAAGTAACCAGCGGCAAGTCGACCGTCAAAGTGACGGGCGAGCTGATGACGCAAGTCGAGCAAATATTGACGAAAGAGAACGTCAAGTCGGAAGGTGTCACCATGGATGGCGCCGGCAACCTCGCCTCCGTGCGCGTGCGGTTCGCCGATCCCGATACCCAGTTCAAGGCGAAACTGGTGCTGGAAAAGGACCTGAATCCCGATGCCAGCGACCCCGCGTACATCGTGACGGTCAACCTGCAAGCCAATACGCCGATGTGGATGCAAAAATTGCATGCCTTGCCCATGTTCCTGGGCCTGGACTTGCGCGGCGGCGTGCACTTCCTGATGCAGGTCGATGCGAAAGCCGTACTGAACAAGAAAGTCCAGGGCGTCCAGTCCGCCGCGCGTAGCGTGTTGCGCGACAAGAATATCCGCCATGCGGGCATCGAGCGCGTGGGCGACAGCGTGCAGATCAACTTCCGCGACGCGGAAACGCGCCTGAAGGCAAAGAATGTCCTGTCCGACCAGATGACGGAACTGGCGTTTGCCGATGCGGGCGAAGGCAGCGACCTGAAACTGAATATCACCCTGAAGCCGGCGGCCCTGAAGGCGACCATCGACGAAGGCGTGAAACAGAATATCTCCACCCTCTCCAAGCGCGTCAACGAGCTGGGCGTGGCCGAACCGCTGATCCAGCAGCAAGGTCCCGACCGCATCGTGGTGCAACTGCCTGGCGTGCAGGACGTGGCCCGCGCGAAAGCCATCATCGGCCGCACGGCGACGCTGGAAGTGCGCCTGGTCGACGAAAGCATCGTGCCCGGCACCGAACTGTCGAGCGCTATTCCGTTCAACTCGGAATTGTTCACCGTCGGCAAGGGCGTGCCTGTCGTGCTGGCGAAAGACGTGATCCTGACGGGCGACTATATCTCCAGCGCCACGGCCAGCTTCGACCAGAACCAGCAAGCGGCCGTGTCGATCGACCTGAACGGCGACGGCGGACGCAAGATGCGCGAAGCGACGCGCGAACGCGTGGGCAAGCGCATGGCCATCGTGCTGTTTGAAAAGGGCAAGCCGGAAGTGCTGTCGGTCGCGACCATCCAGCAGGAACTCGGTTCGCGCTTCCAGATCACCGGCATGGGCGGCGCGGAAAACGCGAATGAACTGGCGCTGCTGCTGCGCTCGGGCGCCCTGTCCGCACCGATGACCGTCATCGAAGAACGCACGATCGGACCGCAGCTGGGCGCGGAAAACATCGCCAAGGGCTTCCACTCGACCTTGTACGGTTTCATCGCCATCGCCATCTTCATGATCGCCTACTACATGCTGTTCGGCGCCTTCAGCGTGCTGGCCCTGGCCACCAACCTGCTGTTGCTGGTCGGCTTGCTGTCGATGATTCAGGTGACCTTGACCTTGCCAGGTATCGCCGCTATCGCGCTGGCGCTGGGCATGGCGATTGACGCCAACGTGCTGATCAATGAACGTATCCGTGAAGAGCTGCGTGCGGGCAATACGCCGCAAGCGGCGATCGCCGCCGGCTTCGACCGTGCCTGGGCCACGATTCTGGACTCGAACGTGACCACCCTGATCGTCGGCCTGGCGCTGCTGGCCTTCGGCAGCGGCCCCGTGCGCGGCTTCGCCGTCGTGCATTGCCTGGGTATCCTGACCTCGATGTTCTCCTCCGTGTTCGTGTCGCGTGGCGTGGTCAACCTCTGGTATGGCCGCAAGAAAAAGCTGACGACCTTGTCGATCGGCACGGTGTGGGTGCCGGGCGCCAGCAAATAAGCGACGGCCCCGACTCACCCAATAGCGTCAACAGCGATCGCGTCCGGTGGCCCAGCCGCCGGACGCACAGAATAGAACTCAGAGGATTTCATGGAATTTTTCCGGATCAAAAAAGATATTCCCTTCATGCGCCATGCGTTGATTTTCAACGTGATTTCGGCCGTGACCTTCCTTGCCGCCGTCTTCTTCCTGGTGCACAAGGGCTTGCACCTGTCCGTCGAATTCAAGGGCGGTACCCTGATGGAGGTGAAATACCCCAAGGCGGCCAATCTTGAAGGCATACGCGGCACCCTCATCGCCATGGGCTATGAAGAGCCGGGCGTGACCAGCTTCGATACGGCGCGCGACGTGATGATCCGCCTGCCGGTGGAAAATGGCGTCAGCGCCGCGAACACCTCGCAGCGCGTGTTCGAATCGCTGTGCAAGGCCGAGCAGGGCACGACCAAGGCCATCGACACCGTCACCGCCAAGGGCGAACATGTGCTCAAGAGCGCCTGCATGGACACCGCCGGCAATGAGGCGGTGGTACTGCAGAAGGTTGAATTCGTCGGCCCGCAAGTGGGCGAGGAACTGGCGCAGAACGGCTTGAACGCGCTGGTGGTGGTGATTATCGGCGTGATGATCTACCTGGCCATCCGCTTCGAATGGAAATACGCTGTCTCGGCCATTATCGCCAACTTGCATGACGTGGTGATCATCCTGGGCTTCTTCGCTTTCTTCGAATGGGAATTCTCGCTGACGGTGCTGGCGGCGATCCTGGCGGTGCTCGGTTATTCCGTCAACGAATCGGTGGTGATCTTTGACCGTATCCGCGAAAACTTCCGCAAGCAGCGCAAGGCTTCCGTGCATGAAGTGATCGACAACGCGATCACCAGCACCATTTCGCGTACCATCATCACCCACGGCTCGACCCAGATGATGGTGCTGTCGATGCTGGTCTTCGGCGGCCAGACCCTGCACCACTTTGCACTGGCGCTGACCATCGGTATCTGCTTCGGTATCTACTCGTCCGTGTTCGTCGCGGCCTCGATCGCCATGTGGCTGGGCGTCAAGCGCGAAGACTTGATCAAGCCGATCAAGGAAAAAGACGAAACCGACGGCGCCGTGGTGTAAGCGCAGGTTTTTTGCAGGTCGAATGAGGAACGATCACCGTTTGCGGTGGTCGTTTTTTTTATGGTGGATGACGATGAAGCGTTTGATAGTGATGGGCATCATGGCGGGCATCGGCACCTTGGTCAATGCCGCGCAATTGAGCCGAGTGGACAGCGGTGCCATCGCCCTGCGCGGCCCGATTGCCGAGGGCGACGTGGACACGCTGCGGCAGCTGGCCACGCCGGGGACGACGCTGTTGCGCGTGAACAGCGAGGGTGGCGATGCGCAGGCGGCCATGCAGCTGGGCCGCTACCTGCGCCGGCAGCAATGGGATATTGCCGTTGACACCGTGTGTGCGGGCAGCTGCGCCCTGTATGTCTTCCCGGCCGCGCGGTACAAGCGCATTCCGGCCGATGCCGTGCTGGCGCTGCAGGAATCGGCATTCCTGCGCGCGCAGGCGAGTCCGGCACAGATGCGCCGCACCCTGGCCGAGGCTGGCGTGGCGGCCGAGGACCTGGAGCGCGAAACGGCGGCGCTGGCGGCCCAGTTGACGGAGACTGCGGCGCAGGAAGCGGCGTTTGCCTCGGAACTGGGCATTGCTTCCGCCTTTTACCGCGATTTCCCGCAAGTGGCGGCGCAGGCCGAGAGCGTGCGCCAGCGCTTTCCCGACCAGGAGGCGGCCGTCCACTGGTGGCCGGCCGCCGCCCGCCTGCAGCGCTGCTACGGCATCGCCGGCGTGGACGAGGGGCCGCGCGCGGTTCGCCTGGCGCCCGGTGGTTATCTGTATGTGCCGGCCCTGTCGGCCCTCGTCATGGGCGACCAGGCCTTGCAGGACTGTCCATGAGCCGCAGCGGCCGCTTGTTCCTGCTGATGGATGCCATGCGCGCCAGGCGCGTGCCCGTCACGGCGGCCCAGCTGGCGCAGCAGCTGGGCGTATCCGAGCGCACGATCTACCGCGATATCCAGACCCTGGCCGAACTGGGCGCACCCTTGCAGGGTGAGGCGGGCATCGGCTACGTGCTGCGCCGCGGCGCCTTCCTGCCGCCGCTGATGTTCGGGGCCGATGAACTGGAGGCGCTGGTGCTGGGCGCGCGCTGGGTGCGCCGGCAGGGCGACGCGGGCCTGGCGCAGGCGGCCAGCAATGCCCTGGCCAAGATCGCGGCCGCCTCGCCGCGCGACTTGCGCGACAGCATGGCCGAGACCAGCCTGTGGGTGCCGCTGGGCCGCCCCGCCGATGGCACACAGCCGGCCGACCGCTACGTGCAGCCCGTGCGCGAGGCGATCCGCTACGAACAGAAACTCACGCTTGCCTATCAGGATGAGCACGGCAGCGCCACCTTGCGCACGGTGTGGCCCTTCGCCCTGGCCTTTTTCGAGGGCAAGCGCCTGCTGGCCGCCTGGTGCGAACTGCGCGGCGATTACCGGCACTTCCGCATCGACCGCATCGCCAGCGTGCGGCAGCACGAGGAGCGCTATCCCACGCGGCGCCACGCCTTGCTCGACACCTGGCGCAAGGCGCATGAGATTGATCCGGAATCCTGATATTCGCTCCTGACAAAAACTGTCAGTGACGGCAACTACGATGGTGGCTTCTTCACTCACCGGAGCCTTTGCCATGCGCCTGTACCATCACCCCATGTCCTCGAATGCCCGCCGTGCCCTGATGACGGCGATCCACCTCGGCCTGCCGCTGGAACTGGCCGAAGTCGACCTGATGAATGCGGACGACCGCCGCCGTCTGCTTGAACTGAACCCGAACGGCAAGGTGCCCGTGCTGGCCGACGGCGCTTTCCTGCTGTGGGAATCGTGCGCCATCATGCAATACCTGGCCGAGCAGGTGCCGGGCCAGACGATTTATCCGCAGGCGCCGCAGGCGCGCGCCGACGTCAACCGCTGGCTGTTCTGGGCCGCGCAGCACTTCGCGCCCGCCGTCAGCGTGCTGGCCTGGGAACGCGCGTGGAAGGGCATGACGGGCAATGGTCCGGCGGACCCGCTGGAAGAGGCGCGCGGCGAGCGCGACCTGCATGAGTGCGCCGTGGTGCTGGACGCGCACCTGGCGGGACGCAGCTGGATCCACGCAGACGATGTGACCCTGGCCGATTTCGCCGTGGCCGCGCCGCTGATGTACAGCGAGGCCGTACGGCTGCCCCTGGCGCAGTACCGGCATATCCAGGCGTGGTTCGCCCGCGTGCGGCAGCTGCGCGCCTGGCAGGAAACGGATGTCGAACTGCTGCCGGGATAATCTGCGCGCTAAGTGTGCCAGCGCACGGAGCCGGCGCGGCACACCGCATAAGATAGGGCTGTCTCTTTCAGGACATCCCTAGCTTTGGACTTTACCCGCTTTCGAGCGGGTTTTTTTTCGCCGTTATTGGCGCTTGCTGTTGATGGCGAGTGCTCACATTTAGAGGGTGAAGCACATCAATGCACGAGCACCTTCAGCAGCGACTGCACTTCATCGTCCGATTCTTCCATGATGCTCGACAAGGTCGCATCGTCGCCGATCACGCAATCGATGCTGCCGGCGGCGCGCGCGGCGCGCACGGCGATGGCGGCCGGGCTTTCATTGAGGGGCGACGAGACGGGCGCCAGGTCATTCGCCAGCAGCAGGGTGTCGCCCAGCGATTCGGGCGGAATGGCGCGCAAGCCTTCCCACAGCGCATCGATGGCGCCCATCACCGCTTCCGGCACCTTCAGCTTGGTCAGGACGCCATGGCCGATGGCCTGTTCGCCATGCTCGACCCAGTCCTGCGGTTCGCCATCGAGGATGCCGGGGAATTCGGCCGCGCGCGACAGCAGATAAAAGCCGCCCACTTCATGCATGATGCCGGCAAACAGGGCCGTATCGGGATCCACCTTGGTCACGCGGCGGGCCAGTACCTGCGACAGGGCCGCCACGTGGGCCGTATGTTCCCATAGCTGGTTGGCCTTCGCCTGCAGCGCGGGATCGGTGATGGTGCTGCCCAGCTGGCGCACGATCAGCGATGCCACCACCGACTGCAGGGTACGCACGCCGAGCCGTTGCACGGCGTTGCGCACGCTGGTGATTTCATTGCCGGAACGGTTGAACGCCGCCGAATTGGCGATGGCCACCGTGCGCGCGGCCAGCAGCGGGTCAGCCTGCACCAGCTTGGCGGCGGCCTCGATATGGCAGTCGGGATCGGCCAGCGCCTCTTGCAGCTTGAGCGAAGCGTCCACATTGGCAGGAAAGGTCAGCTCGCCACGAGCGGCTTGCGCGGCGATGCTTTTAAAGGCGTCGAGTCTGTTCATTGAAAAAATTATACTCGCAATATTTCCGTGCGGAACTTTTTAACCGTGATCTTTTCGCAAACAGCTGGACAAAAGGCAAGCAAAGCCCCGTAAACGGAAAAAGGCATGCCTATATTGTTGACATGCCTCTTTTTAACGACAGCGCTACTACAGAACTTCGCTGAAGATCGCGTCGCAGCCTTCCACCAGCTCGTCGCTGTCTTCCAGCTCATCCGTCAAGCCCAGGTCGAACAGTTCCTCGACGGCGTTCATGAAGCTGTTGTGCTTGGTGGCGCCGATCAGGCGGTAGATTTCGCCGTCTTCGTTGCGCACGCCGATGATCAGTTTTTCCTGACGCACCAGTTCCGGCGTGCTGGCATTGAGCAGCAGGTTGCCGATGATGTGTTTATCGAAATGAGCGGGCTTTTTGCCTTCGAGCAGTGAGGTTTTCAATTTGGTTTCCTTTGTCTTGTTTGAATGTCTGTGCTTGGTGAATGGTCAGCCGTGACCGTTGGCGATCGCGTGTTTCAAGCCTGCCAGGGTGCTTTCCAGACGTATGAAATCGTCTTCGGTATAGCCGTCGAACAGGCGCTGGCCTTGCTTTGTCAGCTTGGGGAACACGTCATGGAACACCTGTTCGCCCTCGCAGCTCAGGCGCACGTAATAGGAACGCTTGTCGCGTGGACAACGTTCGCGTATCACCAGCCCCTTTTGTTCCAGCCGGTCCACCACGCCCGTCAAAGTCCCCTTGGTAATCAGGGTTTTCTGGCCCAGTTCCTTGTAGGACATGCCGCAAGTGTTGCCGAGCGTGGCAATGATGTCGAATTGCGCATGCGTCAAGCCGTACTGGCGCACGAAGTCGCTAGAAAACCGCTCGAAGCCTTGCATGCATTCGGCCAGCAGCCGGATACTTTTTAAATATCGTTCACCCATGGCAGTGATTATATCCTTCCGCCCCGCTTTTTTCCGCCGCGCCAGGATGTGCCCCCGCATGAGGGTCTCGCTGGGGCGGAAGTCCGGTATCATGTGGGCAACTCAGCCCTTGCCCCGATCCCGCCCCGCCGATGTCCTTCGCTAATCTTTCCCGTATCGGCCTCGACAAACCGCTGCGTTTGCTGCTGGTGCATGCCGGCGATGCCGAGTCGATCACCTGGGCCGGCCTGGTGCAGCCGCTGCGCCTGTGCGCGCGGGCGCTGGGGTCGCAGGCGTTCCAGCTGGACGTGCGCACGCCGGAACAGGTGGCCGCGCAGGGCGGCCACTGGCATATCGCGCTGCTGGTGGCCGATGAAACGCAGGCGCCGCTGCGCGCCGAGCTGTGCCGGGCCGTGATCGAGCGCTGCCGTTCGGCGCCGTTCTGGGGCGGCGTGGGCGCGGCCGTGCTGTGGCTGGCCGACGCGGGCGTCATGGATGGCGTGCGCATCGCCCTGCCGTGGGCCTTGTATGCCGATGCGGAAGCGAAGGCAGAACGGGCCATCCTGACGCCGCATTTGTTCGACATCGACGGCCCGCACATCACCTGCTGCGGCGGCGCGGCCAGCATCGATTTTTCTCTGACCCTGATCGAGACCATCTTTGGCGCCGACGTGCAGGCGCTCGTCAAGGAAGCGCTGTGCGTGGACAAGGTGCGCGGCAAGGAAGAGCGCCAGCGCGTGGCCTTGCAGGCGCGTTTCGGCGTATTGCAGCCGAAGCTGTCCGAAGCGGTGACCTTGATGGAAGCCAATATCGAGGAGCCGTTGTCGACCGACGACATCGCCAGCCTGGTGGGCCTGTCGCGGCGCCAGCTGGAACGGCTGTTCAAGCAGTACCTGGGCAGCCTGCCGTCGCGCTACTACCTGGAGCTGCGTTTGCAGCGCTCCAGGCAACTGTTGCTTGATACACATTATTCCATCGTGCAAGTTGGCCTGATGTGCGGCTTTTCCTCCGGCTCGCACTTTTCCACGGCGTTCGGCACCCTGTTTGGCAATACCCCCCGCGAAGAGCGGCAGCGCAAGCTGATGCCGCCGGTCTAGCCAGCATCAAGGCAGCTGTGATGAATTGTGAAAATCCTTGTCGCAGATTCAAAAGAGTTTTAGCATCCCGCTTTTTATAATGCAGTACACACGTAGCTGTCGTAGCTGCGGAGTACCTAACATATTGATGGGGAAATGCTATGAATGCCAAGCTTGATTCGACCGTAACGGCTCGTCCAGTCACCCGGGAAACCTTTGACCAGGTCCTCGTTCCTACCTACGCCCCTGCAGCCATGGTGCCCGTGCGCGGTTCCGGACTGGATCTGTGGGACCAGTCGGGCAAGCATTACCTCGATTTCACCTCCGGCATCGCCGTCAACAGCCTGGGCCACTGCTATCCGGCCCTGGTCGACGTGCTGACCAAGCAAATCAATAATTTGTGGCATTTAGGCAACGGCTATACGAACGAGCCTGTGCTGCGTCTGGCGCTGGCGCTGACGGAAGCGACCTTCGCCGACCGCGCCTTCTTCTGCAACTCGGGCGCGGAAGCCAACGAAGCGGCCCTGAAGCTGGCGCGCAAGTACGCGCACACCAAGTTCGGCGCGCACAAGTCGCGCATCATCTCGTGCTTCAGCTCCTTCCACGGCCGCACCCTGTTTACGGTCTCCGTCGGCGGCCAGGCCAAGTACACGGAAGGCTTCGAGCCGCTGCCGCCGTCGATCGACCATATCGCCTACAACGACATCGAAGCGGCGCGCGCCGCCATCGGCGATGACGTGTGCGCCGTGATCGTCGAGCCGGTACAGGGCGAAGGCGGCGTGGTGCCGGGCAATCCGGAGTTCCTCAAGGAGCTGCGTGCCCTGTGCGACAAGACCGGCGCGCTGCTGATTTTCGACGAAGTCCAGAGCGGCATGGGCCGCACTGGCGCGTTGTTCGCCTACATGGGCTACGGCGTCACGCCGGACATCCTGACGGCCGCCAAGGCGCTGGGCAACGGCTACCCGATCGGCGCCATGCTGACCACGAATGAACTGGCGCAAACCCTGGCCGTCGGCACTCACGGTACCACCTACGGCGGCAACCCGCTGGCCGCCACCGTGGCCCTGACCGTGCTGGAGACGATCAACACGCCGGCGTTCCTGGCGCGCGTCAAGGAAGCCAGCGTCAACACCATCGCCATGCTGCAAGGCTTGATCACGGATTACCCGCAAGTGTTCTCCGTGGTGCGCGGCAGCGGTTTGCTGCTGGGCTTGGTCGTCAGCGATGCCTGGAAGGGCCGCGCGAAAGACATCCAGAAAGCGGCCGAAGCGCAAGGCCTGATGGTGCTGATCGCCGGCATGGACGTGGTGCGCCTGGCGCCGGCCCTGATCGTCTCGGACGAGCAGATTGCCGAAGCGGGCCGCTTGCTGCGCGCCGCCATCGACGGCATGCTGAAAGCCTGAGGCTAGCCTCGCTCCCTGTTTGATCACCGGCCCGCCGCTTTGCCGCGGGCCGGCTTGGTTCTACCCGGGTTTTCAGCCCATGTATCGTCAGCATTGAAGGAGTACCCATGTATGTTGTCCGTCCGGTAGAAATTGCGGATATTGCAGCCCTCGAAGCGCTGGCCGCGGTAACCATGCCGGGTGTCCATACCCTGCCGAAGACGCGCGAGAAGATCGCCGCCTCCGTCGAGCGCTCCATCGCCTCGTTTGCCGCCCATGTCGACATCCCCAGCGAAGAGTCGTATCTCTTCGTGCTTGAATCCCTGCTCGACAAGAGCATCGCCGGCACGGCCGCCATCTTCGCCTCGGCCGGCTCGAACGGCACCTATTTTTCCTTTCGCAACGACGTCATCCAGCAAGTCTCGCGCGACCTGAACATCAGCCACAGCGTGCATGCGCTGACCCTGTGCTCGGAACTGACGGCCTATTCGCAGTTGTCCGGCTTCTACGTGCGCAACATGGAGCAGGCGGGCCTGGAAGCGGCCCTGCTGTCGCGCGCGCGGCTGCTGTTCGCCGTGCTGGCGCCGCACCGTTTCGGCGACCGCTTCTTCGTGCCGCTGGCCGGCATCACGGACGCCAACGGCCAGTCGCCATTCTGGGATGCGCTGGGCCGCAAGTTCTTCCAGATGGATTTCCTCGATGCCGAAAAAGTCATCGGCGGCGCGCGCAACCGCACCCTGATCGTCGAACTGATGCCGCACTACCCCGTGTACGTGCCGCTGTTGCCCGGCGACGCGCAGGCGGCCATGGGCCAGATCCACCCGAGCGGCGAACTGGCGTTCAATCTGCTGACGGAAGAAGGTTTTGAAGCGGACGATTACATCGACATCTTCGATGGCGGCCCGATCCTGCAGGCGCACAAGCATGCGCTGCGCTCGTTTACGGGGTCGCTCACGCGCCGCGTCGTCGCAGGCGTCACGCCCAGCCGCACGGGCCTGAAAGTGAATTACGCGATCGCGTCGGGCGCGGAGCGCAACTTCCGCGCCGTCACCTTCACCTGCGATGCGCTCGAAGCGCAGGACACCGTCGGCTTGCCGCCCGAGCTGCTGGAAGCGCTGGCCGTGGCCGAAGGCGACAGCGTCATTTGCGTGCGCATCTAACCGAGAGAACATTATGCTAGTAGTACGCGCCATCAACGCCAATGACCTCGATGCCCTGTACGGCCTGGCCAGCCAGGTCGGCACCGGCATGACCACCCTCAAGCCGGACATGAAAATGCTGGGCGACCGCCTGGCCATCGCCTGCGCCTCGTTCGCCGAAACCATCGCGCCCGAAAAGCGCGACTACATGTTCGTCATGGAGGATACGGACACGGGCCGCCTGGCCGGCGTGTGCGCCATCAAGGGCGCCGTGGGCCTGGAAGAACCGTTCTATAACTACCGCATCGGCACCCTGGTGCATTCCAGCCGCGAACTCGACGTGTTTACGCGCATGGAAACCCTGTACCTGTCGAACGACCTGACGGGCAGCACGGAACTGTGTTCGCTGTTCCTGCACCCCGATTACCGCAGCGGCAACAACGGCAAGCTGCTGTCGAAAAGCCGTTTCCTGTTCATCGCCCAGTTCCCGCACCTGTTCACGGAAAAGCTGATCGCCGAAATGCGCGGCTACCAGGCGCCGGACGGCAGCTCGCCGTTCTACGAGGGCCTGGGCCGCCACTTCTTCAAGATGGATTTCCACCACGTCGACGACCTGACGAGCCTGGGCAAGAAATCCTTCATCGCCGAGCTGATGCCGCGCCAGCCCATGTACGTGGCCTACCTGCCCGACGAGGCGCAGGAAGTCATCGGCAAGGTGCATCTGAGTACGGCGCCCGCGCGCCGCCTGCTGGAACAGGAAGGCTTGCACTTCGAAGGTTATGTCGACATCTTCGACGCCGGTCCCGTGCTGCAGGCGCGCGTCTCTGAGCTGCGCGCCATGCGCGACAGCATGCCGGCCGTGCTCGATGCCGCGACTGTGCCAGTGCCTGCGCCTGAAGCGTGCGGCGACGCCGCCCAGGCCGAACCTTACCTGGTGTCGAACACCGACCTGAAAGATTTCCGCATGATTGTCACCAGCGCCAATCCGCACAGCGGCAAGCTCGCGCTGGACGACGATGAACTGCATCTGCTGCGCTGCCATCAAGGCGATACCGTGCGCACCTTGTCACTCAACCCGAGGAAGCATCCCCATGTCTAATGTGAATACCACGCAATCGAACTTCATCAACGGCGCCTGGCTGCCGGGCACGGGCCGCGAACTAGTTACCATCGATCCGTCGAACGGCAAGCAGACCTGGGCCAGCCTGGAAGCGACGGAAAACGAAGTCGGGCAAGCTTGCCAGGCCGCCCGCGCCGCCTTTGAAGCGTGGGCCGATACGCCCGTCGACGAGCGCATCGCCATCTGCGTGCGCTTTCGCGAACTGCTGAAGGAGCATGCCGAGGCGCTGGCGCTGCTGATCTCGGAAGAAGTGGGCAAGCCGCTGTGGGAGTCGCGCACGGAAGTGGCCACCATGGCCAACAAGATCGATATCTCGGTGCAGTCCTACCACGCGCGCACGGGCATCACGCAAAGCAAGATCGCCGATGGCGACGCCGTGCTGCGCCACCGTCCGCATGGCGTGTTCGGCGTCTTCGGCCCATACAATTTCCCCGGCCACCTGCCGAACGGCCATATCGTGCCGGCCCTGATCGCCGGTAACACCATCGTCTTCAAGCCCAGCGAATATGCGCCGCGCACGGCCATCAAAACCGTGCAGCTGTGGCAGCAGGCAGGCCTGCCGGACGGCGTCGTCAACCTCGTCAACGGCGGGCGCGACACGGGCGTGGCGCTGGGCGCGAATGCGCACCTCGATGGCGTGCTGTTTACGGGGTCCTGCCAGACGGGCATCAGCCTGCACCGCCAGTTCGGCGGCCAGCCGGGCAAGATGCTGGCGCTGGAAATGGGCGGCAACAACGCCCTCGTCGTATGGGACGTGAAGGACGTGGACGCCGCCGTGCACCACGCGATCTTCTCCGCCTTTGTCTCGGCCGGCCAGCGCTGCACCTGCGCGCGCCGCCTGGTGGTACAAGATAACGCAGCCGGCGCCGCCTTCGTCGCGCGCCTGGTGGAAGTGGCGGCGAAACTGGGCATCGGCGCGTCCGATGCGCAGCCGCAGCCATTCATGGGACCCGTTGTCTCGAGTGCCGTGGCCGCGCGCCTGGTGCAGGCGCAGGCGGACATGGTCGCCAGGGGCGGCAACACCCTGCTGCAGATGCGCCAGCTGAATCCCGAGGCGGGTTTTGTCACGGCCGGCATCGTCGACGTTACCAACGCTGTCGGCATCCCCGACGAGGAATGGTTCGGCCCGCTGCTGCAGGTGATCCGCGTGGCCGATTTCGATGCGGCCCTGAAGGTCGCCAACGCCACCGAATTCGGCCTGGCCGCGGCGCTCTTGTCCGACGATCCGGCCCTGTGGCAAACCTTCCAGACGCGCGCGCGCGCCGGCATCATCAACTGGAACCGTCCCACCACGGGCGCGGCCAGCACGGCGCCGTTCGGCGGCATCGGCAAGTCGGGCAACCACCGTCCGAGCGCCTATTACGCGGCCGACTATTGCGCCTACCCGGTCGCTTCGATCGAGAACAGCGTATTGGAACTGCCGGCCAAGCTGTCGCCCGGCCTGAATTTTTAAGGAACTCCCATGCACAGCACGCGCGAATACAATTTTGACGGCCTGGTCGGGCCATCGCATAACTATGCCGGACTGTCGTTCGGCAACGTGGCCTCGTTCAGCAATGTGAAAAGCGCTTCGAATCCGAAGCAGGCCGCCTTGCAGGGCCTGGCCAAGATGCGCGCCCTGGCCGCGCGCGGCTTTGCGCAAGCCTTGCTGCCGCCGCAGGACCGGCCGAATTTCCGCCTGCTGCGCTCCATCGGTTTCACGGGCAGCGATGCCGAAGTGCTGGCGCGCGCCTACAAGGAATCCCCTGTGATTTTGGCCTGCGCCTATTCCGCCTCGCCCATGTGGACGGCGAATGCCGCCACGGTCAGCCCGTCGGCCGATACGCAGGATGGCCGCGTGCATTTCACGGCCGCCAACCTGAATAACAAGCTGCACCGCGCCTTCGAGCACGCGCAGTCGGCGCGCAGCCTGCGCGCCATTTTCAGCGATGCCAAGCACTTCGCCGTGCACGACGCGCTGCCGTCGACGCCAGCCTTTGGCGACGAGGGCGCGGCCAACCACACGCGCCTGGGCGCGAGCCACGGCGCGCCGTCCGTTGAATTGTTCGTGTATGGCCGGGTGGAGTTCGATCCCTCCGCGCCGTCGCCGAAGCGCTATCCGGCGCGCCAGACCCTGGAAGCGTCGCAAGCCGTGGCGCGCCTGCACGGCCTGGACGCGAAGCGCACCGTGTACGTGCAGCAGAACCCGGAAGTGATCGACCAGGGCGTGTTCCATAACGACGTCATCGCCGTCGGCAATGGCAATGTGCTGTTCTATCACGAGCAGGCGTTTGCCGATGAAGGGGAAAGCCTGTCGCAGCTGCGCCGCGCCGTCGCCGCCACCGGGGCGGAGCTGCAAGCCTTGCGCGTGGACACGGGCCAGGTACCGATCGCGGACGCCGTCAGCAGCTATCTGTTCAACAGCCAGCTGCTGACGAAAGAGGGCGGCAAGATGGCGCTGGTGATCCCGCAGGAATGCCAGGAAAACCGCGCCGTGTCGCGCTACCTGGAAGGCCTGGTGGCCAGCGGTGGCCCCATCGATGAACTGATCCATTTTGACCTGCGCCAGAGCATGCGCAACGGCGGCGGGCCCGCCTGCCTGCGTTTGCGCGTGGCCCTGACGCAAACCGAGGCGCGCGCCATGCACCAGGGCGTGATCATGACGGAAACGCTGTACCATCGGCTGGTGCAGTGGGTGGAAAAGCACTACCGCGACCATCTGGAGCCGGGCGACCTGGCCGATCCGCAGCTGGCGCTGGAAGTGCATGCTGCGCTTGAAGAATTGACGATCATCCTCAACTTACCTGGATTGTACGACTTGTAGGCGATAGAAAAACACACAGAAAATCCGAGACAGACTATCCGTAGCACAGAATTGGACGGGCGACCCCCGTCTCTTGACACCGCTGCCGCCCAGCCACAAGCCCAAACGACAGCGTTGGACATTCACATTACCGTAATGGAGATGCAAGATGAATCACACGCCACAAGATTTGCGTACACAAACGCTGGAGCTGATTAACGCGGCTGGCAATGCGGGCAAGGCGGCAGCGCCTGTCGTGCAGCTGGTGCAGGCATGGCTCGACTCGCTCGACGCCGAAGACCTGGCCGACATCGCGCCCGACAGCCTGGCGCCCGTGCTGGTCGACGGCTTCACGCAAGCGGCCAAGCGCACCGGCAGCGGCTGCCAAATCGCCACCCTGCGTTATGCGGATGGCCGTGGCGGCATGGCGAGCGCCTTGCTGATCCTGAACGAAGACATGCCTTACCTGGTCGACTCCATCGTCATGGCCATGCGCCGCCAGCACCTGGCCGTGCGCGGCGTGATGAACACCGTGCTGCCCGTGCGCCGCGCCGCTGACGGCAGTGTCGAAGCGGTGCGCCAGCCGGGCGATCCGCTCGAATCGTATGTGCTGGTGCTGCTCGACGAAGAGCTGGCGCCGGAAGCCCTGGCCGCGCTGGTCGCCGCCCTGGAAACGGTCGCGCGTGACGCTGCCGTCGTGCGCCGCGATGCCGCCGCCATGAGCGAGCGCCTGGCCACCGTCGCCGCGGCCGCATCGCAGCATGGCGAAGAGGGCGCGGAAGTGGCCGCCTTCCTGGAGTGGGCCCGCAGCGGCGGCTTTGAAGTATTCGGCTACGCCTACTACCGCGTCAAGCCGGGCGTGCGCGAACTCGAACGCGACATCCCGAGCCGCGTCGGCGTGCTGCAGGATACGGCGCACCCCGTGTATGGCACCTGCCTGGCGAATATCCCCGGCGACTTCGACACCCTGGCCAAGCGCGACTCGGCGCTGTCCATCGTCAAGGCCGACGTGGCGGGTACTTTGCACCGCGACCAGCAGCTGGACTTCATCGGCGTGCGCGACATGGATACGCAAGGCGCGATCCTGGGCGAGCATTGCTTCGTCGGCCTGTTCACCCGCGCCGGCAATTCCACCCCGCTGGCGGCGCTGCCGTTTGCGCGCGGCCGCGTGGCCAAGGTACTGAGCCTGGCCGGCGTGCGCCAGCATGGCTTCCGTGCCGAGAAATTCCGCGAAATCCTCGAATCCCTGCCGCGCACCGAGGCGCTGGAAGCGGACCTCGACTGGCTGGCGCAAGTGTGCGGTTCCGTCGTTTCGCTGTACAAGCAGCCGCGCACCAAGGTCTTCGCGCGCCGCGACGTGTACGCGCGCCACCTGAACGTGCTGGTCTACCTGCCGCGCGAGCGCTACAGCGCCAGCGTCGCATCGAGCCTGGCCAAAGCCCTGCAAGCCAGTTCCGGCGCCACGCACGTGAGCACGCAAACGCTGGTGGCCGACGGTCCCCTGGCGCGCGTCTACCTGATCGCCCACGCCGCCCGTTACCCGCTGGACCTGGAAACGGATATCGAACAGCCGCTGCTGGGCGTGCTCGATGGCTGGCATAACGGCTTTGCCGCCGTGGCCGACGCCGTGCCCGACGTGGCCCTGCGCGCCAGCCTGCGCAAACTCTGCGCCACCTTGCCGCTCGACTACGTGGCCGCCACCGCGCCGGCCGTCGCCTTCCGCGACCTCGACACCATCCTGCGCAATACCGATCCGGCGCATGTGGCCGTACGCATCGAGACGGGCGCCGTCACCACCATCCGTTTGTACTCGGCCAACAAGGTGCCGCCGCTGTCGACCATTTTGCCGGCCCTGCACAATGCGGGCGTGGCCATCGACCGCGAACAGGCGTATTCGGTTTCGCTGTCCGACGGCACGCGCTATTTCGTCACCAGCCTGACGGTCGATGCCGCCAGCGCGGCGAAACTGGCGCAGCCATCCGTCGTCGCCGTGGCGCAGGAATTGTTTGCCGCCCTGTTCAACGACACGGCCGAAGATGGCCGCCTGAACGGCCTCGTCATCGAAGGCGGCTTGTCGACGCGCGAAGTGCAGCTGGTACGCGCCTACACCAGCTACTGGCGCCAGACGGGCAGCCGCTTCTCGGTGCGCTACATCGCCGAAAGCCTGCGCAAGCAGCCGGCCCATGTGAAAGCCCTGGTCGAAGCCTTCCTGCAGCGTTTCGATCCTTCGCTGTCCGACGCGCAGCACGCGCAAGCCCTGGAAAGCATCGCCGCCATCAAGGCCGGCCTGCCCTCCGTGAACCACGCCGATACCGAGGAAATCCTCGGCGCGCTGGCCGACCTGATGGCAGCCACCCTGCGCACCAGCTACTTCCAGAACAATCAGCAAGGCGACAAGATCATCTTCAAGTTCGACACCAGCAGCCTGGCGCTGGTGCCGGAACCGCGTCCGTACCGCGAGATTTTCGTCTTCTCGCGCCGCTTTGAAGGCGTGCACCTGCGCGGCGGCCCCGTCGCCCGGGGCGGCTTGCGCTGGTCCGACCGCATGGAAGACTACCGCACCGAAGTGCTGGGCCTCGTCAAGGCGCAGATGGTCAAGAACGCCGTCATCGTGCCGGCCGGCGCGAAGGGCGGTTTTGTCTGCAAGATGATGCCGAAGGATGCCGTGCGTGAAACCATCGCGGCCGAAGGCGAAGCCGTCTACCGCCTGTTCATTTCCAGCCTGCTGGAAGTGACGGACAACCGTTCGCTCGGCAATATCGTCCCGCCGGTCGATACCGTGTGCTTCGACGATGCCGACCCGTATCTGGTGGTGGCCGCCGACAAGGGCACTGCCACGTTCTCGGACATCGCCAACGGCATCGCCGTGCAGCGCGGTTTCTGGCTCGGCGACGCGTTCGCCTCGGGCGGCTCGAACGGCTACGACCACAAGAAGCTGGGCATCACGGCCAAGGGCGCATTCGAAGCCGTGAAACGCCACTTCTATGAAATGGACCACGACCTCAATACCACGCCGATCACCATGGTCGGCGTGGGCGACATGTCGGGCGACGTGTTCGGCAACGGCGTATTGCTGTCGCGCCAGCTGAAACTGGTGGCCGCGTTCGACCACCGCCACATCTTCCTCGATCCGACGCCGGATGTCGCCGTCTCGTTCGACGAGCGCGCGCGCCTGTTCGCCTTGCCGCGCTCCTCGTGGGACGACTACAACAAGGAGCTGATCTCTGCAGGCGGCGGCGTGTATCCACGTTCCGCCCGCACGATCGAACTGTCGCCGCAGATCCGCGCCGCGCTCGATATCACGGAGACCTCGCTGGCGCCGGAAGAGCTGATGCATCGCATCCTGAAATCCCCGGTGGACCTGTTCTACAACGGCGGCATCGGTACCTACATCAAGGCCTCGACCGAGACGCACGCACAGGTGAAGGACCGCGCGAATGACCATATCCGCGTGAATGGCAATGAGCTGCGCGTCAAGGTCGTAGCCGAAGGGGGGAATCTGGGTGCGACGCAAGCGGGCCGCATCGAGTTCGCGCTGGCGGGCGGACGCATCTTCACCGATGCGATCGACAATTCGGCCGGCGTGGATTGCTCGGACCATGAAGTGAACGTGAAAATCTGGCTGGACGTGGAAGTCAATGCGGGCAAGCTGACGGAAGCGGAACGTAACCGCGAGCTGTATGCGATGACGGACGACGTCGAGCGCCTGGTCTTGCGCGACAACACGCAGCAGACGCATTTGCTGGTGCGCGAATTGCAGGCGCAAGGCGAGAGCGCCGTGCAGGATGGCTATGCCGCCCTGATCGCCAGCCTGGAAGAGGAGGGCGCCCTGTCGCGCGAACTGGAGCAATTGCCGTCGGTGGCCGAACTGGCGCGTCGCAAGCTGGACAACCGTGGCTTGACCACGCCGGAGCTGGCGGTGGTGATCGCCAACGTGAAGAACCGTTTCAAGCGCATCCTGTCCGCCCTGCCGCTGACGGACGAAACGTGGGCCGAGCCGGTCCTGAAACCGTACTTCCCGTCGTTGCTGGTGGCAACCCGTTCGGCGCTCGACCACCCGCTGGCCAACGCCATCCTGGCGACCGTGCTGGCCAATGAAGTGATCAACCGTTGCGGCCCGCTGATGATCCGCAACCTGGCGGCGGAACACGGCGTGGACGAGTCGGCCGTGATCCTGGCCTGGGGCCAGGCCTGGGTGGCGCTGAACCTGGCGCCCGTGTTCGACGCGCTCGATGCGGACGCCTTGACGGTGCCGCGCGACGTGTCGATCAAGGTCGATGCGCAAACGCGCGTGCTGCAGCAAACGATGATCGCCGGCGTGCTGTCCGTGCCGGCCGAGCAATTGCGCGGCGCGGGACTGGCCGAACTGACGCGTTTGTTCGGCGCGGAATCGAAGCGCGAGCTGCTCAAAGCCGTCGGCATCAAGTCGGAAGCGGCGCTGGTGCCGGGCTTGACGCCCGCCTTCGTGCAGGCGTGGGATGCGGTCGATGCGCTGGAAGTCGTTGCCGGCTTCCTGTTCCCGGCCCTGTCCGTGCCGCGCCCTGCCTCGATGGACCTGGCTGCCTTCCTGCAAGTGGGCCTGGCCCTGCGCAGCCAGGCGGGCATCGACACGCTGGAGCGTGGCCTGAAGCTGGCCGCGCAAGGCAAGTCGCAGGAACAGTTGCGCAACTACGCGCAGCAAGCCCTGCGCCGCACGCAACAGCGTCTGCTGACGCAGGTGCTGGCGCGCGCCGAGCAAGGCAATGCGGGCCAGGCCGTCGATGCGGTGACGGGCGCGCTGGGCCTGTCGGCCTATGTGGCGGCGACGGAACTGGAGCAAGCCATGCTGGACGTGTGGACCTTGTCGGAAGCCGTGAATAAAATCACGGCGAAAACCCCAGCGGAAGCGGCGGTGTAATGACGCAAGAAGCAACACAAGTAGTAACCCAGGTAGTGCCGGGCGCTGGCGGCTTGCCGCCGGCCGTGCAGGCGCTGGCGCAGGCCGATTTCAGCGGCGTGGCGCAGCTGTTCGCCAACGCCGGTTTCACGGTGGCCTTGCCGGCGCCCGGCATGCTGCAAGTGGTCAAGCCGCAAGCCGATAAGGGCCGCCCCAGCGTGGCCGTTTCTGTCGGCGTGCATGGCGACGAGACGGGGCCGATCGAAGTGCTGGCGCATCTGCTCGACGCGCTGTCGCGCGATGCGTCGCAGCTGGCCGTCGACCTGCTCGTCTGCGTAGGCAACGTCGATGCGATCCGGGCCGGCAAGCGTTTCATCGACGCCGACCTCAATCGCATGTTCCGCCCCGTGCGGGGCAGCCTGGCGCAAGCGGCGGAAAGCGCGCGCGCCGATGAAATGATCGCCGCGACCAAAGCGTTCTTTGACGCGGCCGGTCCCGTGCGCTGGCACCTGGATTTGCACACGGCCATCCGGCCTTCCGTGTACCCCACGTTTGCCATCGTGCCGGACCTGGTGGACGACGACGCCAAGGCGCAGCTGATAGCCTGGCTGGGCCAGGCGGCCATCGGCGCCATCATCATGAATCCGCAGTCGGCCGGCACCTACAGTTATTATTCGGCCGAGCATTGCGGTGCGGCCGCCAGCACGGTGGAACTGGGCCGCGTGGGCACTCTGGGGCAGAACGATTTATCGCTGTTCGACGACGTGTCGCGGGCGCTGGACGGCCTGTTGCGCGGCTTGCCCGCGCAGCCCGTCAAGGCGCAACCGCATGTGTTCAAGGTGGCGCAGGAAATCATCAAGCACAGCGATGAATTCCGCATGGCCTTCGATCGCGGCACGCAGAATTTCACCTCCTTGCCGCAGCACGCCGTGATCGCCAGCGATGGCGACCACGTCTACACGGTGCGGCACGCGGAAGAGCTGGTGGTGTTCCCGAACCCCGATGTGCGGGTGGGCTTGCGCGCGGGATTGATGGTGGTGCGCGTGGCGTGATTGTCCAGCGATGACGCCGTATCAGGCGCCAGCCGGGGAAACCCGCCTGGCGCTTTTTTTATAAAAAATGCCGCACGGAAATAATTATCCATTAAGCAATTGATTGGTTTAAAATATTTACCCTTTGCAATTTTTGGACCGATCATGTTGAAACGCCTGCTGACAGCCTTGCTGTGTCTGACCCTCTCCGGCCTCACGGCCGCCGCTCCTGCCGATGAGAAGGCCGCCGCGCCGGAAATGACGGCCGAACAATTCCTCGCCCAGCTGCACTTGCAGCGCGGCAAGATCACCTTGCCGGGCGGCATCGCCACCCTGGATTTGCCCGCAAACTTCCGTTACCTGTCGCCGGCCGATGCCGAGCGCGTGCTGGTCGATGCCTGGGGCAATCCTCCGGGCATGGAATCGCTGGGCATGATCGTGCCTGCCAAGACCAGCGTGCTCGAGCGCGATAGCTGGGGTGTCATCGTCACGTATGAAAAGGAAGGGCATATCAAGGATGACGATGCGGACAGCATCAAATACGACGAATTGCTCAAGGATATGCAGGCGTCCGTGCTGGAAAACAATGCGGAGCGCAAGAAGCAGGGTTATCCCGGCATCCATTTGATGGGCTGGGCGGAAAAACCCAGCTATGCCAAGGATACGCACAAGCTGTACTGGGCCAAGGATTTGATGGTCGATGGCGGCGAGCACTCGCTGAACTACAACGTGCGCGTGCTGGGCCGCGAAGGCGTGCTGAACCTGAACGCGATCGCCAGCATGCAGCAGATCGAGGCGATCAAGAAGGAAATGCAGCAAGTGACGGCGTTCACGGAATTTACCGACGGTAACCGCTACACGGATTTCGACAGCAAGACGGACAAGGTGGCCGAATACGGCCTGGCGGCGCTGGTGGCCGGCGGCGTGGCCAGCAAGCTGGGCCTGTTCGGCAAACTGCTGGCGCTGCTGCTGGCCTTCAAGAAAGTACTGATCCTGGCCGTGGTCGGCGCCGGTGCGGCCATCGTCAAGTTTTTCGGCGGCAAGCGCAAGGACAAGCCGCAGCCGCAGCCAGTACAGCAGCAGGAAGCAGCCGAACAGCCCGGCCATGCGCCGGACGGCAAGGTGAATCTGGAAAAGTAGGATGAACTGGGCCGCTCGGTGCGCCGGCGCACAGGAGTGGCATTGTGCGCGCTGCCGGAAGACAGCGCCTCGGGTACACTGGCTCATCGTTCACTATCAGGAGTCAGCCATGTCCGTGTCCATGTATCAGGCAACCATTCCCGTCTTCATCCGCGGCTTGCGGGTCGTCTCGGCCCTGCTGGAAAAAGCGCAGGCCCATGTCGAGGAAGACGGCATCGTGCCCGAGATTTTACTGGGTGCGCAGCTGGCGCCCGACATGCTGGACTTGACGGCGCAGGTACAGCGCGTCAGCGATACGTCGAAGATGTCGGTCGAGCGCCTGAGCGGCGCGCCGGCGCCGAAATTCGAGGATAACGAAGCGTCGTTCGAGCAGTTACAGGAACGCATCGCCAACACCATCGCCTATATCGACAGCGTCAACGCGGGCCAGATGGCGGGCAGCGCGCAGAAGGAAGTCGTGCTGAACTGGACTGACGAGGGGACAACATTCTCGGGTGACGATTACCTGCTCAGCTTTGCCTTGCCGAATTTCTATTTCCACGTCTCCATGGTCCACGCCATTCTGCGCAACAATGGCGTGGCCGTGGGCAAGCTCGATTATCTGGGACCGTACGATTAACGTTGTGGCTGTTGGACTTGGTTCTGCACCGCATTGCCCAGTATGCCGCCGCCGATCACGCCGGCCACCGTCGCCAGCGCCTTGCCGCGGCCGCCACCTACCTGATTGCCGATCAAGCCGCCGATGACGGCGCCCGTGCCGATGCCCACGTAGTTGGGCTGGGCGGGAGCCGGCGCAGGCACTGGCTGCTGCTGGCGTACGGGTTCGCGGTAGGCCGTCTCGCGGTAGCCGTCATTGTTGTCACGGTAGGCAGGACGGGCCTGCGCCGTATGATTTACGACACGCTTGTGCACGACGGGTGCAGGCGCCGGAGCGGGTGTGGGAGCAGCTTGCGCGACGACAGGCGCGGCCACTGGCGCTGCCAGGGCTGCCGCGTTGGCCGGCGTCATGGCGGCCACGTCGGCAGGCATGGCAGGCACGTTCGCCCGCGAATTGGGCAGGATGCCGGCGATGGACGCCGCGCCCACCAGGCACAGAACGGTCACGGAAATGGCGGCGCCGGCCATCAAGGGGTGGATGCGGCTGGCGGTAGTCGTCGTGTTCATGTGTTCTCCTGGGGTGGTATTGCGGGTGTTGTTGATGTGTCCAGATTAGCGGCCCTGCTTGCCCAAGGCTAGCCCTTGCGCTGTATCAAACGT
The DNA here is from genome assembly GCF_056174685.1 of Janthinobacterium sp. BHSEK. Classification (NCBI taxonomy): domain Bacteria; kingdom Pseudomonadati; phylum Pseudomonadota; class Betaproteobacteria; order Burkholderiales; family Oxalobacteraceae; genus Janthinobacterium; species Janthinobacterium sp. BHSEK. The sequence goes on from NZ_JBWBYV010000029.1 coordinate 52,241, forward strand.
AAGCAGGTGTAAGCCGTACTTTCCAAAGCACAGTAGAATCGGGGCTTCCCCTATTCCGGAGTGCGCCATGAGCCAGTTATTCACGCCGTTTGCACTGGGGCCGCTGCCGGTGGCCAACCGCATTGCCATCGCGCCCATGTGCCAGTACTCGGCCGACAACGGCAACGCCACCGACTGGCACATGATCCACCTGGGCCATCTGGCCCTGTCCGGCGCGGGGCTGCTGATGACGGAAGCGACGGCCGTCTCGCCCGAGGGACGCATCTCGGCCGACGACCTGGGCCTGTGGTCGGACGCGAATCAAACTGCACTGGCCAAGGTGGTGCAGGCGATCCGCCGCCATGCGCCGGTTCCGCTGGTGGTGCAGCTGGGTCATGCGGGACGCAAGGCGTCGAGCCGCGCGCCTTGGCAGGGCGGCGCCTGCGTGCATCTGGCCGAGGGCGGCTGGCAAACGGTGGCCCCGTCCGCCATCGCCCACGCGCCTGGCGAAACGGTGCCGCTCGCCCTCGACGAGATGGGCTTGCTGCAAATCAAGGGGGCGTTTGTGGCCGCCGCCCAGCGCGTGCATGCGCTCGGCATCGAAGGCATCGAACTGCACGCGGCGCATGGCTATCTGCTGCACCAGTTCCTGTCGCCCCTGTCCAACCAGCGCACGGATGCGTATGGCGGCAGCCTGGACAATCGCATGCGCTTTCCGCTGGAGGTCTATGAAGCCGTGCGCGCCGCCGTGCCCGCCAGCATGGCCGTGGGTGTGCGCCTTTCCGCCACCGACTGGGTCGATGGCGGCTGGGACATCGAACAAAGCGTGCGTTTCGCGCAGGAACTCAAGCAGCTGGGCGCCGACTTCATCCACGTCTCCAGCGGCGGTATTTCGCCGCAGCAGCAGATTCCCGTGGGACCCGGTTATCAGGTGGCGTTTGCCGAACGCATCAAGCGCGACAGCGGCTTGCCCACCATCAGCGTGGGCCTGATCACGGAAGCGCAGCAGGCCGAAGACATCATCGCCAATGGCCAGTCCGACATGGTGGCGCTGGCGCGCGCCATCCTGTTCGATCCCCGCTGGCCCTGGCACGCTGCGGCCCAGCTGGGCGCGCAAGTGTCGGCGCCGCCGCAGTACTGGCGCTCGCAGCCGCGCGAATACAAGCACCTGTTCGGCGACACGACCCTGGGCCAGCGCTAACAGGTCTGCTCTGCTACACTGACGCTTCTTTCCCATTTCTCCAGGACGCTTCGACATGCGCCATTGATACTGCCGTGCTGTGCACGGCCTCGCCCTTCCCGCCAGCGCGCCATTGCGCCGCGCGGGTTCGCCAGCCTTGCTCAAGGAGTATCCATGCCCGCATTACTGCAACTCGACCGTCTTTCCTTTGCGCTGCCCGATGGCCGTGCCCTGTTTTCCGATTTGCAATTTGCTTTTGCCCCGCAACGTATCGGCCTCGTCGGCGATAACGGCGTGGGCAAGAGCGTGCTCGCGCGCCTGCTGGCAGGCCGGGCGCAGCCGTCTTCTGGCGCCGTGCGCTGCGACGGCGCCGTGCATTACGTGGCGCAGGAACTCGATCCGGAGCGCTATCCCAGCGTGGCGGCGCTCGCCGGCATGGAGGACTTGCTGGCGGCGCTGGCGCGCATCGCTGAAGGCAGCGTCGACGAGGCCGACTATGCCCTGGTGGGTGAACGCTGGGATGCCCACGCCCGATTGCGCCAGGCGCTCGATGCGCTCGATTTGCGCCATGTCGATGCCGGCACGCCAACGGCCAGCCTGAGCGGTGGCGAACGCCAGCGCATCGCCCTGCAAGGCGCCTGGCTGTCGCAGGCGGACTGGCTGGTGCTCGATGAGCCGAGCAACCATCTCGATGCGCGGCAGCGCGCCCGCCTGGTGGCGCAGATGACGCGCTGGCCCGGCGGCTTGCTGCTGGTCAGCCATGACCGCGGCTTGCTCGAGCACGTCGATACGATCGTCGAGCTGTCGCCGCAGGGCTTGCGCAGCTATGGCGGCAATTACGCGCTGTATGCGCAGCAGCGCGCGCTGGAACAGGCCGGTTTTGCTGCCGCCCTGCAGGCGGAAAAGGCCGGCGCCAGACGCGAGCAGCGCGAAGCGCAGCAGCACGCCGAGCGCCAACAGCGCCGTGTCGGACGCGGCGAGAGGGAAGGGCGCGAAGGCAACCAGAGCAAGCTGCTGCTGGACGCGAAAAAGGAGAAAAGCCAGGATAGCCAGGGCAAGCTGCGCGTGCGCGCGCAAGAGGCGCAGCAGGCCCGCCAGCAGCGCGTGATGGATGCCAGCGCCCGCTGTGCGCCCGAGACCGAGCGGCTGCTGCTGGCGCCCGAGAGCGCCGTGCCGAACGGCAAGCTGATCCTGGAGTTGCGCGAGTTGGTCTTGCCGCACGGCCAGGCGCAGCCTGTGAACCTGGTCTTGAGCGGGCCGCGCCGCCTGGCTGTGACGGGCGACAATGGCAGCGGCAAGTCGACCCTGCTGCGCGTGATCGCCGGACAGCTGGCGCCCGCCAGCGGCGAGCTGCGCCGCCATGCGCGGGTGGCGTGGCTGGACCAGCATGCGGGATTGCAAGATGGCGAGTGGAGCGCCGTGCAACGCTTGCAGGCACGCAACAGCATCGTGCCGGAAGGCGAGCTGCGCACGCGGCTGGCGCTGCTGGGCATCGCCGGCGCACGCGCCACCATGCCCAGCCGTTTGCTCAGCGGCGGCGAGCACATGAAGGTGGCGCTGGCGGCCGAACTGTATGCGCAGGCGCCGCCGCAACTGCTGCTGCTCGACGAACCCGACAATCATCTGGACCTGGCCAGCCTGCAGGCGCTGGAGCAGATGCTGCTGCAATACCAGGGGGCGTTACTTGTGGTTTCGCACGACCTGGCATTTTTGCAGGCGATAAACCTTGACCCGGAGGGCTTGACATTGCACAAGTGACAATTTAATGAAAAAAGTCACGCTCGATGCCTGTAGAGCATGCTTCATGAACCGATGCTGAATTTTGTTTGATTGTCGGTATAATCCACTGAATAACCGGGCCTATTTGTGAACTAAAACTGCTGGTTCACCAATATGATGACGTTTAATCTGGCACTGTTGTCGGTCACTACCGCGCTGCCAGGGCGTCATCCTCCGTGCCCTGCCGTGCATGAATTTTGGTTTCGCTTATATTGTTTTCTTGGAGAAATAGCATGTCGTTTTACGAAAAACTCAAAGCCCTCAACATTGAACTGCCAGTCGTCGCCGCGCCAGCTGCCGCCTACGTGATGCATGCCCGCACGGGCAATACCGTCTTCCTGTCCGGCCACCTGGCCAAGAAGGATGGCAAGGTCTGGGTTGGCCAACTGGGCAAGGACGTCACCACGGAAGAAGGCAAGATCGCAGCGCGCGGCATCGCCATCGAACTGATCGCTACCCTGCAAGATGCATGCGGCGGCGACTTGAACAAGGTCAAGCGCATCGTCAAGGTGATGAGCCTGGTCAATTCCACCTCCGAATTCACGGAGCAGCACCTGGTGACCAATGGCGCCTCGGAACTGTTCGTCGAAGTCTTCGGCGACAGCGGCAAGCACGCCCGCTCCGCCTTCGGCGTGGCGCAAATCCCGCTGGGCGCATGCGTCGAGATCGAGCTGATCGCCGAACTGGCCTAATCAGCTGAGCATGCCGGCGATTGCCGCCGGCTCGTCCTTTCCTCCTTTCCAGCAAGAGCGGAACCGCCATTGGGGTGGAGGGATCGGTGTATTCAAGAAAAAACGGAGACACGTAATGAAAACGAGTGAACAAGGCTTGCACCGCGGCCTGGGCGAGCGGCAAATCCGCCTGATGGCGCTGGGCGCAGCGATTGGCGTGGGCCTGTTTTTGGGTTCCGGCAACGCGATCAAGATGGCCGGTCCCGGCATCATGCTGTCGTACATCATCGGTGGCGCGGTCATCTTCATGATCATGCGCGCGCTGGGCGAAATGGCCGTGCACAACCCGGTTGCCGGTTCCTTCAGCCGCTATGCTCAGGATTACCTGGGCCCCCTGCAAGGCTATCTGACGGGCTGGAACTACTGGTTCCTGTGGCTGGTCACGTGCGTGGCGGAAATTACCGCCGTCGCCATCTACATGGGCATCTGGTTCCCCGACGTGCCGCGCTGGATCTGGGCCCTGGCGGCCTTGGGTTCCATGGGCGCGATCAACCTGCTGGCCGTGAAAGCCTACGGCGAGTTCGAGTTCTGGTTTGCCCTGATCAAGGTCGTCACCATCATCCTGATGATCGTCGGCGGCACGGGCATGATCATCTTCGGTCTTGGCAACGGCGGCGTGGCCGTCGGCATCTCGAATCTGTGGACGCATGGCGGCTTCTTCCCGAACGGCGCGCAGGGCGTATTGATGTCCTTGCAGATGGTGATGTTTGCCTATCTGGGCGTGGAAATGATCGGCCTGACGGCCGGCGAAGCGGCGAACCCGAAGAAATCGATTCCCGACGCCATCAATTCGGTGTTCTGGCGCATCCTGATTTTCTATGTCGGCGCGCTGTTCGTCATCCTGTCGATCTACCCATGGAATGAAATCGGCACCACCGGCAGCCCGTTCGTCATGACGTTCGAACGCCTGGGCATCAAGACGGCGGCCGGCATCATCAACTTCGTCGTGCTGACGGCAGCCTTGTCGTCGTGCAATGGCGGCATCTTCAGCACGGGCCGCATGCTGTACAACCTGGCGCTGCAAGGCCAGGCGCCGAAGGCGTTTGCGGAAACGACGGCCAGCGGCGTGCCGCGCCGCGCCATCCTCGTGTCGGTCTTCGCGCTGCTGCTGGGCGTGCTGCTGAACTACCTGGTGCCGGAAAAAGTGTTTATCTGGGTCACCTCGATCTCCACCTTCGGCGCCGTCTGGACCTGGGGCGTGATCCTGGTCACGCAGATCCAGTTCCGCAAGACCTTGACGCCGCTGGAAATCAAGAACCTGGCCTTCCGCATGCCGTTCGCGCCGTATGGTTCCTGGATTTCGCTGGCGTTCCTGGCGCTGGTGATCGGCCTGATGGCGTATTTCCCCGATACGCGCATCGCCCTGATGGTGGGACCGGCCTGGTTGATCCTGCTGACGGTGCTGTACTACGCGCTGGGCCTGGCGCCAAAGGACAAGCGCGATGACGTGCCGCAAGGCTACGAAGCGGGCTGGCCGCCGGCCGATGCGCCACACGGCAAGAAGTAAGCCAGCGTCGTTGAGCTGAGCCAGAAGCGCGCCCCTGCCCCTGCAGCGGCGCGCTTTTTCTTTCATAGAAGCAACTTCGGCCGTGCCCGCACTGTTGCGGCTTGGCCGGCGCACGCCTGGCGTTGTTTCCTTGCATCAAAGTTCTGTTTAGCTGAACCGGTGAAAGCCCTATAATCGCTTAGTTTTGAGAATGGACGCGATCTTTCCGGTTTTTTGCCAGGTAAGTAATCGCCAGGAAATTATTGTGAATTTATAGCAAACAGAAGTGGATGTGATGCAAGGCGCCCGGCGCGACGCAGTGCGAGCACTGCTAGCGATGGGTAACGCAGCAGCGCGCCACTTATGGAAGCTAGAAAACACAAGAATTTATTGGGGGTTACTCAAGGCCGGAGCGCTATTTGTTTTTACCCGTCGTACGAAAATACGTATGCCTCATAAAGGATGTCTAGTGAGCCAAACCCTGGTCCAGAAACTCTGCCGCACCAAGCCGATCGATACCACGGTCGAATATGGTGAAGGCCTCAGCAGCAGCGGCTTGAGCCGGTCCATCGGCCTGTTTTCCCTCACCATGATCGGCGTCGGCGCCACCATCGGCACGGGCATTTTCTTTACCATGGTCGAAGCCGTCCCCAAGGCGGGCCCGTCGGTCGTCCTGTCTTTCCTGATCGCCGCCATCACGGCCGGCCTGACGGCCTTGTGCTATGCGGAATTGTCGTTCCGCATCCCCGCTTCCGGCTCCTCGTATTCGTTTGCCTACGCCACCGTGGGCGAGTTTCTTGCCTTCATCATGGCCGCCTGTCTGCTGCTCGAATACGGGTTGGCGGGCAGTGCCGTGGCCATCGGCTGGTCGTCCTACCTGAATAACTTCCTGGAAAATGCCTTCGGCTGGCACATCCCCGAGATGCTGCGCACGCCGATGATCGTTTCCGGCCCGCATGGCATGGAGTTTCATGCCGGCCACATCAACCTGCCGCCGATCTTTCTGATCTGCATGTGCGGCTTCTTGCTGCTGCGCGGCGCCAAGGAATCGGCCCTGATGAACGCCATCATGGTCATCATCAAGCTGTCCATCCTCGTATTCTTCATTGCCATTGCCTTTTCCGGCTTCAATGCCGACAATTTCTTCCCCTTCTTTAATACCGACAATAGCAAGGGCTTTGCCGGCATGACGGGCGTCACGGCGGCGGCCGGCACCGTCTTCTTCTCCTTCATCGGCCTCGATACGGTGGCGACGGCGGGCGATGAAGTGAAAGATCCCAAGCGCAACGTGCCGCGCGGCATCCTGTATGGCTTGCTCATCGTCACCGTGTTTTATTTGCTGGTGGCCGTGGCCGCCCTCGGCGCGCAACAGGCGAAATTGTTCGAAGGCCAGGAAGCGGGCCTGGCGGTGATCCTGCAAAACGTCACGGGCAAGACCTGGCCCGCGCTGGTGCTGTCGGCCGGCGCCGTCATTTCCGTCTTCAGCGTGACCCTGGTGACGATCTATGGCCAGACGCGCATCCTGTTTGCCGTCAGCCGCGACGGCCTGATCCCGAAATCGTTCCAGAAGATCCACCCGCGCACCCTGGTACCCGTCAGCAATACCATCATCGTCTGCCTCGTGGTGGCTCTGGTGGCCGGTTCCGTCGATGCGACTTACCTGTGGGACATGGTCAGCATCGGCACCCTGACGGCGTTCATGGTGGTCTCGATCGCCGTGCCCGTGCTGCGCCACAAGCAGGGCGCGAACCGCATCGAAGGCTTCAGCGTGCCGTTCGGCCCTTACGCGATACCGGGCCTGAGCGTGTTTGCCTGCCTGTACATCATGCGCGATTTGCCGCATACGACGTTTGTCGTGTTCAGCGTGTGGATGGCGGTGACGGTGGCCATTTACTTCCTGTACAGCATGCGGCATTCACACCTGGGCAAGAAGGCCCGTTGATGCAGTCTGTTCCATCCAAAACCGCCGCGCCTGCTGGCGGTTTTTTTTATTTCTAACCGGAATTTACATGATGAAAATAACTGATCTGGCCGCCTGCGGCTTGCTGGCAAGCAGCTTAATGGGAACCATGGCGCAAGCCGCGCCTGCCAGCGGCCCGGTGCTGCGCGATTACCGCGCCGTCGCCCTGTCGGCGAATGGCCAGCGCATCGCCGCCATCGAGTCGAGCAAGGCGGAACAGCCACAGCCGCAGCGCCCGCACGCGGCCATCGTCGTGCGCGACGCCGCCAACGGCACCATCGTGCAGCAATTCGACCCGTGTGCCGTGTGTTCCTACGATAAGCCCAGCTGGTCGCCCGACGGCCGGCAGCTGGCCTTCATCGGCTACGATGCCAAGGCGGGCACGGCGCGGCTGTACCTGGCCACGATGACGCAGGCACAGGCGCGCGTGTTGACGAGTATCAAAGGTGTGGCCAGTACGGCGCGCTGGTCGCCGGATGGCAAGCAGCTGGCGCTGCTGGCGACGGTGGGCGCGCGCAAGCTGGCCGGCGCCGTGGAGGCGGGCGCGCGCCAGGTGGGCGAAGTGGGCAGCGAAGACGATGCCCAGCGCATCGCCGTCGTGCCTGTCAGCGGCGGCGAACCGCGTCTGCTGTCACCCGCCGACACCTATGTGTATGAATACAGCTGGACGCCCGATGGGGGCGGCTTTGTCGCCACCAGCGCGCAAGGCAATGGCGACAGCAACTGGTGGGTCGCCAAGCTCAGCCATATTGATGCCGCCACGGGCGCCCTGCGCGTGATCGCGTCGCCGGCCATGCAGATGAACCTGCCCTCGGTCTCGCCGGACGGCAAGACGGTGGTCTTCATCGGCGGCCTGATGAGCGATTTCGGCTCCATCGGCGGCGATATCTATACCGTCCCGCTGGCCGGCGGCACGCCGCGCAATCTCACGCCCGATTACCGCGGCACCTTCAATGGCGTCGTCTGGCGCGGCGCCGGCTTGCTGGCGACGGCCCTGATCGATTCGCAGCTGGCGCTGGTGCCCGTCGACGTGCAAACGGGTCCGGCCCAGCCGGTGCTGCTCGGCGAAATCAGCAGCAGCGGCAGCGATGGCCGTCTGTCGTTCAGCGCCGATGGTTTGCAGGCCGCTGCCGCGCAGGAAGACTTTACGCACGCCAGCTATCTGGTGGCGGGACCGGTGGCCCAGCTGAAAAAAATCACACGCGACAATGACGGCTTCGCGCCCCAGCTGACGGTGCGCAACGTGGGCTGGAACAACGAACAATACAAGGTGCAAGGTTGGCTGCTGGGGCCGTTGAAGACGGACGCGGGCAAGCGCTACCCCATGGTCGTCAACGTGCATGGCGGCCCGGGCGCGGCCGCCTCGCCCCGCTACGTGGCGGCGAGCTCCCTGATCCGCGAATTGACGGAGAAGGGCTATTTCGTCTTCCTGCCCAATCCGCGCGGCAGCTTTGGCCAAGGCCAGGCATTTACGCGCGCCAACATGGCCGACTTCGGCGGCGGCGACTGGCGCGACATCCTGGCCGGCATCGACGCCGTGGAAAAAGTGGCGCCCGTCGACGGCCAGCGCCTGGGCTTGATCGGCCATTCGTATGGCGGCTTCATGACCATGTGGGGCGTCACGCACAGCGACCGCTTCAAGGCGGCGGTGGCCGGTGCTGGCGTATCGAACTGGATCAGTTATTACGGCCAGAACGGCATCAACCAGTGGATGATCCCCTTCTTTGGCGCCTCCGCCTATGACAATCCGGCCGTCTACCGCAAGGCCTCGCCCATCGAATCGATCAAGGCGGCGAAGACGCCGACCCTGATCTATGTGGGCGAGCGCGACGTGGAAACGCCGGCTGCCCAGTCGCTGGAATTCTGGCATGGCTTGCGCGCCATGGGCGTGCCGTCCAGCCTGTTCATCTACGACGGCGAAGGCCATTCCTTCCGCAAGCCCGAGCACCAGCGCGACTTGCAGAAGCGTACTATCGGCTGGTTTGAACGGTATTTGAAGTAGTGATCAGTGGCCTGCCAAAGGCAGGCCAGCCTGGATAAAGCGGCTGACAACATGTTCAGGGCTAGGCGCCGTGCCGAAGGCAGTACGAATGTACGACGAGGCGCGGCAACAACGCCATGGACTTTTTGTCAGGCGCGCGGTGCAACGATGTGCACGATCGCCGCGCTATGTACCACGATCTTGTCCGCATCTGCCTGCAACAATCGGATGCGGCGCTGCACCAGCGGCCAGCCCGACCAGGCCACGTCGCTGACGGGCGGCGCGGCAGGAGGGGCCAGCGGCGCGCTGATGGCGGCCTTGTTGTCGAGCTGCTCCAGTGCGCGCGACAGGGTCAGGCACACTTGCGTGTGGCTATGGCTGAGCAAGGCGTTGACGGGCGCGACGGGCAGCTGGCTGGCATGCCGCCCGAGGATCGAGCGCAGCGCCGCCACGTGGGCGACCAGCAAGTAATTTTGCACGATGAACAGGTTGATGTCTTCCACGGCCCGCTGCTTGCTGGCCGGTTCGTCGAGCATGCGCACCAGCGCCGAGCTGAGCGCGGCCAGGCTGTCCATCAAACGCTTGCGTTCGATGCGGTAGGCGAAATCGTCGAAACATTTTCCCTGCAGCAGCGCGAAGCTGGCCTGCATATAGCTGAGGTTCACGTTGAGTACCTGGCGCACGAGGCGCGGCAGGCTCTGGTATTCCCAATTGGCCAGCACAAAGCTGAACACGGTGGCCACCGCCGCGCCGATCAGGGTGTCGATCAAACGTTCGCTGACGAGGTTCGGGTTGCTGGGCGCCACCAGGTGCATTTGCAGCAAGATCATCAGGCTCACGGCAATGGCCGTGTAGCGGTAGCGCAGATAGATGAAGGTGGGCGTGGCGACGATGGAGAGGAACAAGATGGCCATCAGCACGATATTGCTGTGCACGAAGCGGATCACGATGGCCGTGATGACGCAGCCGATGATGGTGCCGATGATGCGGTCGGCGCGGCGCTGGCGCGTCATGCTGAAGGTAGGGCGCAGGATGATGACGATGGTCAAGACGATCCAGTAGCTGTGCGCCGCATACGGCAGCCAGTGGCCGATCAGCAATCCGACCGAGATGGCCATCGACACGCGCAGGGCGAAGCGGAATACGGGCGAATCCAGGCGCAGATTCGATAGCAAGGTCTTCAGTTCGTATTTCTGCTGCGACAAGAACGGCGCCATGTCCGCGCCGCTCCAGAACGGCACGTCGGCATAGACTTTTTGCGTGGCCAGATGCAGCTCGGCGATCATTTTCAGAATCGCGCGGATCTTGTTGCGCTGCGCGCGCAGGGTCGCCAGCGCTTCCTGCGCACCGTCGCCTTTGGCGTGCAGGCGCGCGATTTCCGCTTCGATCTCGGTCCATTCCTTGTCATAGCTGATCTGCGCATACGAGGCGCGCTTGCGCGTGACGGCATACGCCACGGCTTCGATATCGCGCGCCGCCTTGTAGGCAAGGTCGTGCAAAGATTTCAAGACATCGGAGTCGGCCAGGTGCTGGCGCAGCAGCGCGTAATCCGTGTGCGTGGAAAGGATCAGTTCATATAAATCGAGCATGCACACGTGCACTTGCACGACGATGGCATCCTTGCTGTTCTTGTGGCTGCGCAAAATCAGATCGCGCGACGCCTGCTGGCGGTCGGCCAAAATGCTTTGATGGCGCACCAGCTTGTTGAACTGCTCCGTCAAATTGAAACGCGTGTCGTAGAAATCGGCCTTGATGTCGATGTAGGCGGCCAGTTCGAACAGGGCTTCGGCCAGCACTTGCTGCTTGATGCGGTGGCGCAAGACCCAGGCGATGGCCATGGCATAGGCCAGATAGATCAACCCCCCCAGCATGAACAGGCCCGCATGGTGGAACGATTGCTGCCACGTCATCTGGTGTTCCATCGACATGGTCATGATGAACAGGGCGGCCAGTTGCAAGGGCATGGATTTCTTGCCGTACACCACCATCATGCTGGCGAGAAAGCTGACCAGCACGAGCACCGTCATCAGCAGCCACTGCACGGGACCGCATAGGCTGATCAACAAGGTGACGGCGCTGCACAGCAGGACCGAGGCCAGCATTTCATTGAACTTGTGGCGCAGCGGGCTGGGCATGTCCATCAGGGTCGTACACAGGGCGCCGATGCACACCGTCATGGCGGTGGCGCTGTCGCTGATTTCCTGGGTCAGCAAGGCCAGGCCGACCAGACCGATGGCCACGCGCAAGCCCAGGTAAAAATAATGGCTGTAGATAAAGGTGCGCAGGTTCAGTGCGTAGTGCATGGGATTACCTTGTGGGCAGGGCACAGAAAGAGGCGCCGCACCGGGGTCTCCGATGCGGCGCCAGGATGTTGCAGTCGCTACAGTCCCCAGTTACATGAGGGCGATGACGGGATAGCGCCGCCATTCCGGCTCGGCAAAGCGCTGGCAGTGTTCAAAAATGAAGTCGAGCACGGCTTCCTGATTGCTCAGCAGGGCCGGATTCGCTGCCTTCCACTCGGCAAATTTAGCGGCCAGCGCCGGTTCGTCGCGCAGCAGTTCCGACGCCATGTCTTCAAAGACGTAATCCGAAAACGCTTCTTTCTTCTCCAGCACGCTGTTGAAGAAGCCCCAGCGGAAGAAGCTGTCGTGCGCCTGCGGTTCCAGCGTTTCCACGGCATAACGCGCGTTGTCCTGCTCCAGGCTGACCACATAGTCGCCCGCCTGCAAGGTGAACTGGCCCGTGCGCGCTTCCAGTTCCACCGTGTCGTGGAACATGTGGCCTTCGTAGGCGGTGGCGCGCGTGCCGACGTTGGCAATGTGGTAGTAGCGCGCCGTTACCGTCTGTTCGGCGGTGATGCGTGTCATGTCGACGCCGTTCCAGCGCAGGCGCTCGATCACTTCGCGCCACGCTTGCGGCACGACATAGGCTTTCGGCGCGGCCACGGTGACGTCCGCATCGAAGCGGTTGTAATAGGCGATGTCGCGTTCCCACGGCTGCGAGCGGTCGTAGGACAGGCGCTGGTAGTCGCCCAGCACGCTTGGCGTGTATTTTGCTGCGTAGCCCTTGAAGGGGAAGGTCGACGGCTGCTCTTCGTTCATGGCCCAGTGGATGGGCCATTCGGCTTGCGTGCGTCCCGCTGCTTTGGCTTGCGCGCGCAGTTGCTTGATCTGTTCGCCATGTTCGATGGTAAAGGCCATGGTGATGTCGAGCAGGGCGCGCATGGAAGCGTAGCGGTCGGCAAACGGTTTCAGCATGTGCGTTTCCGGCATGAAACCGATGACGTGATGCAGGGCCGCAAAACCGGTCGAGAACCGGGGCACTTCGAGGAATTCGGCGATGCCGTGGTCGGGGCTGTCCTTGACGGGGTTCACATAAGGGCAGGTGGGCCAGCCCGCCTGTTCCATCTGCGCAAAGATGTGCGGCAGCATGGTGTCTTGCAGGAAGGGACCGAGGCCATTGCCCAGCTTATCCGTCTGCGTGTGGATCAGGGTCATCGTGTACGGGTAATCGGCGCCGTTCGACGTGTGCGTGTCGACCATCACGTCCGGGTCCCAGCTGGCCAGCAGGCGGTTGAACACTTGCGCGTTCAGGCTGTCGCACTTGATGAAATCGCGGTTCAAGTCCAGGTGGCGGCTGTTGCCGCGGAAACCGAATTGCTCCGGGCCATCCTGGTTCACGCGCGAGGTATTGGCGCGGTTCAGGCTGCCGTCGACGTTGTAGATCGGGATGAACAGCAGCACGGTGCTGCCCAGCGCCGCCAGGCGTTCCGGCTGCGTGCAGAGGTCGCGCACGATGGCCATGCAGGCGTCGATGCCTTCCGGTTCGCCCGGGTGGATGCCGTTGTTGTTGAAGAACACGGTGCGGCCCGCACGCTTGATCTGCTCGCGGTCGAACACGCCGTCCGCGCTGACGACGCCAGCGTGGATGGGCACGCCCGAGTCGGACAGGCCGATCTGTTCGAAGTGCAGCACCTGCGGATAGCGTGCGGCGAGATCTTGATAGAAGGTGATGCATTCCAGCCAGGTCGTGGTCTGGTTGTGGTTACCGAGTTCGTAGGTCGTGCGCAAGTCTGGTGGCATAGCGGTCTGAGTCTGGGAGGGGGAAGGCGCGCTGGGTAAGTACGCCCGCTAGGGGCCAATTGTAGCACCGGCGTTGGCGCCTTGAGGCGCGGCAGATGGGCCGGGTCGAACTTGTGTTATGAATACGTTTCACGCGCAAGGGAGGCGGCATGGGCAAGACGGCGATGGCGGCACTGGTGTGGGGGATATGCCTGGCGGCACAGGCGGCGCCGTTGCGCTTGCCGGCGAGCAAGGAGCCGGTGGCGCAGGGCGGCTCCGTGACGGCTAGTGCGCAGGGCGCGCTGATACGCTACCGGGGCTGGCTGCTGGCCGTCGATGGGGCGGCGTCCGAGGCGTCGCCTGACGTCTTGCTGACGTCGGCGGAGGCGGGCCAGGCGCCGCAGTTGCGGGTCGGCACGATGCGGCGTGCCTTGCCCGTATGGTCGGCCTTCGAGCTCGTCAAGGGCAGCACGCGTCTGCGCATCACGGCGCTGCCGGGGCCGGATGAGGCGGCCGCGCTGCTGCTGGATTTTGGCGACGGCGATTACCGCATCGTGATTCCCGCCGCGCGCATCGCCCGGCCAGCGTATCCGCTGCTGACGCAGCGCTTTCCCGGCGCCGACCTGGCCTTGCTGCTGCACGATGGCCGGAGGGTGATGCTGCCGCTGGGAAGCGGCCGCGCGCACGTGTTTGGCGAGGAGCAAGCCGCGCCTTACCGTTTCACCAAAATAAAACGTTAGACGAAAAAAAGCCACTCCCGCAGGAGTGGCTCAGGGAACAACCGCCCGTTGCCGGGCTTATTAGTTGTTGTTATCCGCGAATTACTCGGCGCCCATTTCTTTCAGCAGGTTGTCTGCGTGGTCGATGTGTTTCATGTTCCACAGCATGTAGCGCAGGTCGACCTGGATCGAACGGGTGTTGGCCTTGTTGTAGTCCCAGTCGGAAATGATCGAGTCCAGGGTGCCGTCGAATGCCAGGCCGATGAATTCGCCTTTCGCGTTCAGGGCAGCCGAACCGGAGTTGCCGCCGGTGATGTCCAGGGTGGCCAGGTAGTCGACCGGCACTGTTTTCAGCTTCGGATCGACAAATTTGCCGAAGTCCTTGGCTTTGATCGCGGCCAGCTGCTTCGCCGGTGCATTGAACTCGCCTTCGCCCGTGGCTTTGGCGGCGACGCCATTGACGGTGGTGAAGGCGGTCCAGGTGGTGCCGTCGGCGCCATGGTCACGGCCGGCAACACGGCCGAACGTCACGCGCAGGGTGCTGTTGGCGTCAGGATAGACGGCTTGGCCCTTGCTCTTCATGAAGGCGATCTTTGCTTTCATGTAGTTGGCGTAGGCTTGCTGGATCTTGCCGGCCAGTTCTTCCTCTTCCGCTTCGTTTTTCAGCGAATCCGGATACATGGCGACGGCGGCCTGGATGAAGCTGTCCTTGCTGGCCTGGAATTCGGCTGGCGTGCGTTTCAGCCAGGCTGCGCGCTCGGCCTTGTCGCCCAGCTTGCTGCCGGCATACAGTTTGTCCAGGGCGGCGGCCAGGTCGGCTTGCGACATGCCGTCCTTGATGCCGATGGCGGCGTCGAAGCTGGCGCGGCGCTGTGCGGCCGGTTGCGCGGCGTACTTGGTCAGGCTGTTCAGTACCAGCGCCTTGTCGACTTTTTCATCGTAGGTGCGCTCGACCGAGGTGATGCCCGCTTCCAGGCGTGGCAAGTCGCGCGTCTGGTAGCCGGACTTGCGTTCCGTATCGGCCTTGGTGCCTTCGTTCGACAGGCGGTACAGGCTGCGTGCCGTGTTCAGCAGGCGTGGCTGGGCGTAGCTGAGGAAGAAGTCGCGCTTGGTGTCGGCATCGCGTTCGGCGATCAGCTTTTCCACTTGCTCGATGTCGCCGGCAAATTCCGCCTTGCGAGCAGGATTGGCGTTGACCCAGGTTTTCAGGGCTTCGTGTTCCGTCGTCTTGCGCGCCAGGAAGTCGCTGCCGGCGTAGGAATCGAGCATGCCTTGGCGGTTCTTGTAGTAATTATTCACGCCAGCCACCTGACCCGCGTATTTCAGGGCAACGTCCTTGTTGTCCTTGGTTTCGCGCGCGATGATGGCTAGGGTTTCGCCCGACGCTTTCACGAAGGCCGGGTAGTTCCAGTCAAACGTGAACGCCACTTCCGATGGCAGGCGGTGACGGTTGGTGCGGCCTGGGTAGCCCAGCGCCATGACGAAATCGCCCTCCTTCAAGCCATCCTTGGCCAGTTTCAGCACGTGTTTTGGCTGGTACGGCACGTTGTCCTTGCTGAAGTCGGCAGCTTTGCCGTCTTTGCTGACATAGGCGCGGTAGAAACCGTAGTCGCCCGTGTGGCGCGGCCACATCCAGTTGTCGGTGTCGCCGCCGAATTTACCCACGCCCGCTGGAGGCGCGTGCACCAGGCGCACGTCGCGGATTTCCAGTTGCTTGATCAGGTAGAACTCCAGGCCGCCGTAGTAGCTCGACACGGTGCAGCGGAAGCCCGCTTCTTTTTCGCATTCGGCGACCAGTTTCTTCTGGTTTTTCTCGATCGCATCGATGCGGGCCTTGCCTTGCAGCTTGGCCACGTCGGCGCTGATGATCTTGTCGCTGACATTCGTCACGGCCGAGGTGACGAAGATGCGGCTGCCCGGGGCGGCCGGCAATTCTTCAGCGAACGTCTTGGCCAGGAAACCGTTGGCCAGCAAATCGCGCTCCTTGGTCGAATTGACCGCCACGCTGTTGTAGACGCAATGGTGGTTGGTGGCAACCAGGCCTTGCGGCGAGACGAACGACGCCGAGCAGCCGCCCAGGCTGACGATGGCGCCCATCGGGAATTCGGTCAGTTTGGTCAGGGTGGCCGGGTCCAGTTTCAGTCCGGCGGCTTTCAGTTCCTTGGCTACTTGTGGCAGCTGTTGGGGCATCCACATGCCTTCGTCGGCGTGTGCGAAGTTGCTCAGGATGGCGAGCGCGATGAGAGATTTTTTCATTCGAGTTCTGTTCTTTTACATTGTAGGGAAGTCGGAATCAGCGGCGTACCCGCTGATTATGCAGCGGGCGACATAGAGTATCCGTATCGGACTCGCACTAGTCAATCACATTTTCCTGGCAGCATATTCGCAAGTGCTTGCCTGAATGATATGTTTTGCGCTGGCAGAGGGGCTGGAAGCGGCTGGCAACCCGCATTTTCTCGTGCGGCGGTTGTGGTATTTGTCCATACGTGTCCTGGCGGCAATGAAAAATGGCCGGGCGCTTGCGCGGCCCGGCCACTTGCCATGCCCTGCTTTTTGCTTGCTTAGCGTATTTTGCCGCGGCGCAAAAGATTGACGATGCCCAGCAGGATCACGGCGCCCAGGAACGAAACGAGCAGCGAAGACAGGCTGAAATTGTCGCTATTGATGGTGCCCGTGCCGAACAGCGGCGCCAGCAGCCAGCCGCCCAGGAAGGCGCCGACGATGCCGACGACGATATTGAGGAAGATGCCCTGTTGCGCATCGGTTTTCATGACCATGCTGGCCAGCCAGCCGATGACGCCGCCAATAACGATCCAGATAATGAAATTCATGTAGTCCTCCGCGCGGTGGATAAGTGGGTGTGGCATGTCAGAACAACATCATGCCAATCGATAGTGATGCCGCACGATAGAAAAGTCCAGCGGATTCGCATGGCGCATGCAAAAGCCCGCCTGGCTGCGGGCAGCGAGGCGGGCTTATCATGCGGCAAGATCGTGTTTAGTCGGCCTTGATCGCTTCCACCTGGATGGCCAGCTTGACTTCCGGCGAGAACGCCGGCATGCCGTAGTTCAGGCCAAAGTCGCTGCGCTTGAATTCCGCCGTGGCATCGGCGCCGCACACCTCACGCTTGTAGCGCGGGTGCATGATGCACTTGAACTTGCTCACGTTCAACTTGACGGGCTTGGTCACGCCCAGCAGGGTCAGTTCGCCATCGACTTCCACCAGCTGCTCGCCGTTGAACTTGAGCGAGGTGCTCTTGTAGGTGATTTGCGGGAATTTCTCGACGTTGAACATGTCCGCTTTTTTCGCGTGCGTGTTCATGGCATCGAGGCCGAAGTCGATCGAATCGGCATCGATGACCAGATCCAGGCTGCCGCTCTTGGCGGCGCGGTCCAGGGTCACCGTCCCCTTGGTCTTGTTGAACTTGCCGCGCCACACGGACATGCCCATGTGATCGGCTTCAAAGCTTGGGAAAGTGTGCGTCGGGTCGAGATTGTAGGTGTCGGTAGCGGCCATGGCCGAACCCGCGCCGGCAGCTGCCAGCACGGCGATCATCAAGTGCGAAAATTTCATGCAGATCCTAAAGTTGAACAGGTTGTGGGGTTGTTTTTGGTAACGCCTGAAAAACGTTCAGGACAAGGCGCCTTGCCGAAGGCAGTACGAATAGTACGACGAGGCAAGAGCAACGCAGTCATGGACGTTTTCTCAGGTGTTATTGCGCGGCGACGTGGAATTTGATGGTGACCTCGTCGGCAACCATGCTCGTGTCTTTCCACTCGCCTTCGCCGATGTTGTAGGTCAGGCGCTTGATCGGCAGGGCGCCGTCGAACGCGTATTTGCCGCCATCAGCCTTCACCGTCAGGGGGAAGGTGACGTCGGTGGTCTTGCCTTTGATGCTCAGCTTGCCGCTTACCGTCAGCTTGCCCGCGCCGGCGGCCTTGATGCTGTTCGAGACAAAGGTGGCTTTCGGGAACTGGGCCGAATTGAACCATTCCTTCTTCGCCACTTCCTTGTTGTACTCGGGGTCGCCGATATCGATGCTGGCCGTCTCGATCTCCACCGACGCCTTCGAGGCGTCCGGCGCGGCCGGGTTGTAATCGATGGCGATATTGAATTTCTTGAACTTCGCTTCCACCGGCACATTCATTTGCTTGAACACGGCCGACACGCTGGTCTTGGCGGGATCGACTTTCAGCAGGGTGGCGGCGGTGGCGGCTACGGACAGGCCCAGCAGGGAAGCGAGGACGATGCGTTGGGTGGTTTTCATCTTGTTTTTTTCCTGTAGTTTCAGTGAGCAAGGGGAAGTCGATGTCAGGGCAGCATGCGCTTGAGGACGCCGTCGCGGTCGATGAACTGGTGCTTCAGGGCCGCCAGCACATGGGCGGCCACGGCGGCGGCCATCGTCATGTTCAGAACATAATGAATTTCTTTTAAAAGCGGCTTAAGTTCCGGATTCGGCGCCATGATGACGGGCAACTGGAACAGGCCCAGGTAGACCACTGGCACGCCGGCGGCCAGGGTGTACAGGTAGCCGGAGATGGGCACGGCGAAGATCAGGATGTACAGCAGCACATGCATGGCATCGGCCGCCTTCTTTTGCCAGGCAACCATGCTGGCCGGGTGCGGCGGCGGCACGTTGGCCTTGCGCCACAGCAGGCGGATGGCGGCGATGGCCAGCACGGTCACGCCCAGCCATTTATGCCAGGAGAAATATTTGAGTTTGGTGGGCGTCAGGCCGGGAATATCCGTCATGACCAGGCCCATGACGAAGGCGCTGATGATCAGCAGGGCGGTCAGCCAGTGCAGGATGATGGCGGTGGTGGTGTAGCGTTGCATCGGCGGCTTTCTTGAATGTAGTACGTGTTAGGACTAATTCGGCCTAATATACCAAAGAAAAGCAAATTGCGCTGCGTGCTGGAGATTCTACAAGAAAGAGTGCGGGAAAAACCGCGGGGCGGGCAGCATTTGTATGCTGGCCGCCCCGCGGGAGCGGGATCGGACGATCCCCATGTGGAAACGGCTTAGATGGCTTTGGCCAATTGCGCCGCGATGCCGATGTAGTTGCCCGGCGTCATGCTCAGCAGCACGTCCTTGGCATCCTGCGGAATGGCCAGGCCATTGACGAAGGTTTGCAGCGCCTCTTTCGAGATGCCCTTGCCGCGCGTCAGCTCTTTCAGCTGCTCGTACGGATTTTCGATGCCATAGCGGCGCATCACGGTTTGTACGGGCTCGGCCAGCACTTCCCAGGTCGCGTCCAGGTCTTGCGCCAGGCGCGCGTGGTTCACTTCCAGCTTGTTCAGGCCGCGCAGGCAGCTGTCATACGCCAGCAAGGTGTAGCCGAGGCCCACGCCGATGTTGCGCAGCACGGTCGAATCGGTCAAGTCGCGCTGCATGCGCGAGACGGGCAGTTTTTCCGACAGGTGCTTGAGCACGGCATTGGCCAGGCCCAGGTTGCCTTCCGAATTTTCGAAGTCGATCGGGTTGACCTTGTGCGGCATGGTCGACGAGCCGATTTCGCCCGCTTTCAGCTTTTGCTTGAAGTAGCCCAGCGAGACATACGTCCAGATGTCGCGGTTCAGGTCCAGCAGGATCGTGTTGGCGCGCGCGAAGGCGTCGAACAGCTCGGCCATGTAGTCGTGCGGTTCGATCTGGATCGTGTACGGGTTGAAGACCAGGCCCAGGCGCTGTTCGATGACGGCCTGCGAGAATGCGGGCCAGTCGAAGCCGGGGTAGGCCGACAGGTGGGCGTTGTAGTTGCCGACGGCGCCATTCATCTTGCCGAGGATTTCCACTTGTTCGATGCGTTTCACGGCGCGCTGCAAACGGGCCACGACGTTGGCGAATTCCTTGCCCAGGGTGGTCGGGCTGGCCGTCTGGCCGTGCGTGCGCGACAGCATCGGCACATCGGCGTTGTCGTGCGCGATCTGCGTCAGCTTGGCCACCAGGCCGTTCAATGCCGGCAGCATCACGCCGTCGCGCGCGGCCTTGAGCATCATGCCGTGCGAGGTGTTGTTGATGTCTTCCGAGGTGCAGGCGAAATGGATGAATTCCGACGCCGCCACCAGTTCCGGCACGTCCGCCACTTGTTCCTTCAGCCAGTATTCGACAGCCTTGACGTCATGGTTGGTGACCGCTTCGATGGCCTTGATGCGGGCCGCGTCGGCTTCCGAGAAGTCGGCCGCCATCTTGTCGAGCAGGGCGCTCGCTTCGGCCGAGAACGGCTTGATTTCGGCGAAACCGGCTTGCGACAGCGCTTGCAGCCAGGAGATTTCCACTTTCACGCGGTGGTGCATGAAACCGGCTTCGGACAGGATCGGGCGCAGCAGATCGGTCTTGCTGGCGTAGCGGCCATCGAGCGGAGACAGGGCCGACAGCGTGGAATACGGAGTAGTAGAAGTCATGAGAGCGGACGCAAGTTAAAGAAACGGTTGGCGTGTGGCGCGCGGGGAGGGCAGGGCTATTGCAATACAGCAACACTGACGGCGCCACAGTAAAGGGCGATTTTACCACCGCTGGGGGCCTGCCAGCCGTCCGTCGGCTGCCGGCGCCTCCCATTTTGGCCGAATCCGCCCCCGATGCGGCATGCCTGCCACACTGGGCGGTGCGCCGGGTGCGTGCCGCCAAAAAGGCGGCTGCCGCCGATGCTATACTGAGCGCTGCTCCTTACCTTAAAGTACCTATGAAACTGATCGGCTCCCTTGCCAGCCCGTATGTCCGCAAAGCCCGTATCGTGCTGGCGGAAAAAAAGCTCGACTATGTCTTTGAGCTGGAAAACGTGTGGGTGCCGGAAACCCGCATCGCCCAGGCCAACCCGCTGGGCAAGGTGCCCTGCCTGGTGATGGAAGATGGCAGCGCGCTCATCGATTCGCGCGTCATCGTCGAATACCTCGACACGCTCACGCCCGTCTGTAAATTGTTGCCGGCCGGCGGCAATGGCCGCGAGCGGGCCGATATCAAGAACTGGGAAGCGCTGGCCGACGGCATCCTCGACGCGGGCGTGCTGGTGCGCCTGGAGCGCACGCAGCGCCCGCCCGAGCAGCAAAGCGCCGCCTGGATCGCGCGCCAGCTGGACAAGGTCACGCTGGGCCTGGCCGCGCTCGAGGCGCGCCTGGGCGAGAGCGCGTATTGCGCCGGCAAGAACTACACCCTGGCCGATGTGGCCGTGGGCTGTACCCTGGGCTGGCTCAGCTTCCGCTTCCCGGAAATCGACTGGCGCGCGGAGCACCCGGCGCTGGCGCGCCTGTTCGACAAACTGTCCGAACGGCCATCGTTCAAGGACACCGTGCCGCAGTGAGCGCACGATGACCGGTTCCGACTCGAAGGCGCAGCAGCGCCTGCAGATGGCCGATATCGCGCGCCTGGCCGGTGTGTCCACGTCGACCGTGTCGCGCGCGCTGAGCGGCAGTTCGCTGGTCAATGAAGAGACGCGCGCGCGCGTCATCGCGCTGGCCCGTTCGCTCAAGTATTCCATCAATATCGGCGCGCAAAACCTGCGCCTGAAACAGAACCGCACGGTGGGCGTGGTGGTGCCGTATGACGCGGCCACGCGCCAGCACCTGTCCGATCCTTTCTTTCTGAGCATGCTGGGCAGCCTGGCCGATGCGCTGACGGAGCAGGGCTTCGACATGCTCATTTCACGCGTCGATGCCGAAACGCTCGATGCGGCGGCCCAGTCCTTCGACAGCGGCCGCGTGATCGGCATCATCCTGATCGGCCAGTGGCGCCACCATGAACAACTGAACCAGCTGGCTGCGCGCCAGGTGCCCATCGTCGTGTGGGGCGCGCAATTGCCGCAGCAGCTGTATTGCACCGTCGGCGGCGATAACGTCGCGGGCGGCAGGCTGGCCACGGAACACTTGCTGGCGGCGGGGCGCCGGCGCATCGCCTTCTTTGGCGACGCCAAGCTGCCCGAAGTGGCGCAGCGCCACCAGGGTTATGCGCAGGCGCTCGCCGCGCAGGGACTGGCACCCGACCCGCAACTGTACGTGGCCGGTTCCTTCCTGCCGCAGGGCGGCGCGACGGACGTGCAGGAACTGCTGGACCGCCAATTGCCGTTCGACGCCATCTTTGCCTGCAGCGACTTGCTGGCCATGAGCGCCATCAACGCCATGCGCGCGCGCGGCGTGGCCGTGCCGGAACAGGTGGCCGTGGTCGGCTACGACGATATCGAACTGGCCGCGTATTTCCATCCGCCGCTGACCACCGTGCGCCAGCCGATCCGTACTGCCGGACGCGCGCTGGTGGCTTCGCTGCTGGCGCTGGTCGACGGCGCGCCTGCGCCATCCCGGCAATTGCCAACCGAGCTGATCGTACGCGCCTCGGGCCGCTGAAGCGTGCCGCAAGTGATTGCAACCGATTGCAATAATTTCTAATTTCCTCTTTTATTTTCATGCTGCGCCGCAGCATGAAAACCGCTGCATTCACGTCAAATCCCGCTAGATTTCCTCTGTGTCGCCCGTAGTTTTCTCTTAAAAACAACAACATTTCCATGTTGCAGCGCTCGATTGCAATCGATTGCAATAAATTCTTATTCGTTGAATAATGACGTACCGGCCCAGGCAGCGCGCCACGGCATGCGGCAGCCAGGACTCATAACAAGCCGATACCTCGACGTATCGGCATACAACACTGGAGACAAGATGAAGACACGTACTGCTCAACGCGGCTGCATGGCCGCCGCCGTCGCCCTGGCCATGCTGCAATTGGGCGCAGCCCAGGCGCAATCGGCCGGCGACACCGCCAGCGCCGCCCCTGCCGATGGCCTGAACCTGGAACGCATCGTGGTCACGGGCACCACCGGCGGCACGTCCAAAATGAAATCGAGCAATTCCGTCAGCAGCATGGAGCTCGATACCATCCTGCACAATGCGCCGACCAGCGCCGCCGAAGTCCTGCGCTCGGTGCCGGGCTTGCGGGCAGAGTCTTCGGGTGGCGAAGGCAATGCCAACATCACCGTGCGCGGCCTGCCCATTTCCGCCGGCGGCGCGCGCTATGTGCAGATCCAGGAAGACGGCTTGCCCGTGCTGCAGTTCGGCGACTTCAACTTCACCACGCCCGACAGCTTCGTCAAGATCGATTCCACGCTCGACCACCTGGAAGTGGTGCGCGGCGGTTCGGCTTCCACCCTGGCCACCAATTCGCCGGGCGGCATCATCAATTTCATCAGCAAGAACGGCAAGGAGAAGGGCGGCAGCGTGGCCATCAGCCGCGGCCTGGGCTACGACCAGACGAGGGTCGACTTCGACTATGGCGCGCCGGTGTCGGAGCGCACGCGCTTCTTCATCGGCGGCTCCTGGCGCACGGGAGAAGGCATCCGCCACAGTGGCGTCAACAGCGAAAAGGGCGGTCAGATCCGCGGCAATGTCACGCATGAATTCGACAGCGGTTTCGTGCGCCTGTCGTTCAAGCACCTCGACGACCAGTCGCCCACGGCCCTGCCGGTGCCGGTCAGCGTGCGCGCTGGCCGCATCGGGGAAATCGCCGGCATCGACCCGCGCAAGGCCAGCTTCTATTCGCCGTACTGGGTGCCCGACATGGTGCTGAACAAGGATAACCAGCGCGTGGCCACCCGCGTCAACGACGGCTTGCACGTCAAAAGCGATACCGTGGGCCTGGAGGCATCGTTCAAGCTGGGGCAGGGCTGGAGCGTGAGCGAAAACTTCCGCTACGCCGACAATTCGGGGCGCTTCACCGGCGTGTTCCCGTCGAATAACGGCAGCGACGGCAGCTATGTGTTTGCCAGCGGCCCGAATCGGGGCAAGCCCTACATCGGCCGCGCGTTTTCCGCCGTGGTGTTCAACACGTCCATCGACGACGCCAGCAATACCCTGAGCGACACCAAGCTGGCCAGGACGTTCGTGCTCGACAGCGGCAAGCTGACCACCACGGCCGGCCTGTACCTGTCGCAGCAAAAGCTGGGCCTGACCTGGAACTTCAATGAATACCTGATGCAGGCCACGGGCGACCAGCCGGCGCTGCTGCAAACGGCCAGCGGCACGCCCGGCTACATCGGCCCGGCCTTCGGCGCCTGCTGCTCGCGCGCCGTCGACATGGAATACCGCACGACCTCGCCCTACCTGAACCTGGCCTGGGAAAGCGGCGCGCTGAACCTCGACGGCGGCCTGCGGCGCGACCGCCAGCATGCCAGCGGCACGGCCAATATCGCCACCGGCGCGCAAGCGTACCTGCCGTCGACGGTGCAGCAGGTCGACTACACCCTGGGCCACACGTCGTACTCGCTGGGCGCGAACTACAAGCTGCAAGCCAGCCTGGCCGTGTTTGCCCGCGTCAGCGAAGGCGTGGCCTTCAATGCTGACCGCATCCTGTTCGGCACGCCGCTCGATGGCAGCGTGCCGGTCGCCATCAACACCGTGCGCCAGCTCGAAGGTGGCGTGAAATGGCGTCAGGGTCCCCTGAGCACCTTCGTCACCGTGTTCCAGGCCAAGACGAGGGAAAGCAATTACGAAGCGACCACCCAGCTGCGCACGGCCAACAGCTATGAAGCGAAGGGCGTGGAACTGGAAGCGGCCTACAGCGCCGGCGACTTCCGCATCAACGGCGGATTGACGTTCACGGATGCCGAGATCACGGGCACGGCGGCGGCCGACGTGGCGCTGATCGGCAATATGCCGCGGCGCCAGGCGCGCGTCGTGTACCAGATCGCGCCCACCTATGAATGGGGAGCCGCCACCCTGGGCGCCAGCCTGGTCGGCACGGGCAAGTCGTGGGGCGACGATGCGCACACGATCACCTTGCCCGCCTACCAGGTGCTCAACGCCTTCGTCAATTACCAGCTCACGCCGCACATGCAGGTGGCGCTGACGGCGAATAATCTGCTCAACAAGATCGGCTATACGGAAGTCGAGGGCGATGGCCATGCGGCCCGCTCGATCACGGGGCGCGCCGTCAAGGTCAGCCTGAAATACGCATTTTAAGCAAGGATAGGATTCATGATGTCGATACGCAGCCCCCTGGCGCGCCTGCTCGCGCCGCTCCCTACGCACTTGCGCGCCGATGCGGCGCGCCGCTATGCGCGCCAGGAGGCGGTCTTGCTCGACCGTCTGGGCAGCCTGTATGGCCAGCGGCCTGATTTCCTGCCCTGGCTGGGCGACCTGATGGAAAGCGTGGGGCGGCTGTATGCGGCGCGCGCGCCGGCGCTGCTGCGCCAGGATGCGCAGCGCGAAGAACAGCCGGACTGGTTTGCCAGCCAGTCCATGCTGGGCTACAGCGCCTACGTGCAGCGCTTCGGCGGCAATCTGCAGGGCGTGGCGGCGCGCATTGCCCATCTGCGCGAACTGGGCGTGACCTATCTGCACCTGCTGCCGTTCTTGCGTGCGCGGGCCGGCGAAAGCGATGGTGGTTTTGCCGTCGCCAGCTTCGAGGAAGTCGATCCCGCCCTGGGCAGCAATGCCGACTTGCTGGCGCTGACGGCGCAGCTGCGCGCGGCCGGCATCAGCCTGTGCTCGGACCTGATCCTCAATCACGTGGCCGACGACCATGCGTGGGCGCTGGGCGCCAAGGCGGGCGACCCGCTGCTGCGCGATTTTTTCCACACCTATCCGGACCGCGTGCAGCCGGACCGCTACGAGGGCACCGTGGGCCAGGTCTTTCCGCAGGCGGCGCCCGGTAATTTCACGTTCGTGCCGGAGCTGCAGCGCTGGGTCTGGACCACGTTCTATCCCTACCAGTGGGATTTGAACTACGCCAATCCAGCCGTCTTCGCGGCCATGGCCGGCGCCATGCTGGGCCTGGCCAACAAGGGAATCGAAGTGTTCCGCCTCGATTCGACGGCCTTCCTGTGGAAGCGCGACGGCACGGACTGCATGAATCAGCCCGAAGCCCACAGCCTGCTGCAAGCCCTGCGGGCGATTGCCGCCATCGTCGCGCCGGGCGTGCTGCTCAAGGCCGAAGCCATCGTGCCCACGCCCAAGCTGCCCGCCTACTTTGGCAGCAATACGGCGCCCGAGTGCCATATCGCCTATCACAGCAGCCTGATGGCCGCTGGCTGGGGCGCGCTGGCGGAGGAAAGCACGGACTTGCTGCAGCAGGTGATCGCCGCCACGCCGCCGCTGCCGCCGGCCGCAAGCTGGCTCAGTTATGTGCGCTGTCACGACGACATCGGCTGGAACGTGCTGCTCAATGAGGCGGGCGCGAACGGGCCGGCGCGCCTGGCGCGCATCGCGCAGTTCTTTGCCGGCGCCACCGGCAGCTATGCGCGCGGCGCCGCCTTCCAGAGCAGCAGTGCCGACAAGGCGCATGGCAGCAACGGCATGGCCGCCTCGCTGGCCGGCCTGGAAAGCGCCGTCACGGTGCAGGAGCAGGAATACGCGTTGCGCCGCCTGCTGCTGCTGCATGGCCTGGCATTGAGCTTTGGCGCCTTGCCCGTGTTGTACATGGGCGATGAACTGGGCATGACCAACGATCACAGCTACACGCAGCGTGCCGACCGGGCGATGGACAGCCGCTGGCTGCAGCGCCCCGCGTTCGACGACAGCCTGCTGGCATGGCGCCACGATGGCGTGAGCGCCAGCGGCCGGCTGTACCTGGCGCTGCGCCAGCTGATCGACGTGCGCGGGCGCTTGCCGGCACTGGCCGCCGCCGCGCCGCGCAGCGTGATGCAGGCCGATGCGCCGGCCGTGCTGGCGCTGCTGCGCGGCGACGGATTTCTCAACCTGAGCAACTTCAGCGGCGCCAGCCAGCGTTTCACTTTGCCCGCGGGCGAATGGCGCAACAGCCTCGATGGCAGCGTGCTGGCCGGCACGGTAGGCCTGCAGCCATGGCATATGCTGTGGCTGGAGCGGGAGCAAGATCGGGAGCCAGCATGAGCAACGCCAGCGCGCACCGTCCGCATCTGTCGTTTTGGCAGATCGTCAACATGAACGTCGGATTTTTCGGCATCCAGTTCAGTTTTGGGCTGCAGCAAAGCAGCATGAGCCCCATCTATAAATACCTGGGCGCCGATGAGGCGAGCCTGCCGTACCTGTGGCTTGCCGGTCCCATGACGGGGCTGCTCGTGCAACCGCTGATCGGCGCGATGAGCGACCGCACGGTGACGCGCTGGGGCCGCCGCACGCCCTATTTTCTGATCGGCGCCATCCTGTGCAGCCTGGGCCTGCTGGCCATGCCGTTCAGTCCCACCCTGTGGATGGCCGCCAGCCTGCTGTGGATACTCGACGCGGCCAACAATGTGACGATGGAGCCGTACCGCGCCTTTGTCAGCGATAAGCTCGACAAGAAGCAGCACTCGCTGGGTTTTCTCACGCAAAGCGCGTTTACGGGGCTGGGGCAAACGCTGGCCTACCTGACGCCGTCGCTGCTGGTCATGCTGGGCATGAACAAGGATGCCGTCAATGGCAGCCATATCCCGCACATCGTCATCGCCGCCTTCCTGATCGGCGCCGTGTTCTCGCTCGCTTCGGTGCTGTGGACCCTGAAGACGACGCCGGAAAATCCGCTCACGGCGGCCGAGCTGGCGGCCATCCGCAGCCGCCCGCCGGGCTGGCGGCATACGCTGGCCGATATCGGCGCGGCCCTGCGCGATATGCCGCCGACGATGAAGCAGCTGGCCCTCGTCAACCTGTTCCAGTGGTACGCCCTGTTCTGCTACTGGCAGTACATCGCGCTGTCGCTGGCGGCGACCCTGTTTCACACGACGGATCCCGCGTCGCAAGGTTTTCGCGACGCGGGCCTGCTGAACGGGCAGGTGGGCGCGTTCTATAATTTCGTCGCTTTTGTCGCCGCCTTTGCGCTGGTGCCGTTCACGCGCCGCTTCGGCCCCAAGCGCATGCACAGCCTGTGCCTGTGCGCGGCCGGCGTGGGCATGCTGAGCATCCCGCTGATCCACAGTCCGGCGTTGCTGTTGCTGCCCATGCTGGGCGTGGGCCTGGCCTGGGCCAGCATCATGGGCAATCCCTACATCATGCTGGCCGGCTGCATTCCGCCCGAGCGCACGGGCGTCTACATGGGCATTTTCAATATGTTCATCGTCATCCCGATGATCATCCAGATCTTCACCCTGCCCCTGTATTACCGCAGCTGGCTGGGTGGCAATCCGGAGAACGTCATCCGGCTGGCCGGCGCCCTGCTGCTGTGCGCGGCGGTGGCGGTGCTGTTCGTCAAGCTGCGCCCGTCGCAGGCCACAAAGACTTGAGGACGGACGAAAAAAAACCGGCACTGCCGGTTTTTTTTTTGATGCTGCGAAAAAGATTACTCTTCAATCGCCATCTGACTTTGCAGGTAGTTCTGGATGCCGACCTTGGCGATCAGGTCGATCTGCGTTTCGAGCCAGTCGATATGCTCTTCCGTGTCTTCCAGGATCATCAGGAACAGGTCGCGCGAGACGTAGTCGCCCGCTTTTTCGCTGATGGCGATGCCTTCCTTGACGGTGGCGTGCGCGGCGCGTTCCAGCTTCAGGTCGCATTCCAGCATTTCCGGCGTGTTCTCGCCGATCAGCAGCTTGTGCAGCGCTTGCAGGTTAGGCAGGCCGTCGAGCATCAGGATGCGGTCGATCAGCTTGTCGGCGTGTTTCATTTCGCCGATCGATTCTTCATATTCCTTCTTGCCCAGCTTTTCCAGGCCCCAGTGCTTGTACATGCGCGCATGCAGGAAGTACTGGTTGATGGCCGACAGTTCGTTGGTGAGCTGTGCATTGAGCATGCGGATGACTTCTTTATCGCCCTTCATGGCATTTCCTTTGTTCTGTGTCGCGTTCGATGATGAAACCGCAGGCTGCTGGCGTTCACGGCCGGGTGGCGCAGGGCTGCCTGGTGGCGCGCAGGTTGCCGGTTTCGCTATGCCCGCATGATAGCGCAAAATATGGGTGGTTTTCGGTGTGAAACGGCATTTTTCCGTCTTTTTAACGTAAATATCGTGCGAATAAAACCCATTCTCAAGTGGATTGCCCGCTTGCGCCGTTTTTTATTTGTTAAGGAAAATGAAGGCCATTCTCATTCGCGTTTCTGGCCCGCTTTTGGCGCCGCCGGATCGCGTGCATGACCGCGCTGAACAGGCGGGAAATGTTGGGCCATTCTTGCTTTTGTGGCTTCTTGGCCGCTGCCGGCGATGCGATAATCAGGCAGCGTTATTTACTGAAAAAAGGATAGCAAGATGATGCTGCATATACCCGGCGTGCTGACGCCGGAACAGGTGACGCACTTCCGCCAGCGCCTGGCGCAGACGGACTGGGTCGACGGGCGCGCCAGCGTCGGGGCGCAAGGGGCGCAAGTCAAGCGCAACCGCCAGCTGGCCGAAGGTTCGCCGCTGGCGCTGGAGCTGGGCGAGATCGTCAGCCGCGCGCTGATGGCCCATCCCCTGTTCTTTGCGGCCGTGCTGCCGCTGCGCATCCTGCCGCCCTTCTTCAACAGCTATGCGGGCGGCGAGCACTATGGCCTGCATATCGATGGCGCCATCCGCACGCCGAAAAACGGAATGCAGTCGATGCGCGCCGACGTCTCGTCGACCGTGTTCCTGAGCGAGCCGGACGAGTACGAGGGCGGCGAGCTGGTGGTGGTCGATTCCTACGGCACGCACGAAGTGAAACTGCCGGCCGGCGATGTAATCGTGTATCCGTCGAGCAGCGTGCATCAGGTGCTGCCCGTCACCAGCGGCGAGCGCATCTGCTCCTTCCTGTGGACGCAAAGCATGGTGCGCGAGGACTGGAAGCGCAGCATGCTGTTCGAGCTCGATCAAAACATCCAGAGCGTGCGCGCAGAGCATGGCGATTCGCCGGCCACCGTGGGACTGACGGGGCATTATCATAATTTGCTGCGCATGTGGGCGGAGATGTAATCGTGGTGATGTCGGATTACGCGCGGCCTTTGGCCTCGCTAATCCGACCTACGATACTGCGTGATGCACCGGCAAAAAAAAAGTCTGCCTGGCCCGGGGATGTAGGCTGGCAGACTGAAACAAGCAAATCGCTTGACTAAAAACGGGCGCAAAAAAGCAAGCAGGGCACAGGGTGCGGTGCTTGCGGGCTGGCAGCGGCCCTAGGGCCGCAGGAAGGCTAGCTCAGCTGGAAGGTCAGGGGGACAAGCACGTACACGGGCACGGGCTTGCCGTTTTCGATCATGGGCTTGAACAGCGCGCGCTGCGCGGCCTGGCGGCCCGCTTCGTCGAGATTCGTGTAGCCGGTCGATTTCTGGATCAGGATTTGCTCGGGCAAGCCCTTTTCATTGATCAGGATGCGCAACACCACGGTGCCGCTTTCGCCCAGGCGGCGCGACAGATTCGGGTAGATCAGCTGCGGCGCCTTGATGTATTCGACGCTGCTGACGGTGCGCGGCGTCGCTGGCGCCGGTGGCGTCGGCGCCGGTGCCGCTGGCGCCGTCGGCGCGGCGGTGGTGACCGGTGCCGCTTCGGCGCGCGTCGGCTGCGGCGGCGTGATCGTCGGTTCGGTGGGCGCCACGGCGATCAGCGGCAGCGGCGGGATCACGGCGCGCGGTACGGGTGCGCTCAGTTCCACGGTTTTCGGTACGGACGGCGCCGGCGGTTTCGGTGGTGCCGGCGGGGCGATGATGCTGATGGTCGTGATGGTCGGCATGGCCGCCGTGACGACGCGGCTCAGCAGGCCGCTCTGGATGGCGTAGAAGCCGGCGATATGCAGGACGACGATGGCCATCAGCGGCGCGAATTTGTTGCGCTTCTTGTCGAAGTCGGCAAATTGCTGCACGGCCTGCACCGTTACGGGCGGGGGCATCATCGTCATGGCGTTCATCGCTTTCTTTAGTTTGTCAGTACAGCTCGCATCAATACGGTTTCTTGCAGCGCCACGGTGGCGGTCAGGTGATCGTTCAGCACTTCCCGCGCGCAGGTGTGGCATTTGCCGCAGCAGGTGGCCACGCCCAGGTCGCGGCGCAGTTCGGCCATGCTGGACAGGCCAAGATCGACGGCTTGACGGATTTCACGATCAGATATGTTGTTGCAGACACATACAATCATTGATACACCTTCTGGCTGGAGGATGAACAGACACTAGTACCGTGAAGCATTGTTGCTAGTGTTTTAATGAGAATCATTATCATTACGTTTCATTGTCGCGCAAAGTGCGGGACAATGCAAGCGATTTTGATCAAGTGTGCGGCAGTTGGCGGGCTGGCCCGGCAGCTTGCCATGCGCTTTGCGCGCATGGCGCAGCCCTTGATGGGGGCGGCTCTCCGGGCTAAATAAAAACAATTCGCATTCATGTTTATAATGCTGGTATTGTCTCGGACGGTCGCCGTCCGGACACATTGAAAGGCCGCTTGTCGGTAATGCGCAACAGTTGCGTTTTACCTCACAACATCAGGACATGCGCCAGGCGCAGCAGTCTGTCCCGGTGTTCTTAATTTGAACGGAATTTGCTCATGACTCTAGTTCCACCCATGATGACGCTCGACGCGCTGGCAGTCGGCCAGAGCGGCACGGTGTTGCATATCACGCCCCACGCGGCAGGACAGACGGAAGACGGCGTCGACCTCGTCCGCCGGTTGATGGAGCTGGGATTCGTTCCCGGCGAACGCATCCGCATGCTCAAGCGCGGCATTCCCGGCGGCGATCCGCTGGCCATCAAGGTCGGCAATGCCACGTTCGCACTGCGCCGCTTCGAAGCGGCGCTGATCACGATTCAACCGCTGTCTCAATCGGAATAACCATGGGTGCTGTCGAAACTATCGTGGAAGCGGGCGCGCACAAGCCGCCGCACCAGCCACAAATCGCCTTGCTGGGCAATCCGAACTGCGGCAAGACGGCCCTGTTCAACCGTTTGACGGGCGCGCGCCAGAAAGTGGCGAACTACGCCGGCGTGACCATCGAGCGCAAGGAAGGCCATTTCACCTCGCCCGCCGGCAAACCCGTGCGCCTGCTCGATCTGCCGGGCGCCTACAGCCTGTCGGCCACCACGCCTGATGAAGCCATCACGCGCGACGTGGTGGGCGGCTTGCGCAAGGGTGACCCGCGCCCGGACGCCATCATCTGCGTGGTCGACGCCACCAATCTGCGCCTGAATTTGCGCCTGGTGCTGGAAGTCAAGCGCCTGGGCCTGCCCATGCTGCTGGCGCTGAACATGACGGACGTGGCGCGCAAGCGCGGCATGCTCATCGACACGGCCAGGCTGTCGCAGGAACTGGGCATGCCCGTGGTGGAAACCGTCGCGGTGCAGCATGACGGCGAAAAGGCATTGTTGGGCGCCATCGACGCCATGCTGCCGCTGCCGGCAGTGGAACCGAAACCGCTGGCGGCCATCGACGCCGTCAGCGTCGAAGAGACGCAGCGCGAAGTGCGCCGCATCCTGGCCGCCGTCAGCAACGACACGCGCGACAGCGGCAACCTGACGGAAAAGATCGACGACGTGGTGCTGCACCCCGTCTTCGGCCCCATCATCCTGGCCGTGCTGATGTTCCTGATCTTCCAGGCCGTGTTTGCCTGGGCCGCCACGCCGATGGAAATGATCACCGATGGCGTGGGCCACCTGGGCGCCCTGCTGACGGCGAACATGCCCGATGGCCACCTGAAAAGCCTGCTGGTGGAAGGCATCATCGGCGGCGTCGGCAGCGTGCTGGTGTTCCTGCCGCAGATCCTGATCCTGTTCTTCTTCATCCTGAGCCTGGAAGACTGCGGCTACCTGCCGCGCGCGGCCTTCCTGCTGGACCGCCTGATGGGCGGCGTGGGCCTGTCGGGCCGCGCCTTCATCCCGCTGCTGTCGAGCTTTGCCTGCGCCATTCCCGGCGTGATGGCGGCGCGCACCATCCAGAACCCGCGCGACCGCCTGGTTACCATCATGATCGCGCCGCTGATGACGTGCTCGGCGCGCCTGCCCGTGTATGCGCTGATCATCGCCGCCTTCATCCCCGAGCGCGAAGTGTGGGGCTACCTGAGCCTGCAAGGCCTGGTGCTGTTCGTGCTGTACTTCGCCGGCATCATCTCGGCCATGGCCGTGGCCTGGGTCATGAAGCGCGGCATGGGCGTGCGCGGCAACCAGCCGCTGCTGCTGGAGCTGCCGGCCTACCACTGGCCGCATCTGCGCAACCTGGCCGTCAGCCTGTGGGAGCGCGCGAAGATCTTCCTTACGCGCGTCGGTACCATCATCCTGAGCCTGATGATCATCCTGTGGTTCCTCAGCACCTTCCCTGGCGCGCCGGACAACGCGATCCATCCGCCCATCTACTACAGCCTGGCGGGCATCCTGGGCCGCGGCTTGGAAGTGATCTTCGCGCCCATCGGCTTCAACTGGCAGATCTGCATCGCGCTGGTACCGGGCATGGCGGCGCGCGAAGTGGCCGTCGGCGCCCTGGGCACCGTGTATGCGCTGTCGCAAACGGGCGACGCGCTGGCTTCCACCCTGGAGCCGCTGATCGCCCATTCGTGGTCGATGGCCACTGCGTTGTCGCTGCTGGCCTGGTACGTGTTCGCGCCGCAGTGCCTGTCGACCCTCTCCGTGGTGAAACGCGAAACGGGCGGCTGGCGCTATCCGTTGCTGATGGCCGGCTACATGTTCGCGCTGGCGTATGCGGCCTCGTTCATTACGTACCGCGTCGCCCTGTTGCTGGGCGCTTAGGAGAAAACCATGTGGCAAACCCTCATCGTCGCCCTGATCGTCGCCGCCGCGCTGCTGCATTTTTCGACCAAGTACCTGCCGGCGGGCGTGCGCCGCGCCATCGTGCGCGGCCTGGTGCGCTGCGGCCTCGATGAGGCGAAGATGTCGACCTTCTTCAAGGTGGCGCCTGGCTGCGGCAGCGGCTGCGGTTCCTGCGGCTCCTGCGACAGTCCGCCTCCGCCGTCAAACACGCCGCCGGCCGACGGCAGCAGCAAGCGCGTGATCCTGATGCAGGTACAGCGCTAAAGCCTGTATTGCAGTGTAGCCACGGGTGCGCCCGTGGGCTACACTGGGCTTTTCGCATGGCAAGGAGTGGCAATGGCGATACTGTTGATCTTCATGTTTCTGTTTGCCGTCGCCACCTGGCTGCTGGCCAGCCGGCGCGGCCGCCACGGGGGACTGTGGTTCGGCATCGGCCTGTTCCTCGGCCCCTTTGCCTTGCTGGCGGTAGCGGCCCTGCCGCCCGTGCCG
Source organism: Janthinobacterium sp. BHSEK (assembly GCF_056174685.1). Lineage (NCBI taxonomy): Bacteria > Pseudomonadati > Pseudomonadota > Betaproteobacteria > Burkholderiales > Oxalobacteraceae > Janthinobacterium > Janthinobacterium sp. BHSEK. The sequence continues at coordinate 86,158 of NZ_JBWBYV010000029.1, forward strand.
CCACCCTGACCCCGTTTTTCAAAACCCGCCATTGCGGGTTTTTTTACGCCTGCATGCCCGCGTGGCGCAGCCGGTACTGGCGCGGCGAGCACGCCATGACGCGCTTGAAGGCGTGACTGAAGGCGCTGTCCGAATCGTAGCCCAGCGCCTGCGCGATCGAGGCGATGGGCGCGCCGCTGTCCTTCAGGCGCCGCGTGGCCAGGCGCATGCGCCAGCGCAGCAGGTAGCCGAGCGGCGTCACGCCCACCCTGGTTTTGAAGTGCAGGGCAAAGGCGGAGCGCGACTGGCCCGCGACGGCGGCCAGCTGCGCCAATGTCCAGCGCTGCGCCGGCTGCGCATGCATGGCTTCGATGGCCGCGCGCAGCCGGGGATCGGCCAGCGCGAACAGCCAGCCTGCCGGGTGCGAGGCCTGCGCTGCCAGATGCTGGCGCAGCATCTGCAGCAGCATCATGTGGCCCAGGTGGCGCGTCATCAGCGCCGCGCCGGGCGCCGTCGCCTGCAGCTCCTGCGCCATGCGTTGCAAGGCCCAGTGCAGCACGCCGGCCTGGTCCGTGTCGCCGCGCACGTGCAGCAGCGGCGGCAGACAGTCGAGCAGGATGGCCGCCTCGTCGCCAAAGCTGAAGCGTCCGCCGATCAGGAAAAAATCGTGCTGTGGCGCGCCGTGGCGGGCCACGCCGTGCTGCGCGTGCCGGTACACTTCCAGCGCCGGCGCGGCCGGCAAGCCGGGTGCGCTGGCCAGGGTGAACGCATGCCCCTGCGCCAGCAGGAAGCAGTCGCCTGTATGCAGTTGTACGGGAGCGTCGATGCCCGCGACCGTCAGCCAGCAGCCGCCTTCGATCACGGCGTTGAACTTGATGCCGTCCGGCGGCGGAAAGTCGATGGCCCAGTCGCCGCCCGCCTTCAGGCCGGCAAAATAGGAACTGCGCGTATCAAACAGCGAAAGTACATCGGAGAGTAAATCCATGGCGGAGCTCAATTCTGGACGATGGCGATAGTATTGAAGATTTTATGCCATTCACAGTCCAGTTCTTTGCGCGCAACATATCCATCTCGCCAGCCATTCGGACTGGCGCCACTTGCAAAGGCAGATCCCATGGACAGCATCAACAAGCAACAAATTCCCCTGCGCTCCGGCTTTGATGCCGCCACGACCGCCACCGAGGCGCTGGCCGGGCGCGACCTGTCCGGCGTGCAGGCCATCGTCACGGGCGGCGCGTCGGGCCTGGGGCTGGAAACGGTGCGCGTGCTGGCCGGTGCCGGCGCCAAGGTACTGGTGCCGGCGCGCGACCCGCATCAGGCGCAAGCGGCCCTGGATGGTATGGCCGGCGTGGAGGTCGCCGCGCTCGACCTGCTCGATCCGCAATCGATCGATGCCTTTGCCGCCGCCTTTCTTGCCACCGGCCGCGCCTTGCACGTGCTGGTCAACGGCGCCGGCATCATGGCCACGCCTCTGCTGCGTGATGCGCGCGGCTACGAGGGGCAGTTCGCGACGAATCACCTGGGGCATTTCCAGCTGACGGCACGCCTGTGGCCCGCCCTTAGGCAGGCGCAAGGCGCGCGCGTCGTGTGCGTGTCGTCGCTGGGACACCGGCAGGCTGCCGTCCACCTGGACGACCCGCATTTCCTGCGCCAGCCGTACGATAAATGGCGCGCATATGCGCAGTCGAAAAGCGCGAATGCCTTGTTTGCCCTGGAGCTGGACCGGCGCGGCGCGGCGCACGGCGTGCGCGCCTTTTCGCTGCATCCGGGCGCCATCCTGACGCCGCTGGTGCGCCATCTGGACCTCGACGACTTGCGCCGGGTCGGGGCGCTCGATGACGAGGGCCAGGTGAATCCACCGCCGCAATCGGGTTTCAAGAATGTGGCGCAGGGCGCGGCCACCGCCGTCTGGTGCGCCACCAGCGCGCAGCTCGATGGTCTGGGCGGCGTGTATTGCGAGGATTGCGACATCGCCACTCTGGTGGCGGACGACAGCACGGGGCCGGGCGTGCGGCGCTGGGCCGCCGACCCCGCGCAGGCACGCCGGCTATGGGCGCAGAGCGAGCAGATGACGGGCATGCGCTTCGATTGCGACGCGGCATAAAAAATGCCGGGCAGTGCCCGGCATGTGCATGACGGCGGCGTGGATTTACGCCTTGCCGGCCAGTTTTTCCACCACGGGCACCAGCGCGGCCGGGCGGCAGCCGAAGGCGGCCAGGCGGCCTTGCGCGTGGGGCGCCAGGTCCAGGTCGTAGGGCAGCCGGCCCGCCACCAGCCACAGTTTGTCGTGCGGCAGGGCGTCGATCAGGCGGCGCTGGCCGTCGACGAACATGGCGTTATACGTTTGCAGCACGATCTGCCCCGCGCCTTGCGCAAAGGCGATGGCCTCGTCGACTTCGTCGTCCAGCGCCTCGGCCGACAAGGCGTATTCGCGCACATCCAGGCCCGCTTCCAGCAGGGCCGGCAGCATCGAGCTGCGCGCTTCCTTGTTGCGGCCCAGCGCCACTTCGTCGATCTCGCTGCGCGAGCGCACTTCCACCGTCAGCAGGGTCACGGGCAGGCCCGCGTCGAGCGGGCGGTAGTCGCCCTGCACGCGCAATGCCGCTTTTTGCAGCAGCTGAGACAGGGCCATGGCGGCCGGCTGCATCAGCGCCGGCGGGGCGAGGGGGCGTGTGCGCCAGTCGCGCACGGCACGGTTGCGCTTGAGTTCCGCCACGCGCGCGCACGCCGCGTCGATGCGGGAGAGCGCAATGTCGCCCCGCTCCACGGCGGCGATGACGGCCTCGATGGCGGCCGTCTGCTGCGCTTCGCGGTGCGAGATGAGGACGATGTCGGCGCCCGCCTGCAGGGTGGCGATGGCGCCCTGGGCGATGCCGATGCCGTCGGCAATCGCCGCCATTTCCAGGCAGTCGGTGATGACGACGCCCCGGTATTTCAACTCGTCGCGCAGCAGGTCCGTCAGCACGCCCTTCGACAGGGTGGCCGGCACGCTGGTGTCGGCTTCGAAGGCAGGGAAGACCACGTGCGCCGTCATGATGGCGTCCACGCCGCCGGCAATGGCCGCGCGGAAGGGCGCCAGTTCCACGGCGCGCAGGCGTTCCTTGTCGTGCGGGACCAGCGCCATGGCGTAATGCGTGTCGATGGCCGTGTCGCCGTGGCCGGGGAAGTGCTTGGCGGTCACGGCCACGCCGCTGGCGCGCTGGCCGCGCATGGCTGCCATGCCATAGTCGATGACGGTGGCGGCATCCTCGCCATACGCGCGCACGCCGATGACGGGGTTGTTGCGGTTGTTGTTCACGTCCAGCACGGGGGCGAGCAGCATATTGATGCCGACCTGGCGCATTTCATCGCCGCTGATCTGGTTCATGCGTTCGCAGTCCTCGATGGAGCCGGCCGCCTGGAAGGCCATCGCCGCGGGAATCGGCGTGACGCCCTGCTCGATGCGCATCACCATGCCGCCTTCCTGGTCGATCGAGATCAAGAGCGGGATGTCCGACACTTCCGCGTTGATTTCCTGCAGCTCGCGGCACAGGGCCGACACTTGCGCGGGCGTGTGCACATTGCGGCGGAACAGGATCACGCCGCCTACCTTCTTTTCGCGTATCAAGGTCTTGATATGCTCGTCCGCCTGCAGGGCGTCGAAGCCCACCATGAACAACTGTCCTATTTTCTCGCGCAAACCCTGCTCCATGCTGCAACTCCTCCGGTATTGATTGTGACGACGGCATACGTATTCTGGCACCGTGGTGGCGCATCGTGGCGGTCACCGGAAAAGCTGCCTTGGTTTTGTACTTGTTTTGGTATTGTATTGGATTTGGGTTTTTGCGCAAGTGGTTATTAAGTGGTATTAATGCACTTGCGCAAGCACCGTGTCAATCGAGGCGCTGGAACGAGGCCGATTGCGCCTTGGGCCAGTACAGGCCGAACACGGGCGGCAGCTGCGGCAGCTGGCTCGGGTCGAGCAGCTGGCCCGCTTCCAGGAAGGGCAGCAGGGCCGACGCCAGTTTCACCTGGTTCGGCGAGATGCGCCGCACCAGGTGGTGCGGGCGCAGTTCCTGCGGATGCGCCAGGCCGGCGGCGGCGATCAGCTCGGCCAGCGCCTTCATGGTGTTCTGGTGGAAGTGCGCCACGCGGGCGATTTTGTCGGATACCACCAGCGCGCGCTGGCGCTGCGGGTCTTGCGTGGCCACGCCCGTGGGGCAGCGGTCCGTGTGGCAGCTTTGCGACTGGATGCAGCCCAGCGCGAACATGAAGCCGCGCGCCGAATTGCACCAGTCGGCGCCCAGCGCCAGCAAGCGGGCGATGTCGAAGGCCGTGATGATCTTGCCCGAGCAGCCGATCTTGATCCTGTCTCGCAGGTTGGCGCCCACCAGGGTGTTATGCACGAGCACCAGCGCTTCCTGCAGGGGCGTGCCCACGTGGTCCGTAAATTCCAGGGGCGCGGCGCCCGTGCCCCCTTCGCTGCCGTCGACGACGATGAAGTCGGGCGTGATGCCCGTTTCCAGCATGGCTTTCACGATGGCGAAAAATTCCCATGGATGGCCGATGGCCAGCTTGAAGCCCGTCGGCTTGCCGCCCGAGAGCGTGCGCAGGCGGTCGATAAACTGCAGCATTTCCATCGGCGTGGAAAAGGCGCTGTGCGCGGCCGGCGAGACGCAATCCTCGCCCACCATCACGCCGCGCGTGGTGGCGATCTCGATCGTCACTTTCGGGCCGGGCAGCACGCCGCCGTGGCCCGGCTTGGCGCCCTGCGACATTTTCAGCTCGATCATCTTGACCTGCTCCGAGCTGGCGTTGGCGATGAAGCGCTCTTCCGAAAACGTGCCGTCCTGATTGCGGCAGCCGAAGTAGCCGGAGCCGATTTCCCACACCAGGTCGCCGCCGTTTTCGCGGTGGTAGGGGCTGATGCTGCCTTCGCCCGTGTCGTGCATGAAGCCGCCGCTGCGCGCGCCGCCGTTCAGGGCCAGGATGGCGTTGGCGGACAGGGCGCCAAAGCTCATCGCCGAGATATTGAAGACGCTGGCCGAATACGGCTTATTGCGCGGGCAGTCGGGATGGTTGCCGATCTCGATGCGGAAGTCGTGGCCCGTGACCTTGGCGGGGGCGATCGAGTGGTTGATCCATTCATAGCCCGCCTCATACACGTCGAGCTGGGTGCCGAACGGGCGCTTGTCCGTCTGCTCCTTGGCGCGCTGGTAGACGATGCTGCGCTGGCTGCGCGAAAACGGCGTCGCCTCGCTGTCGCTTTCCAGGAAATACTGGCGGATTTCGGGGCGGATGCTCTCAAAAAAGAAGCGGAAATGCGCAAGGATGGGATAGTTGCGGCGCAGGGCGCGCTTGGTTTGCAGCAGGTCGCTGATGCCGACCAGGGTCAGGGCACCGGCCAGCACGGGCAGCCAGTAATGGTCGTAGTAGAACAGGGACAGGACAAAGATGGCTGCCGTCGCAATGAAGGTCAGGTAGCGAAATGGTACTAGGTGCATGGGCACTCCGGGGAAGTCAGACTGATATTGCTGAGTGTACCGGTGATTTGTGGATCTTGCTGAATGGGAAAGTGTGCGGTTGGAGCGATGCTATCCACGCATGCGACACCTGACAAAACCGTAGCGAGCGGCAGTGATTTGTGGCCGAGAAGCGCAACCGTACTTTAGTACGGTGAGCATCGCCGGCCGCAAAGCGCGACGCGCAGTAGGTTTGGTCAGGTGTTCACCGTTGTGCGGCGCGGATGCGCTCGACCCGTTCGGTGCTGGCCGGATGGCTCGACAGATACGGCGTGCCTTCGTCCAGCTTGCCCAGGGCGACAAACACCTGCGCCAGGTGTTCCAGTGGAATAGCGTTCTGGCGCAGCATGGCGATCGCGTAGTCGTCCGCCTCGCGCTCCACGTCGCGCGAGTATTTCAGGTCCAGCAGCAGCGGCGGCAAGGTCGCCACCACGGTCGAGACGTCGCCGAACAGCAGCGCCGCGCCGGCGCCCACGGCCGAGGTCTGGATCAGGCGGCGCGTCAGGTGGCGCTGCTGCAAATGGCCCAGTTCATGCGCCAGCACGCCCATGATGGCGTCGTCGTCCGGCATCAGTTCCACCATTTCATCGGTCAGCACGATGTCGCCCGACGGCAGGGCGAACGCGTTCGGACCGATCTTGCTCTTGCGGAAAACGATGCGGTGTTCGGGCGTGCTGTCGCCGGGCGTGGCCAGGCGCGCGAACCGGGCGCGCAAGGCTTGCTGGCGCTTGCCATCGAGCTTGCTTGCCTCAAACACGTGGCCGTCGAGGAAATCGAGCACGCCCTGGCCCAGCTGGCGTTCGACGGACTGGGGAATCGCATACGCGACCCCCTTCGCCACCACGGGCAGCAGGTACTGATAGCTGAGCCACAGGGCCAGCACGGTGGCGACCGTGGCCAGCAGGGCGCCGCGCCAGCTTTGCTGCAGCCGCACCACCCAGCCGTCGCGGTGGCCCGTGTCGTGCAGCAGACTGTTGAAGGCCGCCTGGTCGGCGATCTCCAGGTAGGCGCCGTCGGGAAAGCTGACCTTGCGCACGGCGTGGCTGCTGCGTTCGGACACGTGCAGCTCGCCCAGCGGGCAGCTGCGCGCGATGTCGCCGGCCAGCACGGCCACCCCATCGTGCACGCTGAGCGTGACGTGGTACAGGCGCGAGGTCTGGCCGTCGAAATAGCGCGCGGGCACGGGGGCCGCGCCCGGCGCTTGGTGATCGAGCGTCATGCTACAGCGACAGGTCGAAGTCCAGCAGGTCGACCATGCCTTCGCCCGTGGCAGAGACCTGCTCGCCGGTGGCGGCGACGAAGGCGTCCAGGCTGCCATGCACCAGCATCGATGTCGCTTCCAGGCGGTACTTCAGCCAGCGCACCTGGGCGAACGGCGAAAACAGGCCCAGGGTGACGACGATACCGAGCAGGTTGGTCAGCATGACGAAGGTGGTGCGGCCCCAGGTCAGCTGCGACTGGAACTGGTGCTGCTGCAGGCGCGTGTGGTTCCAGATCAGGTTCTGGATCATGGTCAGGAACAGCGGCAGCACGATAAAGGCCCACGCATACAGGGCGGCCACGGCGCCGAAGATGCTGCCGGCCTTGGTGACATCATTGGCATCGGTGGCAAAGGTGGCGAAGACGCTGGCGAAGACGACAAAGATCAGGACCAGGAATCCGGCCAGCAGCAGGGCGAAGAACAGCAAATAGGTCTTGTAGAAGCTGCCCACCGTGGCGTCGAAGCTGAAATTGCTGCTGCCGAAGCGGCTCTGCGTGTGCTGGAAGCGCTTCAGGCGCTGGTGCAGGAACGGCGTCATCAGGCCAGCCGTGAAGGTGTTCAGGATCGGCAGCCACAGGAAGTATTTGTAGGCTTCCCTGGCGCTGCCGTCAAAGCCGAAGCGGATGCCGCGGTAGCTGGTGTTGTAGAGCTTGAACTGCAGGCTTTTCCAGACCAGCCATGGCAGCACGGCCATCATCAGCACGAGCATGATCAGGCCGACGATGGGCGAGACCTGGAAGGCGATGTTGTAGCCGCCGATCAATACCACGGCCGCGATGCGGCCCTTCAGGATGGCGACGGCATTGCCGTGGTATTCGAAGCTGCTGCCAGCGAGGTGGGTGCTGGAATAGAAATAGCGGTTGCGGCGCACCTTGGCCCAGGCGGAATAAATGCCCAGGGTGACGATGCTCAGCAGCAGGTTGACGATCCAGATACGGAAGTATTCGCTGCCGGTGGCGCTGAAGGTAATGCCTTCGCGCTGGGTGTTCGGGTTGTTGGTGTCGATATCCACGCCAGGAATCCTTGCAATTGAAAAAGAATTAAGATGCATGATTGTCAAGAAGTTGTCAATAAAAATATTGTTCAGGCGTAATATATTTTGTCTGAATGGCCGAATCGGAGCGGCGCGCGCCCTGTACGCAGCGCCCGGCTATACTGGGACTCAACCATTGCCAACGGAAATCGCCATGATCGTCGTCCACCATCTGAACAATTCGCGCTCGCAGCGCGTGCTCTGGCTGCTCGAGGAGCTGGGCCTCGACTACGAGGTCAAGCGCTACCAGCGCGACCCGAAAACCATGCTGGCGCCCGCCTCGCTGAAGGCCGTGCATCCGCTGGGTAAGTCGCCCGTGATCACGGACGGCGCCAACACCATCGCCGAATCGGGCGCCATCATCGATTACCTGGTCGAGCGCTACGGCAATGGCCGTTTGATACCGGCGGCGGGCACGCCCGAGAAGCTGCGCTGGACCTATTGGCTGCATTTCGCGGAAGGCTCGGCCATGCCGCCGCTGCTGATGAAGCTGGTGTTCGACAAGGTCGAATCGTCGCCGATGCCGTTTTTCGTCAAACCGGTCGCGCGCGGTATCGCCGGCAAGGTCAAGAGCAGCTTCATCCTGCCCAATATCAACAGCCAGCTGGCCTACATGGAAGCGGAACTGGAGAAAAGCAAATGGTTTGCCGGCAATGAATTCACGGCGGCCGACATCCAGATGAGCTTTCCGCTGGAAGCGGCGGCCATGCGCGGCGGACTCGACGAGCGCCTGCCGAAGCTGACGGCCTTCCTGCAGCGCATCCACGCGCGGCCTGCCTACCAGCGTGCGCTGGAAAAAGGCGGACCGTACGATTTCGCAAAGTAAGCGGCGTTGACGGGCTATGCGCGGGGCGCCATACGGTAAAATGCCCGATTCAACCAGTATCCACTTACCGCATGGCCAGACTCCTCGCTATCGACGGCTTGAATATCGTACGCCGCGTCTACGAAGCCAGTCCTGAACCCGATTCCGACCTGAAGGCGGAGATCGCGCTGCGCCATGCGCTGTCGTCGTTCCGTACGCTGATCAACGACCACGAACCAACGCACATCCTGCCCGCCTTCGATTTCGGCGGCCCGACCTGGCGCCACGCCTTGTATGCCGGCTACCGCGAGGGGCGCCAGCCCATGCCGCAAGTGCTGCGCGACGCCTTGCCCGGCTTTTACGCCACCCTGGCCAGCTTCGGCATGCACGTGGTCAGCATTCCCGAGGTCGAGGCCGACGACGTGATCGGCACGGCCGTCATGCGCTGGCTGCACGAGGGGCGCGGCGCGGCCGTCATCGCCACCACCGACAAGGATTTGCATGGCCTGATCGCCCACGGCGCGCTGGTATGGGACCATTTCAAGGGCATCTGGCACGACCGCGCCTGGGTCGAGAAAAAGTTCGGCGTGCCGCCGGAACTGCTGCCCGACCTGCTGGCGCTGATGGGCGATGTCACCGACAGCATTCCCGGCGTGTCGAAGATCGGCCTGAAGACGGGCGCGAAACTGTTGCGTGCCTACGGCAATATCGACGCCGTGATGGCCGGCGCGGGGATTTTGCCCGGCGCGCTGGGCGAAAGCCTGCGAAAAGAGCGGGAAATACTGTATCTTTCAAGAAAGTTGGTCGAACTCAAGACCGACGTGACGTTGGGCGTCACCTGGAACAAGCTGGCGTGGGAAAAGTAGAGCGCCCAAAAAAAGCTCATGGCGTTGTTGCCTTGCCTCGTCGTACATTCGTACTGCCTTCGGCAACGCGCCTAGCCCTGAGCATTTTGATGGGCGCTCTCTGAGTGGAACTCGCAATAGAAAATCAAGCAAGGGATGTAATCATGATGTTAAAGACTGTCCTGATCGACAGCAGCGCCGTGGCGCGCGGCCTGCTGAACACGGTCCTGACCGATGGCGGCTACGATGTCTGCGGGCAGACGCATACCAGCGCGCTGGGGCTGGCGCTGCTGGTCAAGCACCATCCGCATTTCGTCTGCATCGCGCGCGAGCAGGTGGAAGACGGGACGAATGTGGTGCAGACCATCCGCGCCCAGTATCCGAAGACGCTCATTTTCATGGTCTCGGGCGGCATCGACGCCGCCTCGCTGCAGGCGGCCCACGCCATGGGCGTGTCGGGCTTCATCGTGAAACCGTTCATGGCCGACACGGTCCTGAAAACCGTGCGCAATACGGTGATCGCCATGGTGCGCAAGCAGCAGGCCTTGGCCGCCGCTGCGCAAGGCAATTCCTAGACGCCGGCCAGGCCCGTCGCGCCGGCGATGATGCCGCCGCCGAGGCACACGTCGCCGTCATACAGCACGGCCGACTGGCCCGGCGTGACGGCCCATTGCGCCTGGTCGAAGGCCAGGCCGAAGTGTTCATTCCCCTCCGGCAGCAGCTGGCAAGCCACGTCGGCCTGGCGGTAGCGCGTCTTGGCGCTCAAGGCGCCCGCCTGCGGCGCCGTGCCGGCGACCCAGCTGGCCTGGTCGGCGCTCAAGGCCGGCGACAGCAGCCACGGGTGGTCGTGGCCCTGCACCACCCACAGGGTGTTGTTGGCGATATCCTTGCGCGCCACATACCAGGCGTCGCTGCTGCCGTCCGCGTTCTGGTACGACTTCACGCCGCCGATGCCGATGCCCTTGCGCTGACCCAGCGTATAGAAACTCAGTCCCACGTGTTCGCCCACGGTCTTGCCGTCGGCCGTCTTCATCGGTCCCGGCTTGTACGACAGGTAGCGGTTCAGGAATTCGCGGAACGGACGTTCGCCAATAAAACAGATGCCCGTCGAATCCTTCTTCTGCGCGTTCGGCAAGGCCAGCTTCTCGGCGATCTGGCGCACCTGCGTCTTCGGGATTTCACCGAGCGGAAACAAGGTCTTGGACAATTGCGCCTGGTTCAGGCGGTGCAGGAAGTAGCTTTGGTCCTTGCTGGCGTCGACGGCCTTGAGCAGTTCATAGCGGCCCGCATCGGCCGGCGCCTGGCGCACGCGCGCGTAGTGGCCGGTGGCGATCAGGTCTGCGCCCAGGGTCATGGCGTGGTCGAGGAAGGCCTTGAACTTGATTTCGGCGTTGCACAGCACGTCCGGGTTCGGCGTGCGGCCGGCCTGGTACTCGCGCAGGAAATCGGCGAACACGCGGTCCTTGTATTCGGAGGCGAAATTGACGGCTTCGATATCGACGCCGATGACGTCGGCCACGCTGGCCGCGTCGATCCAGTCCTGGCGCGTGGAGCAGTATTCCGAATCGTCGTCATCTTCCCAGTTTTTCATGAACAGGCCGATGACTTCATAGCCTTGTTCCTTCAGCATCCATGCCGCGACCGAGGAATCGACCCCGCCTGACATGCCGATCACGACTTTCTTCTTGCTCATCTTGCTTTCCAGTGTACTTTAATAATATGGCAATGCGTATTGCTATGCGCTATTGAAAACGGACGCATGCGTGTGCAGCAGGGCCAGCGGCGCGCGCCGGCCGGCCAGGTATTCGTCCACGCACTGCAGCACCAGCGGGCTGCGGTGGCGTTCCTGGCACGCCGCCAGCTCGTCGCGCGTCATCCACAGGGTGCGGATGATGCCTTCGTCCAGCGGGCGGTCGTGCTCGGCGCCGGCCGTGCCGCAAAAGGTGAAGCGCAGATAGGTCACGTCCTCGCCCGTGCGCAGTGACTGGTAGCGCGACATGTACATGCCGACCAGTGCCGTGGGGATGAAATCGTAGGCCGCTTCTTCCAGCGTTTCGCGGATCACCGCCTGTTCCAGCGACTCGAACGGGTCGAGGTGGCCGGCTGGCTGGTTGAGCTTGATGCCTTCGCTGGTCTCTTCTTCAATCAGTAAAAACAGGCCATCGCGCTCGACGATGGCGGCCACGGTGACAGAGGGTTTCCAGATTCTCGGCATGATTCCATCCTTGAAAGAGCCGACATTTTATCTTGTTCTGCGCGCGCGGTTTGAAGCCGGCCTTTTGTTGCGCGGACATATTGATAAATGACAACGTTTTAGCAAATAGCGGTGGGAGGTACTTACGTCTTTCCCGGGGAGCGCACTAGCATGGGGGCTTAGTTGGCAAGATGGCAGGAAGCGCCCGCTAATATAGGCTTTCCCTGTGGTCAAAACAAGCGCGCACGCTTGCTCGACTGTGGTGAGATTGACACACCTTTCCCACAATATGGGCGCCGCGCCGCATGGTGAAACAAATCATGGATGCGGATGAAATTAGTGTCGTACGACTAAAAGTTGCTGCTTCACAAACGTTTAACGCGCTGCTTTCCGTGTTAGATTCTAGTCAGTTTATCAATTAGCGGAGGCATCATGAGGATAGGCATACCGGCCGAAACACGGCCTGGTGAAACCCGGGTGGCAGCCACGCCCGAGACAGTCAAGAAGCTGGCAGCCAAGCATCAAGTCGTCGTGCAGTCGGGGGCGGGCCTGCAAGCCTCGATTCCCGACGACGCGTATGCCGCCGCCGGCGCGCAGATCGGTACCGCCCAGGAAGCCTATGGCTGCGCCATCGTGCTCAAGGTGCGCGCACCGGACGCCGGCGAACGGGCCCTGATGGCCAGCGGCACGGTGCTGATCGGCATGTTGAACCCGTTTGACGCCGACAATATCGCCGCCATGGCGACGGCGGGCCTGTCCGCCTTCGCCCTCGAAGCCGTGCCGCGCATCACGCGCGCGCAGTCGATGGACGTGCTGTCGTCGCAGGCGAACATCGCCGGCTACAAGGCCGTGCTGGTGGCGGCGAATACCTATCAGCGCTTCATGCCCATGCTGATGACGGCGGCCGGCACCGTCAAGGCGGCCCGCGTGCTGATCATGGGCGTGGGCGTGGCCGGTTTGCAGGCGATCGCCACGGCCAAGCGTCTGGGCGCCGTCATCGAGGCGTCCGACGTGCGCCCGCCCGTCAAGGAACAGGTGGAGTCGCTGGGCGCCAAGTTCCTCGACGTGCCCTTCCTCACCGATGAAGAAAAGGAAATCGCCAAGGGTTCGGGCGGCTATGCGCGCGCCATGCCGGCCGACTGGATGCGCCGCCAGGCCGAACTGGTGCACGAACGGGCGAAACTGGCCGACATCATCATCACCACGGCACTGATTCCCGGCCGCGCCGCGCCCGTGCTCATTTCCGAAGAGACGGTGAAAGCCATGAAACCCGGTTCCGTCATCGTCGACCTGGCCGTGGAGCAGGGCGGCAACTGCCCGCTGTCCGAGCTGGGCAAGACGGTCGTCAAGCACGGCGTGTACATCGTAGGCGAGCCGAACCTGGCGACCCTGGTGGCGGCCGACGCCTCGGCCCTGTATGCGCGTAACGTGCTGGACTTCTTAAAGCTCATCATCGACAAGGACGATCAATTGCTGATCGACCGCGAGGATGAAATCATCAAGGCCAGCCTGGTTTGCGCGGGCAATGACATCCTCAGAAAATAACGCGGCGCCGGAGAGAACAACATCATGGAAATCAGTCACACCATCACCAACCTGATCATCTTCGTGCTGGCCATTTATGTCGGCTACCACGTCGTCTGGACCGTCACGCCGGCGCTGCATACGCCGCTGATGGCCGTCACCAATGCCATTTCCGCCATCATCATCGTCGGCGCCATGCTGGCGGCCGGCCTGACCGATGGCCCGCTGGCGCAAGTGGCCGGCACCCTGGCCGTGGCGCTGGCCGCCGTCAATGTGTTCGGCGGCTTCCTCGTCACGCAGCGCATGCTCGAGATGTTCCGTAAAAAAGAACCGAAGGCCAAGCAAGGAGCAAAAGAATGAGTCACGCCATGAGCTTCGTCACCATGAACCTGGTGACGATGATGTACCTGATCGCCTCGGTGTGCTTCATCCAGGCCTTGAAAGGCCTGTCGTCGCCATCGACGGCGCGCCGCGGCAATGCCTTCGGCATGAGCGGCATGGCCATTGCCGCCGTCACCACCGTCGCGCTGATCCTGAAACTGAAGGAACAGCAGACGGGCGGCATGGGCCTGACCCTCGTCCTCATCGGCATCGTCACGGGCGGCGCCATCGGCGCCTACCTGGCGAAAACCGTGGAAATGACGAAGATGCCGGAACTGGTGGCGGCCATGCACTCGCTGATCGGCCTGGCGGCCGTCTGCATCGCCGTGGCGGCCGTGTCGGAACCGTGGGCCTTCAATATCGCGAAACACGGCGAGGCGCTGCCCATCGGTAACCGTTTCGAACTGTTCATCGGCACCTTCGTCGGCGCCATCACGTTCTCCGGCTCGGTGATCGCCTTCGGCAAGCTGTCGGGCAAATACAAGTTCCGCCTGTTCCAGGGCGCGCCCGTCAGCTTCAAGGGCCAGCACATGCTCAACCTGGTGCTGGCGCTGGTGATGGTGGGCCTGGGCCTGACGTTCTGCTTCGCCGATGGCGTCGAACCGGCCTGGACGCCGTTCGTCATCATGACCCTCATCGCCTTCGCGCTGGGCGTGCTGATCATCATCCCCATCGGCGGCGCCGACATGCCGGTGGTGGTGTCGATGCTCAACAGTTACTCGGGCTGGGCCGCGGCCGGCATCGGTTTTTCGCTGAATAACTCGATGCTGATCATCGCCGGCTCATTGGTCGGCTCTTCCGGCGCGATCCTGTCGTACATCATGTGCAAGGCCATGAACCGCTCGTTCTTCAACGTCATCCTGGGCGGCTTCGGCGGCGATGCGCCGGCGGCCGGCGCGGCCGGCGCGCAGGAACAGCGTCCGGTCAAATCCGGTTCGGCCGACGACGCCGCCTTCATCATGAGCAATGCGGAAACCGTCATCATCGTGCCCGGCTACGGCCTGGCCGTGGCGCGCGCGCAGCACTCGTTGAAAGAACTGGTGGAAAAGCTCACGCACAAGGGCATCACCGTCAAGTACGCGATCCACCCGGTGGCGGGGCGCATGCCGGGCCATATGAACGTGCTGCTGGCCGAAGCCGAGGTGCCGTACGACCAGGTCTTCGAGATGGAAGACATCAACGGCGAATTCGGCCAGACGGACGTGGTGCTGGTGCTGGGCGCGAACGACGTCGTCAACCCGGCGGCGAAGGACCCGAAATCGCCGATCGCCGGCATGCCGATCCTCGAAGCCTATAAGGCCAAGAGCATCATCGTCAACAAGCGCTCGATGGCGTCCGGCTATGCGGGCCTGGACAACGACCTGTTCTACCAGCCGAACACGATGATGGTGTTTGGCGACGCCAAGAAGGTGATCGAGGATATGCTCAAGGCAGTCGAATAAGTGGTATTTTTTGCCGTAGGTCGGATTAGCGGGGCAAAGCCCCGCGTAATCCGACGTATTGGGGCCAACAATGTTGCCGGATTACGGCCTTCGGCCTCGGCGGCCCCGCCTAATCCGACCTACGCTTGTCTTCAGGCTGCGACGACCTTATTGCGTCCCTGGTGCTTGGCCGCGTACAGGGCCTTGTCGGCATCCGACATGGCCGCGTCCAGGGTGGCGCCGGCCGTCAGGGAGGCCACGCCGATGCTGATGGTCACCTGCAGCGAGCCGCCGTCGGGCAGCACGGTGACCGCCGCCGCCACGGCTGCGCGGATGCGTTCGGCCACCTGGTGCGCCTGCCGCAGGCTGGCGTCGGGGAACAGCAGGCCGAACTCCTCGCCGCCGAGGCGCGCCGCCACGTCGGTGATGCGTCCCGTGTCGCGCAGCGCCTGCGCCACCGTGCGCAGCACGGCGTCGCCCACGGCATGGCCATAGCGGTCGTTGATCTTCTTGAAATGGTCGAGGTCGGCCACGCCCACGGTCAGGGCGGCGCCGCTGCGCGCCGCGCGCGCCATCGCCTGCGCGGCTTGCGCTTCATAGGCGCGCCGGTTGGGCAGCGACGTCAGCGCATCGTGCAGCGCCTGCTGTTCCAGCTGCGCCAGCAGGCTGGCGTTCTTTGCCGCCAGTTCGCGCCGTTCCCGCACGTCGAGCAAAAAGGCGCCGAAATAGCGCATGCCGTCGACCACGCCCAGGTCCAGCGCCTTCATTTCGATGGGGATCATTTGCGTGTCGCGGTGGCGGATGGCGAATTCGCGTATCTTGCCCAGCACGCTGGACGTGCGCGAGCTGCGGATGTAGTTGATCACGTGGTTGTCGTGCTGCGCGCCGACGGCGTCGGGCAGCAGGCCGTTCAGGGTCTGGCCCAGCAATTCCCCGCCGGCATAGCCCGACAGCGCCTGCATGGCGCCATTGATATAGCGGATGCGGCAATGTTCATCGATGATGATGACGGCGTCGAGGGCGTCTTCCAGCAGGCGGGAAAAAAGCACTTCGGGAAGAGCGGCAGGCGGTGCTGCGGGCAATGCATCTGTCATGGAACGGTCGCCAAAAACCAGGTGACAGCCATTGTCGCATCCGCGGGCCGTTTACTCCATGCCGGATCGCCCGCCTGTTTCTTTTTCGCCCGTGCTCTTTGCTTATTGATAAGGCTCAGCGGCGGCCGTACATCATCAGTTCCGCCAGGCTCTTGCGCGCCGGGCGGAAGGCGTCCAGCAAGCCCAGCGACAGGCCCAGCAAGCCTTGCGTGGGAGCGCTGCCCGTGAAGATGCGCGCCATGGTGTCGGTGACGCGCACGGTCAGCCCCCTGTCGGCCTGGCGCAGGCTGGCGTAGCGTTCCAGCGCTGCGGGGCTGCTGTCCTGCGCCAGCACGCGGGCCAGCACGGCGGCGTCGCGCAAGCCCAGGTTCAAGCCTTGTCCCGCCACCGGGTGCAGGGTTTGTGCCGCGTTGCCGATGGTGACCGTGCGCGCCGTGCCGTTCGCCTGCGCGTTCAGGCCCAGCGGATAGGCCAGGCGCGCCGTCGTGTGCGTAAAGCGTCCCAGGCGGCTGCCGAAGGCGACGCCCAGGCGGGCCAGGAAGGCAGCGTCGTCCAGGGCCAGCAATTGTTCGGCGCGCGTGGGCGGCACGCACCACACCAGCGCGTAGCCGTCGTCCTGCGGCAGCAGGGCCAGCGGACCCTCATCGGTAAAGCGCTCGTACGCGCGGTGGGCGATGGGGCTACTTGTGCGCACATGGGCAATGATGGCGCTTTGGCCATAATCGCGGCTGACGGCGCGTTCCGTCTGCTGGCCGAACAGACCGCCCTCGGCCTGCACCAGCAGGCTGGCGCGCAAGCTCGACGGGGCGCCCGCCTGGTCGATCTGCACGGACACGCCGTCGGCGTCTTCCTCACTGCCCGTCACCATGGCCTGGCGCAGGCTGGCCACGCCCAGGCGCTCGCACACGTCGGCCAGCGCGCTGACGACGGCGCCGTAACGCGCCACATAGCCGAGCGCCTCGACGCCATGCTCGCTGCGGTCCATCAGGCTGCGCCCGAACTGGCCGCGGCGCGACACGTGGATCTGGTGGATAGGCGTCGCCTCCATGGGCCAGGCGCCCGCTTCCTCGAGTATCTGGCGGCTGCCGTGCGACAGGGCGATGGTGCGCGGGTCGCGCCTGGCCTGTTCGAGGGATTTGGCGTCGAGCAGGGCGATGCCGGCGGCGCGGCTGCCCCGCTGCATCAGCAGGGCGGCCAGGGCCATGCCGACGGGGCCGGCGCCGCAGATGGCGAGATCGAAAGTGGACGGTGTATGCATGCGGCGGGGTTAATCCTGTGACATCAGTTGTTCGATTTCAGCGACGCTCCTGGGCGCCGTGCTGAAGACTTCATGGCCTTGCGGCGTGACCAGCACATCGTCCTCGATGCGGATGCCCGTATGCCAGAACTGCTCCGGCACGCCGGCGCCGGGACGCACGTAGATGCCCGGTTCCACCGTCAGCACCATGCCCGCTTCGAGCGCGCGCCACGGCTTGCCGGGCGCGTCCGTGTCGCGGTAGGCGCCCACGTCATGCACGTCCATGCCCAGCCAGTGGCTGGTGCCGTGCATGTAGAAGGGCATATACGCCTTGTCGGCGATGACGTCCTGCACGCCGCCGTTTTTTTGCCGCTCCAGCAAACCCAGGTCCAGCATGCCCTGCGCCAGCACCTGCACGGCCGCCTCGTGGATGGCGCTGTGCGGCAAGCCGGGGCGCACCATGTCCAGCGCCGCCTGCTGCGCCGCCAGCACCAGTTCGTACAGCGCCCGCTGCGGGCCGCTGAAACGGCCGTTGACGGGCCAGGTGCGCGTGATGTCGGAGGCGTAGCCATCGAGTTCGCAGCCGGCGTCGATCAAGACCAGTTCGCCGTCTTTCAATACCGCATTGTTGGCGCTGTAGTGCAGGATGCAGGCGTTGCCGCCGCCGGCCACGATGGAGGAATACGCGGGGAACTGGGCGCCGCTGCGGCGAAATTCGTACAGCAGCTCCGCCTCCAGCGCGTATTCGTGCAGGCCGGGCCGCGTGGCGCGCATGGCGCGCGCGTGGGCGGTGCTGGAAATGGCGGCGGCGCGGCGCATCAGCTGCTGTTCTTCTGGGTCTTTCAGCAGGCGCATGGCGTCGAGCATGCCGTTGAGTTCAATCGCCATGGCCGGCGCCGTGACGCCGCTGCGGGCCTTTTGCCGCACGTTGTGCCGCCAGAGCTTCACCTGCGCATCGAGACTGCCGCCCAGCGCATAGTAGATGGCGGGGGAGTCGGCCAGCAGGCGCGTCATTTCCGCGTCGAGTTCCTCGATGGGGAAGGCGGCGTCAAAACCGAAGCTGGCGCGCGCCGCCTCGGGGCCATGGCGGAAACCATCCCAGATTTCGCGCTCCGTGTTCTTGGCGCGGCAAAACAGGATGGCGCGCGCGGGCGCCGTGGCGCTGGCGGCCACCAGCGCCACGGCGCTGTCGGGTTCCGTGTAACCGCTGAGGTAATAGAAATAGCTGTCGTGGCGGTACGGATAATCGCAATCGCTGTTGCGCGGCACTTCGGGCGCTGTGGCAAGGATGGCCACGCTGCCCGGCAGCATCTGTGCCAGCAGCGCCGCGCGCCGTGCCGCGTAATTGGCCATCATGCCGCCGGCGCCCTGGCTGTCGCGCCATTGAGCGCGTCGAGTTGCTTTGGGGTGCCGACATTGGTCCACTCGCCCGTATACACTTCGCCGCCCACGCGGCCCTGGTCCGCGTACTGGCGCAGCAGATCGCCCAGTCTGGCGTGGCTGCCCGGCGCGATGCCGTCGAACATTTCAGGACGGTACACGCCGATATTGGCGAAGGTCCATTTGGTGTCGTCCGTATTGTTGATCGAGAACAAGGTCAGGCCGAAGTCGCCCTTGGGATGGAAGTCGGGATTGGGCACCAGGTAGGTCCAGGCGATGTCGCGCTGGTCGGCCGGATACGGCGTGCCCAGCACATCCTTGTCGGCCAGCACGTCGAGCACCTGCTTGAAGTCGAAATAGGGGCAATAGATGTCGCCGGAGATGGCGAGAAACGGCTCTTCTCCCAGCAAGTGGCGCGCCTGGGCGATGCCGCCCGCCGTTTCCAGCGGTGTGCTTTCCGGCGAATACGCGATGCGCGCGCCATACGCGCTGCCGTCGCCCAGGGTCTCTTCGATCAGGTGGCCCAGATGGGAATGGTTGATGACGATGTCCGTGATGCCGGCGCGCACCAGGTTCAGCACATGCCAGACGATCAGCGGGCGGCCGCGTACTTTCAGCAGCGGTTTGGGACAGGTATCGGTAAGCGGACGCATCCGTTCACCGCGGCCTGCGGCAAAGATCATGGCTTTCATGGGTAGTCGTTTTCAGTATCGGTAAGTCGGCTGCGCGGACAGGCCGCGCAGCAGGAAAGTGCCTAGAACGTATAGCCGACTTGCGGCGTTTTATTCTCCAGCGCATCGAGCAAACGCACCAGCGGCTTGAGTTCCGTGTAGCGGTTGGCCGTCTTGCGCACGTAGTCGAGCACGGTCGGCAGGTCGCCCATGTACAGATCCTTGCCGTCGCGGTAGTTTAGGCGCGCGAACAGGCCGAGGATTTTCAGGTGGCGCTGCAGGGCCGTGAATTCGAAATCGCGGTAGAAGGCGTCGATGTCGGGATTGACGGGCAAGCCCAGCTGCTTGGCGCGCTGCCAGTAGCGGATCACCCAGTCGAGCACCAGTTCCTCGTCCCACTGGATATACGCGTCGCGCAGCAGCGAGGCGATGTCGTAGGTGACGGGACCGAAGACGGCGTCCTGGAAGTCGAGGATGCCGGGATTGGGGGTCGAACCATCGTTGATGTGCATCAAATTGCGCGAATGGTAGTCGCGGTGCATGAATACTTGCTGCTGCGACAAGATATTCGCCGTGATGGCCTCGAAGACCTTGTCCAGCTGGGTTTGTTGCACATCCGTCAAGGTGGCGCCCAGGTGCTTGCCGATAAACCATTCCGGGAACAGATTCATTTCGCGCAGGATGAAGGCGCGGTCGAATTCGGGCAGCACGTCGGGGGCGCTGGCCAGCTGGATTTTCATCAACGATTCCAGCGCTTCGGCGTACAGCACGCTGGCATTGTCGTGGTTCAAGGCGTCGAGATAGGTGGTCGTGCCCAGGTCGGAGAGCAGCAGGAAGCCATTCTCCAGGTCTTGCGCGATGATGTCGGGCACGGACACGCCGGCGCTTTTCAGCAAGCCGGCCACCTTGACAAAGGCGGGCACGTTTTCGCGCTCGGGCGGCGCATCCATGGCGACCAGTGTACTTCCCGGCAATGTTGCATTGCCTGGCAGCACATCGAGACGGTAGTAGCGGCGGAAGCTGGCATCGCTGGAAGCGGGGCGGGCGGAATCGGGAGAAACGAGGTTAAGCGAGGTCAACCAGGCTTTCAACAGGGTCAGGCGAGCGTCGGCGGATGCCGGCGCGGCAGGGGAATTGGGGGAGAATGACATTAAGCGGCCTGTGGAATCGGGTTGATGGTGCAGATTCCCATATAATAAGGGATTCAAATCAAAAAATCGCCTGTCAATGGTGCTTGCCCCTTCCAATTCATGAGCTGGTTTTCGGCCTCCCCCCCTTCGCAGCGCTGGGCTTTCGCCATCAGCGCGCTCGTCGCCGCTACGACGGTGCCTGTCCACGCCCAGAAAGCACCGCGTCCGGTGCATGTGGAAGATCCCGACGCGCCCACCGTCATGACGGCGAACAGCATGAACGGACGCCCGGAGCGGGAGATCAATCTCGACCAGAATGTCGTGATTGAGCGCGGAAAAACCACAAAAATGACGGCCGATACAGCTTGTTACAAACAAGTTGAAGATCAGTTCGATGCCGAGGGCCATATCAAGATGTGGCGTTTCGGCGATTACTACACGGGCGACGTCCTGAAGCTGAACATGGAGACCGGCAAGGGTTTCCTGCTCAACCCGACTTACCGCTTCGAAGTGGGCGGCGGCCAGGGCAAGGCCGAGCGCGTCGACTTCATCAATCCCGATGAAGCCACTGTGATCGACGGCACCTATAGTACTTGCGAGGGACCGAATCCTGACTGGTACCTGAAATCGAGCACCTTGAACCTCGACACGGGCCGCGACGTGGGCACCGGCAGCAAGACCATCATCTATTTCAAGGACGTGCCGATCCTGGGCACGCCGGGCATCTCGTTTTCGCTGTCGGGTGCGCGCCGCTCGGGCTGGCTGGCGCCCACGCCAGGCTTTGCCTCGAAGAACGGTTTCGAACTGCTGATGCCGTACTACGTGAACATCGCGCCGAACCGCGACCTGACCCTGTACCCGCGCTATATCCAGCGGCGCGGCATCCAGCTCGGGGCGACGGGCCGCTACATGGGCGAGACGGATGCCGGCCTGTACCAGGGCGAAACGTCGTTCGAGTTCTTGCCTAACGACAAGCAGACCAAGACCAACCGCTACATGATCAAGTCCAAGCATGAGCAGGCGCTGGCCAAGGACTGGAGTTACAGCTGGGATCTGCGCGAAGCGTCCGACAATAATTACCCGAACGATTTTTCGAAAACCGTCGCCACCGCCACCGAGCGCCAGTTGCTGCGCGAATTGCGCACCGACTACCGCACCGAGGACTGGAGCCTGACGGCGCGCGTGCAGAATTACCAGGTGCTGCAGGATCCCGATGCGGTCAACAATCCCAGCCTGACCGTCACGCGTCCGTATGACCGTTTGCCGGCGGTGAACTTTCATGCTGGCAAATACGATGTCTGGGGCGGCTTCGACTGGACCTTCGACGCGGAAGCGACGCGCTTCGCGCATCCGACTCTGGTGCAAGGCTCGCGCCTCGTGGCCGTGCCGCAAGTGAGTTTCCCCATCCTGCGCCCTGGCTACTTCATCACGCCCAAGCTGATGCTCAATGCCAGCGCGTATCAGCTCGACAATGACGCCAGGACCAAGGCACTGTTCCCGTCGACCTCGTTTACGCGCGCCGTGCCGACGTTCTCGGTCGACAGCGGGCTGGTGTTTGAACGCGACACGAATCTGTTTGGCGCCAAGGGCGGCACGCAAACCCTGGAACCGCGTCTGTTCTACGTCTATACGCCGTACCGCGACCAGTCGCAGTTTCCGAACTTCGATACGGCCGCCGGCACGTTCAACCTGACGCAGATCTTCACGGAAAACCGGTTTGTCGGCAGCGACCGCATCGGCGACGCCAACCAGGTCACGGCCGCCCTGGTGTCGCGCTTCCTGCAGGCGGACGGCACGGAGCGCATGCGACTGACCTTCGGCCAGCGTTTCTATTTTGCCGACCAGCGCGTGCAGCTCAATTCGAGCACGCCCGTGAATCAGTCGCGTTCGGATATCCTGCTGGCCGCGACGGGCCGCGTGTCCGAGACTTGGACCGCCGACAGCCTGGTGCAGTACAATCCCAGCGACCGTCAACTGGTGAGCTACAACTACACCTTGCAATATCAGCCCGGTGCCAAGAAGGTATTGAATTTTGGCAATCGTTTCCAGCGTGGAGATGCTGGTTGGCGCAATGTTGAAGTGTCGTCCCAATGGCCGTTGACGGACCGCCTGTATGGCGTGGGACGCATCAGCTATTCCGTGAAGGATCGCAGCATGCTGGAAAGCCTGGTCGGCCTGGAATACAAGGGCGACTGCTGGGTGTTCCGCATGGGGGCGCAGCGTTTCGTGACGACGAACAAGACTGTCTCGACACCGATCTTCTTCCAGCTGGAATTGACGGGCTTGTCGAGTGGCCTGGGCTTGGGCGCGAATGGCCTGGAAACTTTTACAAAAACCATCCCCGGTTACCAGACACTGAGCCAGCCACTCCGTTAAGATAGGCACCGTTGCCGCCGCCGGTGTTCCCGGCGCTGGCACAAACCGGTTTTTTTATTCACCTGAACTCATGAGCGCTCTACACATTATGCGTAATGCCAGTATGCACCAACTCAAAATTGCAACGGTTTTGTTGTGCGCCATTTCCGGCGCCACGACCAGTAGTGTCTGGGCGCAACAGGCTGCGCCAGCGCCAGCGCCAGCGCCAGCGCCTGCGGCCAAGCCCGCTGCCGCTGCCCCAGCGCCGGTCAAGGGCTTCACGCCCCCCGCGTCGAGCAGTGGCCAGACCATCGATTCCATCGCCGTCGTCGTCAATGACGATGTGATCACGCGCAATGAAGTGGCGGCCCGCATCAAGAGCGTGGAGCAGCGCATGAAGGCGCAGAATATCCCGCTTCCCGACCCTGCCGACCTGCGCCGCCAGTTGCTCGAGCGCATGATTGTCGAGCGCGCGCAAATGCAGCTGGCCAAGGAAATGGGCGTGCGCGTGGATGACCTGACCCTGGACCGCGCGATTGGCCGTATTGCTGAACAGCAAAAAATGACGGTGCAAGAGCTGCGCAACCAGATGGAAAAGGAAGGCACGCCGTTTGCGACCTTCCGCGAAGAAATCCGCGATGAAATCATCATGCAGCGCCTGCGCGAGCACGAAGTCGACGCCAAGATCCAGATTTCCGATTCCGAGGTGGATAACTTCCTGGAAGCGGAAAAAGCGGCAGCCAGCGAACAGGTGGAGATGAACCTGGCGCAAATTCTCGTGCGCATTCCGGAAAATTCCAGCCCCGAACAAATCGCCGCCCGCCGCGCGCGCGCCGAAGAAGTCAGCCGCCAGCTGCGCACGGGCGCCGATTTCGCCAAGATGGCCGCCACCTATTCCGACGCCAGCGATGCGCTGAGCGGCGGCGATATCGGCTGGCGCCAGAGCGACCGCCTGCCGCCCCTGTTCACGGAACAGTTGCTGAAATTGAAGCCAGGCCAGATCACGCCTATCATCAAGAGCAACACGGGCTTCCATATCCTGAAGCTGCTGGACCGCCGCAGCGCTGCCGAGGCGCAAGCCGTGGCCGCCGTGCAGCAAACGCATGCCCGCCACATCCTGCTGAAAGTGACGCCGACCCTGTCGGCGGCCGAAGCTAAACGCAAACTGCTGGAATTGAAGGAGCGTCTCGACAACAAGGCCGCCAAATTCGAAGACCTGGCCCGTTTGTTCTCGAACGACGGTTCCGCGGCCAAGGGCGGCGACCTGGGCTGGCTGTATCCAGGCGACACCGTGCCGGAATTTGAAACGGCGATGAATGCGCTGAAACCGGGCGAAGTGAGCCAGCCGATCGAATCGAGCTTTGGCTTCCACCTGATCGAAGTGCTGGAACGCAAGAGCGACGACGTCTCGAAAGAGAAGCAGCGCGCCGCCGCACGCAATGCCTTGCGCGAACGCAAGCTGGAAGAAGCGACGGAAAACTGGGCGCGCGAAGTGCGCGACCGTGCCTACGTCGAATTCCGCGCGGACGACCAGTAATGCTGCTGATTCATTGCGCATGAGTAACTTGCCCCTTGCACGCCGTCCGGCCATCGCCATCACCTGTGGCGAACCGGCCGGTGTCGGCCCGGAAATCTCCATACGCGCGGCCTGGGCCATGCGCAATGAAGTCAACTGCATCCTGCTGGGCGACGCCGCCTTCCTGGCGCTGACGGCCAGTCTGATCGATCCGGAGATCCGCCTGGCGGCGCTGTCGCTGCAAGCCGTGCGCAACAGCGGCTTGCCCCAGTTCGGTCCCGGCCGCCTGGCCGTAATCGACATTCCTACTGTTAACAATGTCATTCCCGGCGTGCTGGACAAGGAAAATGGCCGCTCCGTGCTGGCCTCCCTGGACGCGGCCGTGGAAGGTGTCCAGGCCGGCTGGTTTGGCGCCATGGTCACGGCACCCTTGCAAAAAAGCACGATCAACGATGCAGGCGTAGCCTTTTCCGGCCATACGGAATACCTGGCAGAAAAAACCGGCACGCCGCAAGTGGTGATGATGCTGGCCGGCGAACCGGGTCACGGCGAGCCGACCTTGCGCGTGGCGCTGGCCACCACGCACCTGCCATTGAAGGACGTGTCCGCTGCCATCACGATGGACAGCCTGGCCGTCACCCTGGATATCATTCAGCTTGATTTGCAACAGAAATTCGGCATCGCCGCGCCGCGCATCCTGGTCACCGGCTTGAACCCGCACGCGGGCGAGGGCGGCTATCTGGGACGCGAGGAAATCGAGGTGATCAGCCCCGCGATTGCCGCGGCGCAAGCGCGCGGCATCGATGCGCGCGGACCGTACCCGGCCGACACCTTGTTCCAACACAAATACCTGGCGGACGCCGACTGCGTGCTGGCCATGTACCACGACCAGGGCTTGCCCGTGCTGAAATACGCAACCTTCGGGCGCGGCATCAATATCACCCTGGGCTTGCCGCTGATCCGCACTTCGGTCGACCACGGCACGGCGCTGGACCTGGCCGCGCAAGGGCTGGGCCTGGCCGATAGCCACAGCATGGAGCAAGCCCTGCAAACGGCGCTCGACATGCTGCGCGCGAGTATCCCGACCAGAGCGTAGGTCGGGTTAGCCGCAAGGCGTAACCCGACGCTGCCTGCTCAACGATCCCGCCGGCCTGTGCCGGCTTTACCGCATTGATAGAAAACACATTATGAAACACGTTGCCCGCAAACGCTTTGGCCAGAACTTCCTGCATGACCGCTTCGTCCTCGACGACATCACGGCCGCCATCGCGCCGCAGCCGGACGACGCCATGGTCGAGATCGGCCCCGGCCTGGGCGCGATGACGGAGCAGCTGCTGCGCCATTTGAAACAGATGCATGTGGTGGAACTGGACCGCGACCTGATCGTGCGCCTGGAAAAGACCTTCAATCCGGCCAAGCTGACGATCCACTCGGGCGATGCGCTGAAGTTTGATTTCGCGCAAATTCCCGTGCCGGCCGGCCAGAAGCTGCGCATCGTGGGCAACTTGCCGTACAACATTTCCAGCCCGCTGCTGTTCCACCTGGCGGACTTCGCCCCGCTGGTGCAGGACCAGCATTTCATGCTGCAAAAGGAAGTGGTCGAACGCATGGTGGCCGAGCCGGGCAGCAAGGCGTATGGCCGCCTGTCCGTGATGCTGCAATGGCGCTATGACATGTCCTTGCTGTTCATCGTGCCGCCGACGGCCTTCGATCCGCCGCCGAAGGTGGAATCGGCCATCGTGCGCATGATTCCCGTGGCCGAGCGCCTGGCCTGCGACCAGGCCACTTTGGAAGCGGTGGTCATGAAGGCCTTCTCGCAGCGCCGCAAGGTGATCCGCAACTGCCTGGCCGGCATGTTTACGGAAGAGCAGATCAAGGCGGCCGGCATCGATCCGACCCTGCGTCCGGAAACCGTGGGCCTGGAGCAGTATGTTGCCCTGGCGAATCTGCTGAAAGCACCTGCTTGAGTTTTAACTTAAAACCACTGATCGACCTGCTGTAAATCCTGGCGCAACGCTGAAAAACAGTCGTCCACATGGTGGTTGCGGCTGATTTCATTGCGCCGCATCAAGGCGATCTTGCGCTTGCAGGTGGGCTGGCGCAGGGGCGCCACATGCAGATCCTCGTCGTTGAGGAAGGTCGTGTACAGGCTGGGCATGATGCCCACGGCGATGCCGGCGCGCACCACGCCATACAGCGATTCGCTGTGGATCATCTGGTACAGGCTCGACGGGCTCAAGCCATGCTGGCGCAGCGCGCTCGAGGCGAACTCCCAGATGCTGCCCTTGGTAAACACGACGATTTCCTGGCCCGCCAGCTGTTCCCAGCGCACTTCCTTCAGCGGCGCCAGCGCATGGCGTCCCGCCGTCACCAAGACCAGCTCGTCCTCGAACAGGCCCACGCTTTCCAGCGAGACGGAACCAGGCACCTCGATGCCCACGCAAAAGTCCAGCTGGCCCGAATGCAGCGCATGCAGCAAGCCGTCGTTGGGCATGTCCGACAGGACGATTTCCACTTCATCGCCATGCTGCTCGCAGTAGCGCGCCACCACCACGGCCGTCATCGCCATGGCCGAGGGAATCGCGCCGATGCGGATGCGGTGCCGGCCGCTGCCGATGGCGCGCTGGATATCGGCAAAGGTGTTGCTGGCCGTATTCAATAAATGTGTGGCGTAATCGAGCGCCAGCTTGCCTTCGCGCGTCAGTTCCAACTGGTGGGTTGTGCGGTTAAACAACTTTTTTCCCAGTTGATTTTCCAGCAGCTTGATCGATGCGCTGAGGGCCGGCTGGGTCACGCACAATTCCTGTGCAGCCTTGCTGAAGCTGTTTACCCGGGCTAGGGTGGCAAATGCTTGCAAATGTCGTAAGGAAATTTTCTTGCTCAGTTCATGCATGGCTTTGCTTATTAGAAAAAGTAATGGATTTATAAAAATAAACAAATTTTCTTATCCCGCAATTTACCATATTCTGGACTGGTCCTTACTTGTCTTGAAAGCAACAATATTCGGGAGAAGAGCCTGGAATGCGGCGCCGGCAGGTGCGGCGGTGCGCCAGACTAGGGATGTATCAATAAAATAATTCCAAAAAAACTCAGGGTTTATTCTTTTTAGGGTGGCGGCGATGAACAAATGGATGACGGGAACGATGGTGGTGGGTGGCTTGCTGGCGGCGCAGGGCGCGGCGCAGGCGCAAAGCAGCGTGCAAGTGTATGGCTTGCTGTCGGCCGGCATCGGCTATGTGTCGGATGAGGGCAAGGGCAGCCGCACGCATGCGCTGAGCGGCACGAACCAGAATCCCCGCATCGGTTTTCGCGGCCAGGAAGACCTGGGCGACGGCACCAAGGCCGTCTTCGTGCTGGAAAACGGTTTTAACGTGATGACGGGCACGGCCTCGCAAAGCGGCCGTTTGTTTGGCCGCCAGTCGTATGTGGGCCTGTCGAGCAACGACAAGGGGACGCTCACCCTGGGCCGCCAGTACGAAGCCGTGAAGGATCTGCTGGGCCCGGTGGTCATCGCCAGTAACGGCGTGCACATCGGCGACAACGACAATGGCTACAACAACTTGCGCGTGCAAAATGCCGTCAAGTATGTCAGCCCGAACATCAGCAACCTGTCGTTCACGGGCTTGTACGGTTTCAGCGAAAATCCGGAAGACTCCAACCGCAACCGCGTCTACAGCATGGGCGCCGGCTACAAGGTCGATGCCTTCAGCTGGGCCGTCGCCTACACCAAGATGGATCGCCCGAACAGCCCCGATGCGCCGAATGGCGCCATCGGCAACGACTACGGCAGTTCCCTGCTGATCTTCAACAAGAGCGCCGTCAAGGGCGCCGGCGTGGACAGCCAGGCCATCGCCGGTACGGGAGGCTTTTATAATGTCGGCAGGACCAAGTTCGGCGCGCTGTACACCAACGTGCGCTACCACTACCTGGATCAAAGCAATCTGACCTTGCAAAACGTGGACCTGAACGTGAACCACAAGCTGACGGAAGCGTTGAACCTGGGCGCCTCGTATTTCTTTACCACGGGTAAATATGATGTGATCAACAAGACGCCAAAATGGCATCAGGTCAACTTCCAGGCCGATTACTTCCTGTCCAAGCGCACCGACGTCGCCATCACCTGGAGTTACCAGAAGGCGGCAGGCGATGCGACGTTCGCCCGCGTGTTCGGCTTCGGCGCCTCGGGCGGCAAGACGCAAAGCGTGCTGATCGTCGGCATGCGACATTATTTCTGATTCTGATTCATCTTTACAGGCGCTGTCCCGCAGCGCCGCCCCCTGAAAGGAAGCATCTTGAAAAAGCACCTCATGTTGGCGTTGAGCCTAGGCTTGCTGGCCAACGCCGCCCACGCGGAAAAACGCGAGCTGGTCATTTCGGCCTATCCGATTGCCCAGCCCTTGTTCATGAAGTATGTGTACGAGCCGTTCAAGGCCAAATGCGGTTGCGATATCAAGGTGGAAACGGGGAATAATGCGGACCGCATCGCCAAGCTGGTGGTGCACGCCAAGAACCCGGTGATCGACCTGGTGCTGCTGTCCGATTCCGGCATGCTGGAAGCGGCGCAAAAGGGTGTCATTCAGCCCATGGATTACTCCAAGCTGAGCAATTACAAAGCCCTGTACGACGTGGCGAAAAACCCTATCGGCGGCAACTACGCCGTCGGCTACACGCTGTACTCGGTGGGCCTGGTGTACCGCAGCGACAAGGTCGCCCCGCTGACGTCCTGGAAGGACCTGTGGCGCCCCGAACTGAAGGGCCGCGTGGCCTTCCCCGACGTGAGCACCACGCAGGGCCCCTTGATGCTGCGCATGGCCGATGCGGCCTGGGGCGGCAAGACGGACGACTACGCCACGGGCTTTGCCAAGATCGTCGGCATGAAGGGCAACGTCGTCACGTTCTCGAAAAACAGCGCGCAGCTCGCTGCCCTGTTCGCGCAGGATGAAATCTGGGCCGCGCCCGTGGCGCGCTTTACCTGGTCGCAAATGCTCAAGACGGGCCTGCCCCTGAAATGGAGCATCCCGGCCGAAGGCCAGGCGGCCGGCATGAACGTGATGGGCATCGTCGCCGGTTCGAAGAACGCGGACCTGGCCTACCAGCTGATGGATTTCTGGCTGTCCAAGGAAGTGCAGACGCAGCTGGCGACCAACCTGGTCGACTCGCCCGTCAACAAGGACGTGCGCCTGTCGGTGGCCGCCGCGCAATTCAACACCTATGGCCCTGACCAGATCAATTCGCTGAAATTCGTCAAGCCGGAAACCATCATCAAACAGCGCAGCAACTGGATGACGCAGTGGAACAAGGCCATGAGCAAATAGTGGTGACGAGGAGAGAACGCCATGTTTGCTGATCCAAAAAAGCGCCTGGGACTGCTGCTGGTCCTGCCTGCGCTGATCTTTATCGTCGTCTGCTTCCTGCTGCCCGTGCTGGCCTTGCTGGTCGACGCCTTCCGCGTCGGCGACGGCATGCAGTGGGGCGTCGACCGCTTCATCGAATTCTTCTCGCAGGAATTCAACCGCACCATCTTCTGGCGCACCCTGCGCATCGCCGCGCTGGTAACCCTGGCGTCCATCATCCTCGGCTACCCGGCCGCGCAAGCCGTGGCGCGCGTGTCGCCGAAGTGGCGCGGCCTGGTGGTCGGCATGATGATCCTGCCGCTGATGGTTTCGCCCATCGCGCGTACCTATGCGTGGATCGTCTTGCTGGGCCGTAACGGCGCCGTCAACGCGGCGCTCGTCAACATGGGTTTCACGGAAGAGCCGCTGCGTTTGCTGTTCAGCGAGTTCGCCGTCTTTGTCGGCCTGCTGCAACTGCTGCTGCCGCTGATGCTGATGTCGCTGGCCGGCGCGCTGGAAAACCTGCCGCGCGACGTGGAACCGGCCGCGGCGACTTTGGGCGCGAATCCATGGCAAGTATTCTGCAAGGTCACCCTGCCGCTGACGCAGGAAGGCCTGGTGGTCGGCGGCACGCTGGTATTTACGGGCTGCGTGACGGCCTACGTGACGCCGGCCCTCTTGGGCGGCACCAAGGTGCTGATGCTGGAAACGCTGCTGTACCAGAAGGTCAGCGTGGAGAGCGACTTTGGCGCGGCCAACGTCATCGCCGTCATCCTTGTCTGCATGACCCTGCTGGTCAATGCCGGCCTTAAACGTATTTCCTCGAGCCGGAGCTCCGTATGAAAGAAAGCCTATTCTCGCGCGCCGTCCTGTGGCTGGTGTTTTTGTTCCTGCTGGGGCCTTTCGCCATCGTCGTGCTGGCCGGCTTTTCCGGCGGCGAAACGCTGGCCTTCCCGCCCGAGTCGTATTCGCTGCGCTGGATCCTCGAAGTGTGGGCTGCGCCCGAGTTCCGCCGCGCCTTCCAGACCAGCCTGGAAATCGGCCTGATCGCCACCGTCATCGCGCTCCTGCTGGGCATTCCCGTCGCGTATGCGTTTTCGCGCATGCCGCCGCCCGGCATCGGCGCCATCCGGCAAATCCTGACGTCGCCGCTGATTATTCCCGCCATCCTGGTCGGTTTGGGCTTGCTGCACCACCTGGTGCTGACGATCAATGCGCCCGTGTACGTGGGCCTGCTGATCGGCCATATCGCGCTCTTGATTCCGTACTCGGTGCGCGTCGTGTACGCCAGCCTGGTGAATCTGCGCGTGGATATCGAAGATGCCGCCATCACGCTGGGCGCGTCGCGTTTGCGCGCCTTCTTCATGATCGTGCTGCCGAATATCCGCAACGCCGTGATCGCCGCCTTCTTCCTCGCCTTCGTCACTTCGTTCAACCAGGTGCCCGTCTCGCTGTTCCTGACGGGGCCTGGCATCAGCACCCTGCCGATCGAGATGCTGGGGCATATGGAAAACAGCTTCGATCCGTCGATCGCTGCCCTGTCGACCTTGCTGGTCTTGTTCACCATGGCCTTCGTGATGGTGACCGAGAAGGTGCTGGGCATTTCTAAATACATGTAAGAGGCAACACACGATGAGTTATCTGGAACTGCACAAGCTGAACCTCGGCTACGCCAAGAACACGACGTCCGTGAAGGACCTGGACCTGCACGTCGAGCAGGGCGAGCTGATTTCCCTGCTGGGCCCCAGCGGCTGCGGCAAGACCACCACCATGCGCGCCATCGCCGGCCTGATGCCGCTGCAGTCGGGCCGCATCGTGCTCGACGGCCGCGAAATCGGCAAGCTGGCGCCGAATAAACGCAATATCGGCATGGTCTTCCAGTCCTACGCGCTGTTCCCGCACCTGAACGTGTACGACAACATCGCCTTCGGCTTGCGCCTGCGCAAGGTGGCGCCAGCTTTGCTGAAAACGAAAGTGGAAGCCGTGATCGCCGCCGTCGGCCTGACGGGTTTTGAAACGCGTTTGCCGGCGCAGATGTCCGGCGGCCAGCAGCAGCGCGTGGCGCTGGCGCGCGCCATCGTCGTCGAGCCGGCCCTGCTGCTGCTCGACGAGCCGCTGTCGAACCTGGACGCCAAGCTGCGCGTGCAGATGCGCGCCGAGCTGCGCCGCATCCAGCGCGAACTGGGTATCACCATGCTGTACGTGACGCATGACCAGGAAGAAGCGCTGGCCCTGTCCGACCGCATCGTCGTCATGAACGGCGGGCGCATCGAGCAGCTGGCCGCGCCGGAAGCCGTGTTCAATACGCCGTCGACGCGCTTCGTCGCCAACTTCATGGGTTTCGAAAATCTGTTCGACTACCGCGACGGCGCGCTGCACCATGCCGGCGCCAGCCTGCCGTACACGTCCCCCGTCGCTGCCGGCACCACGGTGCTGGGCTGGCGTCCGGACAAGGTGCGCGTCTGCGCGCCCGATGACGCGGCGGCTCACTACCCGGGCACCGTGCTGGCGCGCGGCTTCCTGGGCGACACCGTCGAATACCTGCTGCAAACGCCGCTGGGCCAGGTCAAGGGCATTTGCGCGGCCGGCGGCGCCGCCTGGCGCGAAGGCACGGCCGTCTCGTTCGTGCTGCCGTCCGACAGCGCCCTGTGCCTGGCCGCCTAACCTCGACTGAAAGCCACCATGACCCAAGCCTTGAAAAAGATCTGGCTCGACACCGATCCCGGTTTCGACGACTGGCTGACGATGCTGCTCTTGGGCAGCAATCCCGCTATCGAGTGGCTGGGCGTGAGCGTGGTGGCGGGCAATGCGCCCGTCGACATCACCTACGACAATGCCTTGCGCATCAAGGCGCATGACGGCTTGACGGTGCCGATCTACCGCGGCTGCGAAGAGCCGCTGGCCGGCGTCATCGAAACGGCGCAGCGCATCCTCGGCGACAGCGGCATGCCGACCACGGGCGAGGTGCTGCCGCCCGGCGCCGACAGCGATGCTGCCGGCCACGCCGTCGACGCGCTGATCGCCGCCGTGCGCAAGCATCCGGGCCAGATCACCATCATGGCGATCGCGCCGATGACGAACCTGGCGACCGCCTTGACCCGCGCGCCCGACATCGCCGAGAAAATCGTCGAAATCATCCTGATGGGCGGCTCGACCGACCAGGGCAACCACACGGCGGCGGCCGAATTCAATATCTATGCGGACCCGGAAGCGGCCGCCCAGGTGTTCAAATCCGGCATCCCGCTGCGCATGTTCGGCCTGAACCTGTGCCGTCAGCTCTTGGTGACGAATGCGGAAGTGGAACGCCTGCGCGCCCTCGGCACGCCGCGCGCGCTACGTCTGGCAGGCTACCTGGAAGCGTATGTGCGCATCCGCAGCAGCGACGGTTCCGTGCCCATGCCCATGTACGACCCGGTGGTGGCCCTGTATTTGGAAGCGCCGCAGCTGTTCCAGTTCCAGCCGGCTCACGTGGCCATCGAATTGACGGGCGAATTGACGCGCGGCATGACGGTGTGCGAATTCCGCGTGCCGCGCCGCGCCGCCATCAACACGCAGGTGGCGATGCTGGCCGACGGTCCCGCCGCCATCGAGCGCCTGATGCGCCGCCTGGCCGCCATTCTCGTCTGACCCACTTCACTACGAAACGAGCTTCATGTCTAATTCTCCCCTGAGCATCGAACAGTTTTTACGCGCCATGCCGAAAGTGGAGCTGCATTGCCACCTGTTCGGCACGGTGCGCCAGGCTACTTTCCGCGCGCTGGCCGCCAAGACGGGCAATGTCGTCACGCCCGAGGAAATCGACGCGTTCTATACGCGCGGCGACAAGCCCGTCGGCGTACTGCGCGTGCTGCGCGCGCTCGACGCGCACCTGATCGTCTCGCCGACGGACCTGTATTGCCTGGCGTATGAATACCTGGAAGACGCGCATGGCCATGGCGTGCGCTATGCGGAGTTCTTCTGGAATCCGACCGGCACCGTGCGCGTCTCGGGCATCCGCTACGAGTCGGCGCAAGACGCCATCGTGGCCGCCATCCGCGATGCGCAAAGGGATTTTGGCGTGATCGGCCGTCTGATCCCCAGCATCGACCGCGAAGCGGCTCCCGCCGAAGCCGCGCAGATGGTGGAGTGGATGAAAGCTTACCGCGCGCCGGAAGTGATCGGCATCGGCATCGACTACCGCGAAAACGACCGTCCGCCGGAGCTCTTCATCGAAGCCTACCGCGCCGCGCGCGCCGCCGGCTTCAAGTGCACGGCGCACGCGGGCGAATTCGGCATGCCGTGGATGAACGTGGCGACGGCGATAGACGAATTGCAGGTGGACCGGGTCGACCACGGCTACACGATCGTCGACAATCCTGAACTGGCGCAGCGCTGCGTGGAACGGGGCCTGGTGTTTACCGTCGTGCCCACCAATTCGTATTATCTGCGCACCCTGGCGCCCGAACGCTGGGCGCTCGACCACCCGATCCGCGCCATGGCCAAGCTGGGCCTGAAACTGCATCCGAACACGGACGATCCGACCCTGCACCACGTGACGCCGACGGGCGCCTGGATGATGATGCGCGAATTCGGCTTCGGCCTCGACGACATGCGCGGCTTCATGTTGAATGGCCTCGACGCGGCCTGGATAGACGAGAGCACGCGGCGCGACTGGCGCGCGGAATTTACGCGCGAGTTCGACGCGCTGCGGGCCAGGGTCATCGAGTAAATCAGGCCGACGCCGGTGGTGGGGCCAGCAGCGAGGGAAACGCCCGCTGCGGGCAGCTTTGGCGCTCGCACACCTTGCAGCCCGTGCCGATCGGCGTGGCGCTGGATGGATCGTGCAAATCGAGTCCCTTCGAATAGATCAGCCGGTGCGCCTGCGAGATATCGCAGCCCAGCGCCACGGCAAAGGTCTTGCCCGGTGCGCGGAAACCCGGCGACGCCGTGCTGACCTGGCGCGCGATCCACAGGTAGGTGCAGCCGTCGGGCATGCTGGCCACTTGCGTGAGCACCTGGCCCGGATGGCTGAAGGCGTCGTAGACGATCCACAACGGACACGTGCCGCCCACCCTGGAAAAATGGAAGTCCGTCGCCGACTGGCGCTTCGAGACATTGCCCGCGCGGTCGACGCGCACGAAGAAAAACGGCAGCCCCGCCGCATCGGGGCGCTGCATGGTACTCAGACGGTGGCATACGGCTTCGAAACCCACGCCGAACTGGTGCGCCAGGCGCTCGATATCGTAGGCGCGCGTCTCCGCCGCCTGCAGGAAGCGCTGGTACGGCATCAGCAGGGCGCCGGCGAAATAATTGGAAAACGCCAGGCGCGCGCCCGTCTGCGCGGCCGCGCCGGAGAGTCCTGCCGCCAGCACGAGCGCGTCGATCAAGTCGCTGTGCTCGAGCAGGCTGATTTGCGCCGCCATCTGGAAGGCGCGCTGGCCGCCCGTCAGGGTGTCGGGCAGAAACAGGATATGGTGTTGCGCGTCGTAGCGGTGCTTGCGCACCATGCCCGCGTCGCCATCGGACAAGCGCACCTGGATGCCGTGGCGCTCCAGCAGGCGGCCTTGCAGCGCGTCGAGCGTGCGCAGGGCGGGATCGAGTTCGCCCGCCACCCGCTCCGCCGCCCGGTCCAGTTCATCGATATAGTTTTGCCGCCGGTTCAGGTATTCGCGTACTTCCTCGTCCGTGGAGGGCGCCGCCGAGCTGGCGCCGCGGCTGCCGTCGTCGAGGCGCGCGGCCAGCGTATCGGCCCGTTCCGCCATCACGCGGTAGCGCCGCTGCAAGAGCAAAATCGAGCGCGCCAGCTCCGGCATGTTTTCCACCAACATTTTCAATTCCGCCATCGAGGTGGGCGGCGCGTCGGGCAATTCGCCGAACACGTCGCGCACGTCCGCCACCAGGCTGGCGCTGTCGTGTTCGGAAAAGATTTGCGGATCGACCCCGAGAACACTGCCGATGCGCAGCAGAATCGGCACCGTCAGCGGGCGCTGGTTGCGCTCCATCTGGTTCAGGTAGCTGGGCGAGATGCCCAGGGCCTTGGCCAGCGCCACCTGCGTCATGCGCCGTTCCTCGCGCAGCCGCTGCAGGCGCACGCCCATGAAAACCTTTGCCATCGCGTTTCCTCTTCCCCGGTTTGTGGAATCTGCAAATTTACAATCTTTGCAGATTAACAGATTCATCTTTGCATTATCTCGCATTTTCACGCCTTGTTTGCAGGCTGGATTGTGCGAATAATGCAAACAGACCTATACCCCAACGAGGAGACACCGAGTGACCACGCAAACCGCAATTCCGACCGTTCCACTGTTGATCAACGGCGAGTGGGTCGAATCCCGCACCACCGTCTGGCGCGACGTCGTCAACCCCGCCACGCAGGAAGTCCTGGCCAAGGTACCGTTCGCCACGCCCGATGAAGTGAACGCGGCCATCGCCTCGGCCCAGCGCGCCTTCAAAACCTGGCGCAAGACGCCGATCGGCGCCCGTGCCCGCATCTTCCTGAAATTGCAGCAGCTGATCCGTGAAAACATGGCCGACCTGGCCGCCACCCTCACCATGGAACAGGGCAAGACTTTGCTCGATGCGGAAGGCGACGTCTTCCGCGGTCTGGAAGTGGTCGAGCATGCCGCCAATATCGGCACCCTGCAGATGGGCGAATACGCGCAAAACGTGGCTGGCGGCGTCGACACCTACAGCGTGATGCAGCCGCTGGGCGTGTGCGCCGGCATTACCCCGTTCAATTTCCCCGCCATGATCCCCCTGTGGATGTTCCCGATGGCGATTGCCTGCGGCAATACCTTCGTGCTGAAACCATCGGAGCAAGATCCGCTCGTGACGGAAAAACTCGTGCGCCTGGCCTTGCAGGCGGGCATCCCGGCCGGCGTGCTGAACGTCATCCACGGCGGCGAAGACGTGGTCAACGCCCTGTGCGACCATCCGGATATCAAGGCCATCTCGTTTGTCGGCTCGAGCAAGGTGGGCACGCATGTGTACCAGCGCGCCAGCCTGAACGGCAAGCGCGCGCAATGCATGATGGGCGCCAAGAACCATGCCGTCGTCTTGCCGGATGCCAATAAAGAACAGACCCTGAACCAGCTGTTGGGCGCCGGTTTCGGCGCGGCCGGACAGCGCTGCATGGCCGCGTCCGTTGCCGTGCTGGTGGGCGAAGCGCGCGAGTGGCTGCCGGAACTGTCCGCCAAGGCGCAAGGCTTGAGCGTGGGCGCAGGCAAGGACAACCCGGACCTGGGCCCCGTGATTTCCTGCGCGGCAAAAGAGCGCGTGCACAGCCTGGTCGCCAAGGGCATCGAACAGGGCGCCGTGCTGACGCTCGATGGCCGCGACGTGAAGGTCGATGGCTATCCGAACGGCAACTTCGTCGGCCCGACGATTTTGTCCGGCGTGAAGCCCGGCATGGTCGTGTATGACCAGGAAATCTTTGGCCCCGTCCTGATTGTCGTCGAAGTCGATACCCTGGACGAAGCGATTGCGCTGGTGAACGCGAATCCGAACGGCAACGGCACGGCCCTGTTCACGCAAAGCGGCGCGGCCGCGCGCTATTTCCAGGAAGAAATCGACGTGGGCCAGGTGGGCATCAACGTACCCATTCCCGTGCCCGTGCCCCTGTTCAGCTTTACGGGTTCGCGCGGCTCCAAGCTGGGCGACCTGGGTCCGTTCGGCAAGCAGGTCGTGCTGTTCTACACGCAGACGCAGACGATCACCCAGCGCTGGTTCACGGATGCGGCCTCGGTGGGCAAGGTCAACACCACCATCAGCCTCAAGTAAGGAGTGGCCATGGACTTTGAATTGAGCGACGAACAGCGCGAGTTCCAGCAGGCGGCGCGCGCGTTTGCCGAAGGCGAACTGGCGCCGCACGCGGCGCACTGGGATGCGGAATCGATCTTCCCGGTGGAAACCATCGCCAAGGCGGGCGAGATGGGCTTTTGCGGCCTGTACACGCCGCAGCGCTGGGGCGGCCTGGGCCTCTCCCGCCAGGACGCGGCCATCGTCTTCGAGGAACTGGCCGGCGGCTGCACCTCGACCACGGCCTACATCACGATCCACAACATGGCTACCTGGATGCTGTCGCGCTGGGGGCAGGAAGCGCTGTGCGACGAGTGGGTGCCGGCCCTGGCCGCCGGTCAGAAGCTGGCCAGCTATTGCCTGACGGAACCGCAGTCGGGCTCGGATGCGGCGTCCTTGCGTACCAAGGCAGTCAAGGATGGCGACTTTTATGTGCTGGACGGCACGAAAGCGTTTATTTCGGGTGCGGGCCAGACGGACATGCTGATCGTCATGGCGAGAACCGGCGGCGAGGGCGCGGCCGGTATTTCCGCCTTTGCCGTGCCGGCGAATTTGCCCGGCATCGTGTATGGCAAGAAAGAAGAAAAGATGGGCTGGAACAGTCAGCCCACGCGCATCATCAGCTTCGATCAGGTGAAAGTGCCTGTCGGTAACTTGCTGGGCGCGGAAGGCGAAGGCTTTGCCATCGCCATGAAGGGCATCGATGGCGGGCGCATCAATATCGCCGTGTGCTCGGTGGGCACGGCGCAGGCGGCCCTGACGCGGGCGCAGGCGTACATGAAGGAGCGCACGCAGTTCGGCCGCGAGCTGGCCCAGTTCC
The DNA here is from genome assembly GCF_056174685.1 of Janthinobacterium sp. BHSEK. NCBI lineage: Bacteria > Pseudomonadati > Pseudomonadota > Betaproteobacteria > Burkholderiales > Oxalobacteraceae > Janthinobacterium > Janthinobacterium sp. BHSEK. Next base: position 124,414 of record NZ_JBWBYV010000029.1, read on the forward strand.
AGGCGCTGCAATTCAAGCTGGCCGACATGCTGACGGAACTGGTGGCGGCGCGCCAGATGGTGCGCCTGGCGGCCTGGAAACTCGACCAGGAAAGCCCGGATGCGACGGCGTATTGCGCCATGGCCAAACGTTTCGCCACGGATGTGGGTTTCAATGTGGCCAACGATGCGCTGCAATTGCATGGCGGCTACGGCTACATCCGCGAGTACCCGCTCGAGCGCCATGTGCGCGACACGCGCGTGCACCAGATCCTGGAAGGGACGAATGAAATCATGCGCCTGATCGTCGCGCGAGCGATTCTGAAAGACGGCGCCACGGAGACCTTACGATGACTAAAGTGTATACCAATCTGCTGCTGGAACGCCGCGGCCACACGGCCCTGGTGACTCTCGACAACCCGCCCGCCCACACGTGGACCCTGGCCAGCCTGCGCGCCCTGAAAGAGTTGGTGGCCGACCTGAACCTTGATCCGGACGTGTACGCGCTCGTGATCACGGGCGGCGGCGCCAAGTTCTTCTCGGCTGGCGCCGATCTGAAAGTGTTTGCTGACGGCAATAAAGACACGGCGTTCGCCATGGCCGCCGCGTTTGGCGAGGCCTTCGAGGCACTGTCCGCGTTTCGTGGCGTCAGCATCGCCGCCATCAATGGCTATGCCATGGGCGGCGGGCTCGAATGCGCGCTGGCCTGCGATATCCGCATCGCCGAGGAACACGCGCAGATGGCCTTGCCGGAAGCCTCCGTCGGCTTGCTGCCGTGCGCGGGCGGCACGCAGCACTTGCCGTGGCTGGTGGGCGAAGGCTGGGCCAAGCGCATGATTTTATGTGGCGAGCGCGTCGATGCGGACAAGGCCCTGGCCATCGGCCTCGTCGAGGAAGTCGTGCCAACTGGCAAGGCTGCCGCCACGGCACTGGCCCTGGCCGCCAAGGTGGCGCGCCAGAGTCCCAGCAGCGTGACGGCGTGCAAGACCCTGATCCAGGGCGCGCGCAGCCATCCGCTGGTCGATTCCCTGCCCGACGAGCGCACCCTGTTCCTGGGCCTGTTCGATACGCAAGACCAGAAAGAGGGCGTGCAGGCGTTCCTGGAAAAACGTCCGGCGGAGTGGAAGAATGGTTGAGACTTTGCTTGAAACCGTGAAAATCGAGGAACGCGACTGTCCCGGCGGCAAGAAGCTGGGCGTCATCGCCCTCGATGCGCCGAAGTCCTTGCACGCCTTGACCCTGGACATGATCCGCGCCATCGACGGCGCCCTCGTGCGCTGGGATGCTGACGACGCCATCGCCTGCGTGGTGCTGCAATCGTCGACGGACAAGGCCTTCTGTGCCGGCGGCGACGTGCGCAGCCTGCGTTCGGCCGTGGCCGAGCAACCGGGTGTCGTGCCGAACCCGCAGGCGCTGGCCTTCTTTGCCGAGGAGTACCGGCTCGACCACCGCATCCATACGTATGCGAAACCGCTGCTGGTGTGGGGCGGCGGCATCGTCATGGGCGGCGGCCTGGGCCTGATGGCCGGTGCCAGCCACAAAGTGGTGACGGAAAGCACGCGCATTGCCATGCCGGAAATCACGATCGGCCTGTTCCCCGACGTGGGCGGCAGCTGGTTCCTGGGCCGCATGCCGGGCCGCAGCGGCCTGTTCCTCGGTTTGACGGGCGCGCCGATGAACGCGGCCGACGCGCTGTTCGCGGGCCTGGGCGACTATTTCCTGCGCCAGGAAGAGCGGAACATGGTGCTCGACGCGCTGGCGCTGGCGCAATGGCAAGCTGATCCGCAGGCGAATCACCAGCAGCTGAGCCGCTTGCTGCGCGGCTTCTCGGCGCCAGCCTCCATGCTGCCCGTCTCCGAAGTGCGCGCCAACTTCGACGCCATCGCCGCGCTGACGCAAGCACCCACCTTGCCCGAAGTGGTGGCCGCCATTGCCGCGTATGACGGCGATTCGGTCTGGCTGCAAAAGGCGGCCCACTCGCTGGACAAGGGCGCGCCCACTTCGGCCGCCTTGGTGTGGGACATGCGTGTACGCACGCGGCACATGAGTCTGGCGCAAGTGTTCCAGCTGGAACTGATCGTTGCCGTGCAATGCTGCGCCCACGCAGACTTCAGCGAAGGCGTGCGCGCCTTGCTGATCGACAAGGACAACGCGCCGCAGTGGCAACCGGCCAGCCTGGCCGAGGTCAGCGCAGCGTATCTGGACGAGTATTTTGCGGCGCCGTGGAGCACGCATCCACTTGCCGACCTACACATTTAAACATTTAAGTAGTGCATAAAAATGCTCAGGGCTAGGCGCCTTGCCGAAGGCAGTACGACTAGTACGACGAGGCAAGGCAACAACGCCATGGGCTTTTTTAGGCGCTACAGGAGATATTTACCATGCAACATATCGCATTTATCGGCCTGGGCAACATGGGCGCGCCGATGGCCCGCAACCTGGTGGCCGCCGGCTTCCACGTGTCCGTGTTCGACCTGGCGCCGGCGGCGGTGGCGTCGCTGGTCGAGGCGGGCGCCACGGCGGCCGCGTCCGCCAGTGCGGCCGTGCAGACGGCCGACGCCGTTATCACCATGCTGCCGGCCAACAAGCACGTGCAGGAGCTGTATCTGGGCGCCGGCGGCGTGCTCGATTCGGCCAAGCCGGGCGCCCTGTTCATCGATTGCAGCACCATCGCGGCCGACGTGGCGCGGCAGGTGGCGCAGGCGGCCAGCGAGCGCGGCTTTGCCATGATCGATGCGCCCGTCTCGGGCGGCACGGCGGGCGCGGCGGCCGGCACCCTGACCTTCATCGTCGGCGGCAGCGAAGTGGCCTTGCAGCAGGCGCGGCCCTTGCTGGAAAAGATGGGCAAGAACATTTTCCATGCGGGCGAGGCGGGCGCGGGCCAGGTAGCGAAGATTTGCAACAACATGCTGCTGGGTATCTTGATGGCGGGGACAGCCGAGGCGCTGAACCTGGGCGTGGCGCATGGCCTTGATCCGAAAGTGTTGTCCGAGATCATGGCCAAGAGTTCGGGCCGCAACTGGACCCTGGAAGTGTACAACCCGTGGCCCGGCGTCATGGACGGCACGCCCGCCTCGCGCAATTACACGGGCGGCTTCGGCACGGCGCTGATGCTGAAGGACCTGGGCCTGGCGCAGCAGTCGGCCCTGTCGGCGAACGCGCCCACGCCCTTGGGCGGGCTGGTGCGCCAGCTGTACCAGATGCATGCGCAAGCCGGTTATGCGCAGCAGGATTTCTCCAGCATCGTGCAGATGCTGCAGCCGGGCTTGAATCAACCGGCCTGAGAAATTTTGGACAAAAAAAAGCCCGCTGGTGAAAGCGGGCTAAATCCAATTCTTGGAAGAGTTGGAGGAGACAGATGCATTATGCTGCATCGCCACATATAATTCCAATTTATCTTTCGAATATCAACTATAGATTTCCATGATATCTCTTCCTGGCAGCCGCGTCGCGGCTGCCAGCGTCACCGCATCAGGCCGGATTGCAGGCGATCTGCACGGTCGTCACGTTCGCTTCGCCCATGACGCCAACGCCGGTGTTCGGCGCCACGCTGCATTTCAAGCCGGTCGGCTGGGCAAATATGCTGATGCCATACGTGTCGCCATCGGGAACACGCGACGCCAGGGTGAAGGTCGTGCTGTCCTTGGCCACCGAGGTTTGCGCATTGCCGTTGATCAGGATCAGGCCGTCGGCTGTCAGGCCAGTCACCGTGCCGCCTACCGTGTAGCTATTTTGCGTGCACATGACGGCCGCCTGGATGCTCAGGTAGTGACCGGCCGAACCGGTCCCGCCACTGACGGTGCAAGTCATGTGGGCTGGCTGGGTCTGCACGGTGATGTTGTAGTCGGTGCCATAGTCGATGCGCTTGGCAAAGGTGAACGAAGTCTGGCCCGCTGTAATCGGGAGGTTGACGCCGGCGTTGGCCAGGACCAGGCCGTTGGTGTTCAAGTTGCTGATGGTGCCGCTGACATCATACGAGGCCTTGCCGCCGCAAGCAGCCAGTCCCAGGGTCAACAGCAGCGCGGCGACAGGGCGCAGGCAGGATAACTTCATGTATTTCTCCAATCCAATATAGTGGTGACGAATCGCGTGGCTTACAGCGCCGTGCAGTTCAGTGTGGCGCCGGTCGTGGCGGCTGAACCCATGGTGCCGACGACGTCGCGGCCGTTGGCGCTGGCAGAACCCACGAAACTGCACGTCTGGCCCGTTGGATACGTCGCGATGGAAATATTGTAGGCGATGCCGTCATTGACATTCGGGAATGTATAGCTGGTGCTGCCTTTCAGCGGGCTGGTGGTGGTATTGCCGATGGCCAGGGTCAAGCCGTCGGCGGTCAGGCCCGTGATGGTGCCGCTCAGCGGGTAGGAGTTGGTCACGCAGCTCACGAAGGCCGTGGTCACGGTATAGCTCGATGCCTTGCCGACGCCATTGGTAATAGTGCAGACGGCGCCCTTTGGCTGTTGCGCAATGGTGATGTCGTAGCGGTCATCGGTGCTGACCAGCTTGGTGAAAACAAAGGAGGTCTGGCCTGAGGCGACAGGCAGGCGTTCGCCATCATTCAGCAGAATCAGGCCATCTTTTGCCAGATTGGAGACTTGGCCGCTCAGATACAGGTTGCCGCCGCTGCCGCCGCAGGCCGCCAATGTGACGGCGCAAGCCGCCGCCAGCATCGAGCGCAGGTACAAATTTTTCATACATTCTCCAAAACGAATTAGGTTGGGTAGCGCAACGCGGACGCTGGCGCCGCATTGGAATGGCGCCTATTTTAGTCTATCTGGCAAGCCGGATGATCTTGCCTTGTATCACCCTGTAACAATTTTTCGCCGGGAAGCGCTGGCCCGGCCCCATTTCATGGGGGCGCCGCCATGCTGGCGGCGTCGATCAATGCGACAATAGATGCAGGCTGCGCACTGTGGCGCGGCATCCACCGTGAGTCCCATGTCCCTTGCTCCTGTAAAACCTGCCGTGCCGCCCAAGGCCATCCTGTTCGACCTCGACGATACCTTGTGGCCCATCGCGCCCGTGATTGCCGCCGCCGAAACCCTGCTGCACGACTGGCTGGCCACGCATGCGCCCAAGGTGGCGCAGCAGTTTTCCATCGAGCTGTTGCGCCAGCACCGCCTGGCCATGCTCAAGGAACAACCGCATTTCCATGGCAATCTGATCGAGTTGCGCCGCGCGGGCCTGCTGACCGCCTTCGAGGCCGCTGGCGAGGATGCCGCCCTGGTCGACGGCGCCATCGCGCAGTTCCTGGCCGCGCGCCATCGGGTCCAGCCGTATGACGACGTCTTGCCGGGCCTGGCCTGGATGCGCCAGCGCCTGCTGCTCGGCTCCATCTCGAATGGCAATGCGGACCTTGAAATTATCGGACTGGCGCAGCATTTCAAGGTGTCGATTGCCGCCAGCGATTTCGGCGTGGCCAAGCCCGACGCCAGCATCTTCCTGGCCGCTTGCGCCGCGCTGGGCGTGGCGCCCCATGAAGCCGTGTATGTGGGCGACGATCTGTATTTCGACGTGACGGGGGCGCAAGGGGCGGGCATGCGTGCCGTGTGGATGAACCGCAAGGGCAGCGACGCCCACCTGGCCGCCGGCGTGCAGCCCGACGCCATCTGCGCCAACTTTGATGAATTGCTGCTGTGGCTGCAGGGGCAACTGGAAGATTGATCGCCGCTGGCCGGGCGAACGTGCATAATAGGCGCTGTTGATGCAGGTTCGGCCGCTTTCGCTGCCGCTTGCTTAATAAAGATTATTTGCTTACCTAAAACACCATGCAACTCGATACACGTGCCCAAACACTGCTGAAAGCCCTGGTCGAGCGATATATCGCCGACGGCCTGCCGGTCGGTTCGCGCGCCTTGTCGAAAATTTCCGGCCTCGACCTGTCGCCGGCCACGATCCGCAACATCATGGCCGACCTGGAAGAGCTCGGTTATGTCTCCAGTCCCCATACTTCGGCCGGACGCATCCCCACGCCGCGCGGCTACCGCATCTTCGTCGACACCCTGCTGACCGTCCGGCACCTGGACGAGCACCTGGTGGAATCGCGCATGCGCCTGCAGACGCCGCAGCCGCAAAAAACCATCGCCAACGCGGCGCAGATGCTGTCGTCGCTGTCGCAGTTCGCCGGCGTCGTGCTCAGCCCGCGCCGCGAATCCGTGTTCCAGCAAATCGAATTCCTGCGCCTGTCAGAAAAACGCATCCTGCTCGTCATCGTCGCTCCCGGCGGGGATGTGCAGAACCGTTTATTGCTGACGGAAGCCGACTATACGCCGGCGCAATTGGTGCAATCGGCCAATTACATCAACCAGAATTACGGCGGCCTGTCCTTCGACGCCGTGCGCGTGCGCCTGCAGGGTGAATTGCGCCAGTTGCGCGACGATATGGGCAGCCTGATGCAGGCGGCCGTGGAAGCGGGCAGCGAAGCGATGGCCGACCATAGCGACGACATGGTCATTTCCGGCGAGCGCAACTTGCTCAGCGTGAGCGATCTGTCATCGAATATGCATTCGCTGCGCCAGATGTTCGACATGTTCGAGCAAAAGACGGGCTTGATGCAGTTGCTCGACGTGTCGAGCAAGGCGACGGGCGTGCAGATTTTCATCGGCGGAGAATCGAACCTGGTGCCGATGGATGAGATGAGCGTGGTGACGGCGCCGTATGAAGTCAACGGCAAGATCGTGGGAACATTGGGAGTGATCGGACCGACGCGCATGGCTTACGAGCGCGTCATTCCGATCGTCGACATCACGGCCAAGCTGCTGTCGAGCGCGCTCAGCCAGCATTGATGGCTGGCCTTCCCTTGCGGGAGCGGCCGGCGTGGGTCAGGCTGTTTTGTGCGGGCAGGCTGTCTTGGTGCAGTTGCCGTAGATGGCCAGGGCGTGTTCGGCGATCTTGAAGCCGCGCTCTTCGGCCACTTTTTGCTGGCGGATTTCGATTTCTTCGTCGAAGAATTCTTCGACCCGGCCACAGTCGAGGCACACCAGGTGGTCGTGGTGGGAGCCTTCGTTGAGTTCGAAAATCGCCTTGCCGGTTTCAAAATGGTTGCGGTTGAGCAAGCCTGCCTGTTCGAATTGCGTGAGGACGCGGTAGACAGTTGCCAAACCGACATCCATATTGTCGGCCAGCAGAATCTTGTAGACATCTTCCGCGGTCAGGTGGCGTACCGGGCTACTCTGGAAGATATCGAGTATCTTCAGCCGTGGCAGGGTGGCTTTCAGGCCGCTTGCCTTGAGATCACTAGGATTGTTACTCATGTTTGTTGCTCGTATGTGGGTCAGGTGCTTTATCATATAGCGTTTTGTCGGGGAGTGCCAAAATATGCATTTTTTGGCGGGCCGGTCACTCCTGGCGTTTTGTTCATCCAATTGAGGTCATTTATGCGCGTAACCCCGGCTGTATTGCCATCTCTCTGGCACCGTCTTTCATTTCGAGCACCAGTCGTGGCAGGCATGGTCTGTGTCGCGCTGGCCATGTCCGGCTGCGCCAGCCGTGGCATCCTTGGCGAAAAGCCGGCAGCTGCTCAAAAAGAAGGCAAGGAACTGGTCCCCGAACAGGGCGCGCAGACGACCACCATTACGCCGCTGCAAAAATTCATGTGGTTTTTCTCGCCGTACCGTCCAGACATTCAACAAGGCAACTTTGTCTCCGAAGAGATGCTGGCCCAGTTGAAAGTGGGCATGACGCGCGACCAGGTGCGTTTCGTCCTCGGCACCTCGCTGCTGACCGATATCTTCCATGCCGACCGCTGGGATTATCCATTCCGTCTGGCCCGGGGCAGTGGCGAAACCACCAGCAGCCGCGTGGTCGTGTACTTCGGCAAGGATGGCAAGGTTGAGCGTTTCGAAGGCGGCAACTTGCCGACGGAGAAAGAATATATCGACCGTATCGCCGGTCCGTCGCCATTCGCCAAGGTCGCCAAGGCCGACGTGCCTGCCGCCGCCGTGCCATCGCCCGTGGCGCCAAGCGCCGTGCCGGTACCGGCCGATGCCGCCCCTGCCATTCCTGTGAGCAAGCCTGAAGTTGCACCGGCACCTGCCGCCGAGCCGGCACCTGCGCCTGCCGCCGAACCCACCAAATAAGTTGCTGTAAGAGAATAAAATGACTGAACTGAAAATCGCCATCGCTGGCGCCAGCGGCCGTATGGGCCATATCCTGATCGAAGCGGTCAGCAACGCGCCCGACGCCGTGCTGACCGGCGCCCTCGACCGCGTCGGCTCGCCGACCGTCGGCCAGGATGCCGCCGCCTTTCTTGGCAAGCCTGCCGGCGTGCTGATCGAGTCGGACCTTGCCACCGGCCTGGCCAATGCCGATTACCTGATCGACTTCACCCGTCCCGAAGGCACCTTGCAGCACCTGGCGTATTGCGCCGAGCACGGCGTCAAGATGATCATCGGCACCACCGGTTTCGATGACGCGGGCAAGGCCGCCATTGCCGCCGCCGCCGAAAAGACGGCCATCATGTTCGCGCCGAACATGAGCGTGGGCGTGAATGTCACCATGAAATTGCTGGAACTGGCCGCGAAAAGCCTGTCCGAAGGCTACGACATCGAAATCATCGAAGCGCATCACCGCTTCAAGGTCGATGCGCCGTCGGGCACGGCCCTGCAAATGGGTGAAGTGGTGGCCGGCGCCCTGGGCCGCGACCTGAAGGAGTGCGCGGTGTACGGCCGCGAAGGCGTGACGGGCGAACGCGACCCGTCGACCATCGGCTTTGCCACCATCCGCGGCGGCGATATCGTCGGCGACCATACGGTGCTGTTTGCCGGTATCGGCGAACGCATCGAGATCAGCCACAAGTCGAGCAGCCGCGTCACCTACGCCCACGGCGCCCTGCGCGCGGCGCGTTTCCTGGCCGACAAGCCGACTGGCCTGTTCGACATGCAGGATGTGCTGTCGCTGAAGAACTGAGGAAGACCATGGCCACTGCCATCCTGAATGGAAAAGACATCACCGACGCAGCAAGCTTCCACGCGCAATGCGTGCAAGCCTTCGGTTTCCCCGAGTTCTACGGCAACAGCATGGATGCCTGGGTCGATTGCCTCAGCTACCTGCGCGACGATGAAAACATGACGCAGTTCCGTTTGAAGTCGAACGAAGTGCTGGAAATCGTGGTGCAGGACGCTGACGCGATGAAGGCGCAAGTGCCTGATTTATTGGAAGAAATCACGTTTTGCATCGCCGGCATCAATGAACGCTATGACGATTATGGTGAAAAGCCGGCGTTGAAGCTGGTACTCAAGTGAATAGAATCGTAGGTCGGATTAGGCCCTGCGGGCCGTAATCCGACAACATTATTGGCTGTGCAAGTCGGATTACGCGCAAGCGCTAATCCGACCTACGTCCAGACGACCAACATTTACACCACCTTGCGCTCACGCAAGCCGTCAATCTCCTCACCGTCCAACCCCAGCCACTGCTGCAGCACCTCGTTCGTATGCTGCCCCAGCAAGGGCGGCGGCAAGCGGTATTGCACCGGCGAGCCGGACAGGCGCACGGGATTGGCCACCAGCGCCACCGTGCCCGCCGTCGGGTGCGGCATTTCCACTTTCAAGCCCCGCGCCACCACTTGCGGGTCGGCAAAGACCTGGTCGATGCGGTTGACGGGGCCGCACGGCACGGCTTGCGCCTCGAAGGCGCTGATCCACTCGGCCGTCGTGCGCATGACCGTGGTCTGGCGCATCAGGGGAATCAAGATGGCCCGGTGCGCCACGCGCTGCGGGTTGGTGGCGAAGCGGTCATCCTGCGCCCATTCCGGGTGGCCGGCGACGGCGCAAAAACGCGAAAACTGTCCATCGTTGCCGATCGCCAGAATCATGTCGCCATCGGCCGTGGGAAAGTCTTGATACGGAACAATGTTCGGATGCGCATTGCCCATGCGCTGCGGCACTTTGCCGCCGCACAAGTAGTTCGCCGCCTGGTTGCCCAGGGCCGCCACTTGCACGTCCAGCAGGGCCAGGTCGATATGCTGGCCCAGGCCCGAGCGCTCCCGTTCGGCCAGCGCCGCCTGCACGGCGATGGTGGCGTACAGGCCCGTCATGATGTCCGTCTGCGCCACGCCCACTTTTTGCGGCCCGGCGCCAGGCTGGCCATCGGGCACGCCCGTGATGCTCATCAAGCCGCCCATGCCCTGGATCAAGAAGTCATAGCCGGCGCGCGCCGCGTACGGCCCGTCCTGGCCGAAGCCGGTAATCGAGCAATACACGAGGCGCGGATTGAGTTCGAGCAAGCTGGCTGAGTCCAGGCCATATTGCTTCAAGCCATCGAGCTTGAAATTTTCCAGCAGCACGTCTGCCTCTTGCGCCAACTTGCGCACCAGGGCTTGCCCTTCAGGGGCGGCCAGGTCGATGCACAAGGAGCGCTTGTTGCGGTTGGCGCACTGGAAATAGGCCGCTTCGGCCGTGTCGCGGCCGTCCTCGTCCTTCAGATACGGCGGCCCCCAGGAGCGCGTGTCGTCGCCGCGGCCCGGCTGCTCGACCTTGACGACGTCGGCGCCGAGGTCGGCCAGCATTTGCCCGGCCCACGGGCCGGCCAGCACGCGCGACAGGTCCAGCACGCGCAAGCCGGTCAACGGCGCGGGCCGCAGGGTGGAGGCGAGGGTGGAAGCCAAGGCATCCATTAGTTGAAGGCGGCGATGCCGGTGATGGCGCGGCCGATGATCAGCGCGTGCACGTCGTGCGTGCCTTCATAGGTGTTGACCACTTCCAGGTTGACCAGGTGGCGGATGACGCCGAACTCGTCGGAAATGCCGTTGCCGCCCATCATGTCGCGCGCCACGCGGGCGATATCGAGCGCCTTGCCGCAGCTGTTGCGTTTCATGATAGACGTGATTTCCACGGCCGGCGAGCCCTCGTCCTTCATGCGGCCCAGGCGCAAGCAGCCTTGCAAGCCCATGGTGATTTCCGTCAGCATGTCGGCGAGTTTCTTTTGCACCAGCTGGTTGGCGGCCAAGGGGCGGCCGAATTGCTGGCGGTCCATCGTGTACTGGCGCGCCTTCAGGTAGCAGTCTTCGGCCGCGCCCAGCGCGCCCCAGGCGATGCCGTAGCGCGCGCTGTTCAGGCAAGTGAACGGGCCTTTCAAGCCGCGCACGTCGGGGAAGGCGTTTTCTTCCGGGCAAAACACTTCATCCATGACGATTTCACCGGTGATGCTGGTGCGCAAACCGACCTTGCCGTGGATCTCGGGCGCCGACAGGCCTTTCCAGCCTTTTTCCAGCACGAAACCGCGGATCGCGCCCTCGTCGTCCTTGGCCCAGACGACGAACACGTCGGCGATGGGGCTGTTGGTGATCCACATCTTGGCGCCGGAGATACTGTAGCCGCCCGGTACCTTGCGCGCGCGCGTGACCATGCTGCCAGGGTCGGAGCCGTGGTTCGGTTCCGTCAGGCCGAAGCAGCCGATGAATTCGCCCGTCGCCAGTTTCGGCAGGTATTTCTGTTTGGTTTCTTCGTTGCCGAAGGCATTGATCGGCACCATCACCAGCGACGATTGCACGCTCATCATCGAGCGGTAGCCCGAATCGACGCGCTCGACTTCGCGCGCGGCCAGGCCGTAGCAAACGTAGTTCAGGCCGGCGCCGCCGTATTCTTCCGGAATGGTCGTGCCCAGCAAGCCCAATTCTCCCATTTCGCGGAAGATGGCCGCATCCGTGCGGCCATGGCGGAACGATTCGAGGACCCTGGGCACCAGGCTGCCCTGGCAATAATCGCGCGCCGCTTCCAGCACGGCGCGTTCGTCGCCCGTCAGTTGTTCTTCCAGCAGCAGGGGGGAATTCCAGTCGAATACGGTTTTGCTCATCACAGGCCTCGCAGGTGAGCGCCGGTGATCGGCGCAAGATTGAATATGGCTCATGGTAGGTTCTTGCCTAGCCTTGCGCAAACGATTTTTTCGCACCCAGACATGCGTGCTACGCATATCTTGCGGCATACTAGAGGAATTTCACCGGCCGGATACCCCCATGTCACGCAAAATTCCCATGCTGCAGGCGCTAAATTGTTTCGAGGCGGCCGCGCGCCACCAGAGCTACACGCACGCGGCGCGCGAACTGTCGCTGACGCAAAGCGCCGTGTCGCGCCAGATTTCATCGTTGGAAAGCTTTCTTGGCGTGCAACTGTTCCAGCGCACGCGCCATGGCGTGCTGCTGACCAGCACCGGCGCCGCGTATGCGCGGCAGATCGCGGCCCGCCTCGATGGACTGGAGCGCGACACGCTCGACACCATGGCGCGCCAGGGCGGTGGCGGGACCTTGCAGCTGGCCTCGGTACCCACGTTTGCCACGCGCTGGCTGATGCCGCGGCTGTCATCACTGGCGGGCATGCACCCGGACATCGTCGTGCATATCGATGCCTACACGAAACCGTTCATGTTTGCCGATACGGAATACGACGGCGCGCTGTACGCGGGCACGCCCGAGCAGCTGGCGCGCTGGCCCGGCACGCGCGCCACCTTGCTGATGCATGAAGAAATCGTGCCCGTCGCCAGCCCCCGCCTGCTGGCGGCGCGCAGCGCCTGGCAGCCGCAGGATTTGCTGGACCTGACTTTGTTGCAACAAAGTACGCGCCCGGGTGCCTGGCGCCAGTGGTTTGACGCCATGCAGGTCGATGGAGAAGGGGCGCGCTACGGCGCGCGCTATGAGCTGTTTTCCATGCTGGCCATGGCGGCCGTGCAGGGGCAGGGCGTGGTCTTGCTGCCCCGTATGCTGGTGGAGGCGGAACTGGCGCGCGGCGAGCTACGCATCGCATGCGAGCGCCCACTGCGCGGCCAGCGCGCGTATTACCTGATCACGCCCGAGGCGGCGCATGAAAAGCTGGCCTTGCAGCAGTTCCGGCTATGGCTGCAAGGCGAGGCGGCCTAGACGACCTTGGCCGTATCGAAGTGAGGATTGTCGATCAGGCCGATCTGATTGCCGAACGGGTCGAGCAATTCCACCGTGCGGATGCCGTCGCCCACGTCCGTGATCGGGTGATGCAGGGTGCCGCCCAGTGCCACGATGCGCTCGACCTCCTGCTCGATGCCGTCCACGCCCCAGTACGTCACGCTGCCCTGCGTGCCGGGCTGGCCGTCCGGCAGCAGGCCCAGCTCGAAGCCGCCGATGGCAAAGCCGACATAGAACGGCTGGTCGAAATACGGTGCCGTGCCGAACACCTGGCTGTACCAGGCCTTGGCCTGCTCCAGGTCGGGGACGGGATAGGTGACGGTGCGTAAACCCTTGATCATGTTCTGCTCCTGGTGAATGAAGAATAACGCCATCATGCCACCGGCGCGCGCCGCGCGATTGGAAAAATGGAAGGTGCTCACGCGCGTCGGCCCGTCAGCCACGCTTCGGGCGAGCGGCGGGTGAATTCCTGGAAGTCGTGGATCAGGTGCGACTGGTCGAAATAGCCGTATTGCAAGGCCACTTGCACCCAATCCGGCTGCTGCGGCAGGCTTTTCAAGCCAGCGCTGGCGGCCCGGAAACGGCAGATGCGGGCAAACAGCTTCGGGCTGATGCCCACGTGCTGACGAAATTGCAGCGCCAGGTGCTGGCGCGACACCCCCAGCTGCTGCGCCAGGCCGTCCACGCGCACCTGGCCGCATGCGCGCTCGATGGCCGCGATGGCATGGTCGGCCACGCCGGCCTGGCGCCGTGGCGGCGCGGCGCGCAGGCGCAGCAGCAGATAATCTTGCAAAATGGCAATTCTTTGCGCGTTGGACAAGGGTTCGCTCCACAGGGCGTCGCCCAGGCGCGCCGCCAGCTCGCGGCCCCACAGCTGCCGCAGATCGGCACGTCCATCATTGAGTTCGCACAAGGGCAGCTGGAAGAAGCGTGCCGCCGCGCCCGGCTTGAAGCGGGCCGCCACCGTCTGCACGAGGCCCTGGCTGACGACGGCAATCGGCGTCGTCATCATGCCGACGGCAAAGCTGGCGTCCTGCTGGTCCTGGCACAAAATATCGATGCAATTGTCGGGCAAGACCTGGTGCGTCAGGGGCGTGGCGCCCGTCTGCACGCGGCAGGTCCAGACGCAGTCCAGCCAGGGCCGCAGGGCGGGGAGGGGCGGATATTCCTGGTAGACGATCATGGCCGGCTTTGATGCAAAGAACAAGATTGCCCATATATTACACAGCATAATTGTGCGCTTGCCAAAATTTGCCGGCCCGGGCCGCCAGCGCGCCGCGCTATCGGGCGGCGACAACCAGTATAATGCTCGGTTCATATCCACTATTGGCCGCACATCATGCAAGATAAATATAGTCCCGCCGACGTCGAACAAGCCGCCCAATCGCACTGGAAGGCGATCGACGCCTATAAAGCCGTCGAACACGACCCGCGTTTCCCAAAAGGCAAGTATTTTGCCTGCTCGATGCTGCCTTACCCTTCGGGCAAGCTGCACATGGGTCACGTGCGCAACTATACGATCAACGACGTGATGTACCGCTACCTGCGCATGAACGGCTACAACGTGCTCATGCCGATGGGCTGGGATGCGTTCGGCATGCCGGCGGAAAACGCGGCCATGGCCAACAACGTGCCGCCCGCGCAATGGACGTATTCGAACATCGCCCACATGAAACAGCAGATGGAATCGATGGGCCTGGCGATCGACTGGTCGCGCGAAATGACCGCCTGCAAGCCTGAATACTACAAATGGAACCAGTGGATGTTCCTCAAGATGCTGGAAAAAGGCATCATCTACAAGAAGACCGGTACCGTGAACTGGGACCCGATCGACCAGACCGTGCTGGCCAACGAACAAGTGGTCGACGGCAAGGGCTGGCGTTCCGGCGCGCTGATCGAAAAGCGCGAAATCCCCATGTACTACGCGCGCATCACCGATTACGCGGAAGAGCTGCTGGCCTATGTGGACGACAAGCTGCCGGGCTGGCCCGAGCGCGTGCGCACCATGCAGACCAATTGGATCGGCAAGTCGACGGGCGTGCGCTTCGCCTTCCCGCATGAGATCAAGGACGCGAACGGCGCCCTGATCGGGGACGGCAAGCTGTACGTCTTTACTACCCGCCCGGACACCGTCATGGGCGTGACCTTCTGCGCCGTGGCCGCCGAGCACCCGCTGGCCATCCACGCCGCGCAAAGCAATCCTGCGCTGGCCGCCTTCAACGCCGAATGCAAGCTGGGCTCCGTGATCGAAGCGGACATGGCGACGATGGAGAAGAAGGGCATGCCGACCGGCCTGTTCGTCACCCATCCGCTGACGGGCGCGCAGGTGGAAGTCTGGGTCGGCAACTACGTGCTGATCACCTACGGCGACGGCGCCGTGATGGGCGTGCCGGCGCACGACGAACGCGATTTCGGCTTTGCCAAGAAATACAATCTGCCGATCAAGCAAGTGATCGAAGTCAAGGGCCAGGAATTTTCGACGGACGCCTGGCAGGAATCGTATGGCAGCAAGGATGGCGTGTGCGTCGCTTCCGGCAAATACGACGGCCTGCATTTCGCTTCCGCCGTCGACGCGGTGGCCGCCGACCTGGCGGAACTGGGCCTGGGCGAAAAGAAAACCACGTTCCGCCTGCGCGACTGGGGCATTTCGCGCCAGCGCTACTGGGGCACGCCGATCCCGATGATCCATTGCGCCGATTGCGGCGTGGTGCCGGTGCCGGAAAAAGACCTGCCGGTGGTGTTGCCGGAAGACTGCGTGCCGGACGGCACGGGCAACCCGCTGAACAAATATGAAGCTTTCCTGCAGTGCGACTGCCCGCAGTGCGGCAAGCCGGCGCGCCGCGAGACGGACACCATGGATACCTTCGTCGATTCGTCGTGGTACTACATGCGCTATACCTCGCCAGGCTCGAACGACGCCATGGTCGACGCGCGCAACGATTACTGGATGCCGATGGACCAGTACATCGGCGGCATCGAACACGCCGTCATGCACTTGCTGTACGCGCGCTTCTGGACCAAGATCATGCGCGACTTCGGCCTGGTCAAGTTCGACGAGCCTTTCGTCAACCTGCTGACGCAGGGCATGGTGCTCAACGAAACGTATTTCCGCAAGGACGCCGCGGGCAAGACCACCTGGTTCAACCCGGACGACGTGCGCCTGTCGCTCGACGACAAGGGCCGCCCGCAAAGCGCCGTCCTGGTGGCCGACGGCCAGCCGGTGGAAATCGGCGGCACGGAAAAGATGTCGAAGTCGAAGAACAACGGCATCGACCCGCAAGCGCAGATCGAGCAGTACGGCGCCGACACGGCCCGTCTGTTCACCATGTTCGCTTCGCCGCCGGAACAGACGCTGGAATGGTCGGGCAGCGGCGTCGAAGGCGCGAACCGCTTCCTGCGCCGCGTGTGGAACTTCGGCTATGCCCAGTCGGCGACGATCCAGGCCGCACTGGCTGGCGGCGCCGCACCGGCCACGGGCGACGCGCAGAAAAACCTGCGCCGCGAATTGCACAAGCTGCTGCAGCAAGCCGATTACGACTTGAAGCGCATCCAGTACAACACCGTGGTGTCGGCCTGCATGAAGATGCTCAACACCCTGGAATCGGCCAAGCTGGACGATAGCGCGCAGTCGAAGGCGCTGATCGCCGAAGGCTTCTCCATCTTCCTGCGCCTGCTCAATCCCGTCGCGCCGCACATCACCCACGTCTTGTGGGAAGAGCTGGGCTATGCGGGCGTACACGGCGACCTGCTGAACGTGGCATGGCCGCAGGTCGACCCGCAGGCACTGGAGCAGTCCGAGATCGAGATGATGATCCAGGTGAACGGCAAGCTGCGCGGCTCGATCACGGTGGCCAAGGATGCGGACAAGGCCAGCATCGAGGCGGCCGCGCTGGCGTGCGAAAGTGTGCGGAAGTACGTCGAGACCACGCCGAAAAAGATCATCGTCGTGCCAGGCAAGTTAATCAGCATCGTGGTGTAATCATGACGACCTCCTCTCAAGTATCGCTGTTGGGCCGCCGCGCCGTGCTGGCGCTGGGCCTGACCGTCCTGCTGTCGGCCTGCGGCTTTCATTTGCGCGGTTCGAACGGCAGCTTCATGCTGCCGTTCGCGACGATGTACATCGGCTTGCCCGACACGTCGCCGCTGGCGATCGGCCTGAAGCGCTATATCCGCGCCATTGGCAGCACGGAGGTGGTCAATACCAAGGATGGCGCCGACGCCGTCCTTGAGGTGCTCACCGACCCGGAGAGGAATCGTACCAAGACCATTTTGTCGCTGAACAAAAATGGCCGCGTGCAAGAGTACCAGCTCGGTTACTCGATCAATTTCCGCGTGCTGGACAAGGCCGGCAACCAGTTGCTGGCGCCGACGACCATCAGCCTGGTGCGTCCGATCACCTTCGACGAGTCGCAGGTGCTGGCCAAGGAAACCGAGGAAGCGGCGCTGTACCGCGACATGCGCAACGACATGGTGCAGCAGATCATGCGCCGCCTGGCCGCCATCAAGCCGGTGCTGCCGGCCATGTCGGTGGCGCCGGTGGCGCCCGTGACGCCGGTCGCCCCGCAGCAGTAACGGGGACGCCATGCAATTGCGGATAGACGCGCTCGATGGGCATGTGGCCAAGCCGCTGGCGCAGCTGTATGTGATCACCAGCGACGAACACCTGCTGGCGCTGGAAGCGGCCGACAAGATCCGCCGCGCGGCGCGCGCGCAGGGGTACTCCGAGCGCGACGTGCTGACGGTGGAGCGCAGCTTCAAGTGGGGTGAACTGCTGGCGGCGAACCAGGAGCTGTCGCTGTTCGGCGATAAAAAACTGATCGAACTGCGCATCCCCACGGGCAAGCCGGGCAAGGATGGCGGCGCGGCGCTGCAAAGCTACGCGAAAAACCTCAGTCCCGACAACCTGACCCTGATCACCTTGCCCAAGCTGGACTGGGCCACGCAAAAGGCGGCCTGGGTCGCCAGCCTGCAGCAGGCGGCCGTGTATATCGACATTCCGAATGTGGAACGGGCACAGTTGCCGGCGTGGATATCCCAGCGCCTGGCCGCGCAGGGGCAAAGCGCCGAGCGTGCCAGCATCGACTTCATCGCCGAACGGGTGGAGGGCAATTTGCTGGCGGCGCACCAGGAAATCCAGAAATTGGGCTTGCTGCATGCTGCGGGCAAGCTGACGTACGAACAAGTGCAGGACGCGGTGCTGAACGTGGCCCGCTACGATGTCTTCAAGCTGTCCGAAGCCATGCTGGCCGGCGATCCGGCGCGCCTGGTGCGCATGCTCGAAGGCTTGAAAGGCGAGGGCGAGGCGCTGCCGCTGGTCTTGTGGGCCGTCTCCGAAGAAATCCGCACGCTGTTAAAATTGAAGGCCGGCATGGCGCAAGGGCGTCCGTTGGGCGCGCTGCTGAAGGAATACCGCATCTGGGGTCCGCGCGAGCGGATGATGGAACCGGCCCTGCGGCGCATTTCGCTGCCTGTGCTGGAAGCGGCGCTGCAGCAGGCGGCGCAGGTGGACAAGATGATCAAGGGCTTGCGCGCCAAGGGCTACGCGGGCGATGCCTGGGACGCCATGCTGCAGCTGGGACTGAAGATCGCCCGAGGCTAGTTTTTTACTATATGGATACGAGCATGGACATCACAGAATATATGCAGGACGTGGGCACGCGCGCGCGTGCCGCTTCGCGCGCCATGGCGCGTGCCGACAGCGCCACGCGCAACCGCGCCTTGAGCCTGATCGCCGCCGCCATCGTGCGCGATGCCGACCTGCTGCGCGCGGCCAACCAGCGCGACCTCGATGCGGCAGCCGCCGCCGGCCTGGCGCCGGCCATGCTCGACCGCCTGACCCTGTCCGACGCCGCCATCGCCACCATGGTCGAGGGCTTGACGCAAATCGTATCGCTGGCCGACCCGATCGGCGAAATCTCGAACATGAAATTCCGCCCGACGGGCATCCAGGTGGGGCAGATGCGCGTGCCGCTGGGCGTCATCGGCATCATCTATGAAGCGCGTCCGAACGTGACGGTGGACGCGGCCGGCCTGTGCATCAAGAGCGGCAACGCGACGATCTTGCGCGGCGGCTCGGAAGCGATTCACTGCAACCGCGCGCTGGCCAAGCTAGTGGCCGAGGGCTTGCTGGGAGCAGGCCTGCCTGCCGATGCCGTGCAAGTGATCGACACCACCGACCGCGCCGCCGTCGGCTCCCTGATCACCATGCCGCAGTACGTGGACGTCATCGTGCCGCGCGGCGGCAAGGGTCTGATCGCGCGCCTGATGGAAGAGGCCACCGTGCCGATGATCAAGCACCTCGACGGCATCTGCCACGTCTACATCGACGCCAAGGCCGATATCAGGAAGGCGATCGATATCGGCTTCAACGCGAAGTGCCACCGCTACGGCACCTGCAACACCATGGAAACCTTGCTCGTGTCGCGCGCCATCGCCGCCACCGTGCTGCCGCAGCTGGCCGAACTGTATCTGACCAAACAGGTGGAACTGCGCGCCGATCCGGAAAGCCATGCGATCCTGGCCGCCGCCGCTTATCCGCACCTGGTAGTGGCCACCGAGGAAGACTGGTCCACCGAATACCTGGCCGCCATCCTGTCGGTGAAGGTGGTCGACGGCATCGACGAAGCGATGGACCACATCAACCGGTATTCATCGAAGCACACGGAATCCATCATCACGGAAGACTACAGCGATGCGCTGCGCTTCCTGCGCGAAGTCGATTCCGCCTCGGTGATGGTGAACGCCTCGACGCGTTTCGCCGACGGCTTCGAATATGGCCTGGGCGCCGAGATCGGCATCTCGAACGACAAGCTGCACGCGCGCGGTCCGGTGGGACTGGAAGGCCTGACCTCGCTCAAATACGTGGTCTTTGGCCACGGCGAAGTCCGTAAGTAGCCTCTTTCGCGGGCTGCCCACAAGGCGGCCCGTGCTCTCATTTTTCTCCACCTCCGACACTGGGAACCCCATGCTCTTTCTCTGGACCAAAGCCTTCCACATCATCTTCGTCATGTCTTGGTTCGCCGGCCTGTTTTACTTGCCGCGCATCTTCGTGAACCTGGCGATGGAGACGGAAACGGTGGCGACCGAGCGCCTGTTGCTGATGGCGCGCAAGCTGTACCGCTTCATGTCCCTGCTGGCGCTGCCGGCCATGGTGCTGGGGCTCGCGTTGATGTGGATGCTGTACGGCGGGGGCGAAGGCCGCATGAAGATGCCGGGCTGGATGCATGCCAAGCTGACGTTCGTGGTGCTCTTGCTCGGCTATCACCACGCCTGCGGTTCCATCCTGCGCAAGTTTGAAAAAGGTCTCAACAAGCGTAGCCACACCTGGTTCCGCTGGTTTAATGAAGTGCCGGTGGTGATGCTGCTGGCCGTCGTCGTGCTGGTCGTGGTCAAGCCTTTCTAAGGGAGTCGAGATGAGTGCAAGCCAGAGCAAAGTCGTGCAGTATTTTTTTGCGCCTCACTCGCCATGGACCTACCTGGGGCATGCGCGCCTGATGGCCATCGCCGCGAAGACGGGTGCGCAGATCGACGTGCGTCCCTTTGACCTGGGCAAGGTCTTCAGCGTCTCGGGCGGCCTGCCGCTGGCCAAGCGCGCACCGCAGCGCCAGGCGTACCGCCTGGCCGAGCTGGCGCGCTGGTCGGCCTTTTTGCAAGTGCCATTGACCCTGCAGCCGAAGTTCTTTCCCGTGTCGCCGGAAGCGTCGGCCAAGCTGATCATCGCCACGCGCCTGGCGCACGGCGTGGAAGCATCGCTGAACCTGGCGCACGCCATCATGCGCGGCCTGTGGGCCGAAGAGCGCAACATCGGCGACGAGGAAACCCTGGTGCAGATCGCGCTCGATGCCGGTTTCGATGGCCGCCAGCTGCTGAAAACGTCGGAGACGGCCAGCGTGCAGGCCGAATACGACGCCAACACGGAAGCGGCCACGGCCGCCAGCGTCTTCGGTTCGCCGTGGTACATCGTCGATGGCGAAGGGTACTGGGGCCAGGACCGCCTCGACTTTGTCGAGCGCGCGCTGGGTAGGTCGGATTAGCGTGGCAAAGCCGCGCGTAATCCGACAGGCGCAGTGTGCGGCATGTCGGCTTACGCCCTGGCGGGCTAAGTCGACCTACGCCAACCTACGCCGACCTGCGCAAGATATTGGATGTAGGACGGATTGGCGCTGCGCGCGTAATCCGACAAGTTTTGAAATTTTTAGTTAATTGTTTTTCAACGGATAAAAGGTACACCATGGCTTCATATTTTTGCCCATGCCCGCGCGGCATGGAAGCGGCGCTGGCCGAGGAACTGGGCGAGATCGCCCAGGATAGTGCGACCATGAAGGTCCACAACCAGGTGCCGGGCGGTGTCCACTGTTCGGGCGACCTGCTCGATTCCTACCGCATCAACCTGCATTCGCGCATCGCTTCGCGCGTGCTGATGCGCATGGCCCATTCCGGCTACAAGACGGAAAACGATATTTACGACCTGACCCTGGCGCAAGCCTGGGAAGACTGGTTCGGCGTGCATCACACGATCCGCGTCGACGTCACGGCCGTCAAATCGCCGCTGCGCAGCCTGGAATTCACGACACTGAAAATCAAGGATGCGATCTGCGACCGTTTCCGCGACCAGTTCAACGAGCGTCCATCGGTCAACACCAAGACGCCGGACATGCGCATCGTCGGCTTCCTCGACGCGCACACGTTCACCGTCTACCTCGACACTTCGGGCGAAGCCCTGTTCAAGCGCGGCTGGCGCGAAGAGACGGGCGACGCGCCGCTGCGCGAAAATCTGGCCGCCGGCCTGCTGCGCGTGTCGGGCTGGAAGCCTGGCATGGTGCTGTTCGACCCGATGTGCGGTTCCGGCACCATCCTGGCCGAAGCGGCGCAGATGCTGCAGGGGATTCCGCCGGGCGCCTCGCGCCAGTTCGCGTTTGAAAACTTCCACGACTTCGATCCGGCGCCGTGGAATGCCATGAAAAACGCCATCAAGGTCAATCCGCTGCCGGCCGAACCGACCATTTTCGGCAGCGACATTTCGGGCGACATGGTCGCCATGACGCGCCATAACCTGCGTTGCGCCGGCGTGCGCTTCGACGTACCCCTGAAGCAGATCGAGGCGCAGGAAGTCAAGCCGCCAAGCGACGTGCCGGGCATCATGCTGACCAACCCGCCGTACGGCGAGCGTATCGGCGTGCGCGGCGACAGCACCATCCCCGAAGATGAACTGTCGACGTCGTTCTATTCGGCCATGGGCACGACCCTGAAGCAGCGTTTCGCCGGCTGGACCGTGTTCCTGTTCACGGCCGACCTGGGCCTGCCCAAGCTGCTGCGTTTGAAGGAAGCGCGCAAGACGCCTTTCTTCAACGGCGCGCTGGAATGCCGTTTGTTCCGCTTCGATATGGTGGCCGGTTACAACCGTCGCGAAGAAGCCAAACCAAAAAACATTTGATTAAACCTACTGCGCGTTGCCACTTGCGGCTTGCGATGCTCACCGTACTTTCGTACGGTTGCGCTTCTCGGCCACAATTGGCGGCCGCTCGCTACGGTTTTCTCAAATGTTTTAAGCGCTAAAAAATGCTGTATCACGCGCGCGGACCGAAACCGGTCCGCGCGCCACTTTGGACCCGCCATGTTTCCCACCCCTCCGGCCGATGTGCCGCCCGACCCGGTCACGCCCGTTCCGCCTCCCACACCGAGCCACATGGCGCCACTGAGCCGCGGTGCGCTGGCGATGATGCTGGCCGGGCTGTCGATGCTGGGGCCCCTGTCGATCGACACCTATCTGCCCGCGTTTGGCGCGATCCAGGGTTCGCTGCAGGCGTCGCCGCTGGAAGTGCAGCAGTCGCTGACGTTCTACATGCTGGCCTTCGCTGGCATGGTGCTGTGGCATGGCGCGATCTCGGATACCTTCGGCCGGCGCAACGTCATTCTCGTCTCCCTGCTGATGTTTGCCATCGGCTCGCTCGGCTGCGCCTCGGCGCACACGGTGCATTACCTGTGGTTCTTCCGCATCATGCAGGGCGTCTCGGCCGGCGCAGGCGTGGTGATCAGCCGCGCCATCATCCGCGACCTGTATGCCGATGCGGCGGCGGCGCGGCTGCTGTCGCTGGTGACGATGATCTTTTCCATCGCGCCGGCCGTGGCGCCGATCCTGGGCGGCTGGATCGTCATCTGGTTCGACTGGCGCTCGATCTTCCTGTTCCTCGCCTTCTACACGGTGGTGCTGCTGGCGTTCTGCTACTGGCGCCTGCCCGAAACCCTGCCGATGGAAAAGCGCCAGCCCTTCAATCCCCGCTTCCTGGCGTCGAGCTATGGCCAGATCCTGCGCTCGCCCCTGTTCCACATCAAGGCCGGCATCGTCGCCCTCAATTTCGCGGGCCTGTTCCTGTTCATCACGGCCGCGCCGGAAATGCTGCCCAAGCAGCTGGGCCTGGGGCCGTCGCAATTCGCCTGGCTGTTCATTCCCTGCGTGAGCGGCATCTTCATGGGGGCCGCGGCGGCCAACCGCATCGCCGGCAAGGTCACGTTCGCGCGCCAGATCGGCATCGGCTTTGCCTTCCTGCTGTGCGCCGCCAGCGTCAATGTCGTGTATCACCTGTTCCTGCCGCCCTCCTTGCCCTGGTCGGTGCTGCCCCTGTTCTTCTATACCTTCGGCATGTCGCTGGTGGGGCCGGGCGCGACCCTGCTGGCGCTCGATCTGTTCCCGCACATCCGCGGCACGGTGGCCTCGTGCCAGTCGTTTGCCAGCACCTTGCTGGGTGCCGTGGTGGCCGGCGTGATCTCGCCCCTGCTGTCCGGTTCCGTGCTGTGGCTGGCGTCGGGTCAGCTGGCATTTACGGGGCTGGCGCTGGCCCTGTGGCTGCTATCGCGGCGCTTCCGCCACCGTTTGCTGGGTTCCTTCAGGGCATAAGTTTCCACTGCAGAACGCTGGATTTATTTCAACTTAATTTTCTATATTGCAAGTAATATCCGGCGCTTATGATAAGATGATCTCTTTTCCCGGCATCCTCTCAGGCGACATTTTTTGGGTTACAGGAGTGGAGGATTCCTCTGAACGTGGCCGCGCTTTGCTGCTGAGCGCTCTTCCTTTTCGAACCGGCAATGCCTGATACGATGCATCAATCTGATCAAGATATTCGCAATCGCCTGCTGATTGCCCGCCTGCCGGCCATGCCGCAGATCCTCATCAAGCTGATCGCCCACCTGCAGGCCGACGATGCCGGCATGCCGGAGCTGGCCGCCCTGATCGCCAAGGATGCGGGCATGACCAGCAAGATCCTCGGCGTGGCCAACAGCTCGGCCTACCATCGCCAGAGCAAGGTCGTTAGCCTGGAGCAATCGCTCGTGTCGCTGGGCACGGACATGATCAAGACCCTGGTCATCAGCGAATCCGTCTTCCAGACCTTCAGCAGTTTTCCCCATTCCGGCAGCACGGATCTGCGCGCCTTCTGGAAAAGCTCGCTGTCGGCCGCCGTCATGGCGCGCGCGCTGGCCAAGGCCATGGCGTATCCGCACGTCGAGGAAGCGTATCTGGCGGGCTTGCTGCACAACGTGGGCCGCCTGGCCTTGCTGGCCACGGCGCCGAAGGAATACGCGTTCAACTTCACGGCGCGCGACGATGCCGCCCTGTGCGCGGTGGAGCAGCGCACCTTGCAAATCACGCATGCCGAAGCGGGCGCCTGGCTGATCGAACGCTGGCATCTCGACTCCTTCCTGGCCGACAGCGTGCTGTATCACCATGAACCGCTGGCGCGCCTGGAAGCGAGCCATCCCCTGATCCGCATCGTGCGCCTGGCGCACCTGCTGTGCTGCCATGCCGACGATGCGGAATCGATCGCGCAGGCGGCAAGCCTGTGCGCGCTGGACGCCGGGGTACTGGAAGAACTGGCCGGCAGCGTCGCGCGCCAGGTGGTCCAGGCCGCGCAGCACCTGGGCATCGACCTGGCCGGCGCGGACGAAATCGCCACGCCGCCCGCCTATGCGCCGCCAGCCGTCGACCCGGTGCAGCAGCGTCTGTCCGACGAAGTGCGCAACATGGTGCTGGTGTCGGAAGTGGGCCAGACCTTCGCCCGGCAACAGGGCGAGAGCGGCCTGCTCGAAGCCGTCACGCGCTCGGCGCGCATCCTGTTCGATTTCGAGACGGCCGTCATCCTGCTGCAAAACCCCACCGGTCATGCGCTGGTGGGCGTGGCAGCGGGCGAACATCAGCAGCGCTTGGCCGGCTTCTCGATCCCGCTGGCCAAGGGCGGGCCCCTGGCCGCCTCGGCGCTGGAGTGTCAGCTGGCCTTTTTAAAACGCGACATGCCGGCGCTGGGCATCGTCGAGGAGCAGCTGTTCCGCATTCTCGGTACCGACAGCCTGGTCTGCGTGCCATTGGCGTCGGGCCAGCGCAGCCTGGGCGTCTTGATCGGCGGCGTGGCGGCCTGGCAGATTCCCGCCTGCCAGAAGCGCGAGGGTTTCCTGCGCGCCTATGCCAACCAGGCCGCCACGGCGCTGGAAGCGGCCATCAGCGCGCGCGGCCTGGCACGGCGCCAGCTCGATCACGTGGCCGAGGAGTACCGCGCCGCGTCGCGTCGCGTCGTGCATGAGGTGAATAACCCGCTGTCCATCATCAAGAACTACCTGAGCGTGCTCGATCACAAGCTGGAGAAGCAGGAGCCGGTCACGGGCGAGATGGCGATCCTGAACGAGGAAATCGACCGGGTCGGTCAGTTGATCGGCGGCCTGGCCGATCTGCAGCCGGTGGCCGCCAGCGGCGTGACCGATTGCGCGCGCGTGGTCGACGACGTGCTGCGCCTGTTCCGCGCCACCGACTTCCTGCCGCCGAAGATCGAGGTGGTCACGCGCATGCAGGACGCGCCATGCGAGGTGGAGGCCGATGCCGGCATGCTCAAGCAAATCCTGCTCAACCTGCTGAAAAACGCCGTCGAAGCCTTGCCCGATGGCGGGCGCATCGAAGTGGCGAACCGTGGCCACGTCAACCGCGACCGGCGCCTGTATCTGGAATTGTGCGTCAGCGACAATGGCGCCGGCCTGGCGCCGGACGTGCTGGCCAATCTGTTTTCGCCCGTGCGCAGCAGCAAGGAAGGGGCGCACCACGGCCTGGGCTTGTCCATCGTGCATGACCTGGTCACCCGCCTGCATGGCGTGATCGGCTGCCGCAGCGGCAAGTCCGGCACCGCGTTTGAAATCCTGCTGCCTATTCCCATGCCGGCGAGCGCCGCGGCCGCGCTGCCCGCGCCCGGCAATACCGCCTTGTCCTCGTAACGTCCATGAACTCCTCCGCCATTCCGTTTGACCTGGAAAACAGCCCGCGCATCCTGCTGGTCGACGACGAGCCCCGTCTGCTCGCTTCCCTCCACGAATTGCTGAAGGACCGCGGCTACCAGCTGTACACGGCCACCTGCGGCAGCGAGGCGCTGGCGCAGTTGTCGAAACTGCGCTTCGACCTGATCCTGCTCGATCTGCGCCTGCCCGACATGAGCGGCCATGAAATTATGGACCACATTAACCGGCGCGGCATCGAGGGCGACGTGATCGTCATGAGCGGCGACGTCGGCATCGAGGCGGCCATCGGTGCCCTGAAACGCGGCGCCTACGATTACCTGCGCAAGCCGTACAGCCGCGAGGAGCTGCTCAAGACGGTGGAGAACGCGCTGCAAAAGCGCAAGCTGGCGCTGGAGAACGAGCGCATCGCGCTGCAGCTGGAAAACTCGGAAAAGATGTACCGCTACCTGGTCGACAGCTCGCCCGACATCATCTATACGCTGAACCACGAAGGCCGCATCACCTTCATCAACGACCGGGTGCACCAGTTGCTGGGCTTTAGCCGCGAAGAGCTGATCGGCAGCCATTATTCGATCCTCGTGCACGATGAAGATCAGGAGCGGGCGCGCTATGCCTTCAATGAGCGCCGCCTCGACGAGCGCGCCTCGCGCAACGTGGAACTGCGCCTGAAATGCCATAGCGGCAGCGGCAGCGACCGGACTTTCAGCAATACGCTGATGACGATTCCGCTCAATTCCATCGGCATGCACGGCCACGATCACGAAGCGAAAAAGCAGGAGTATTTCGGCACCTACGGCGTGGCACGCGACATCACCGACCGCAAGCGCGCCGAGGAAGTCATCTCCTACCAGGCCTACCACGACATCCTGACGGACCTGCCGAACCGCATGCTGTTCAAGGACCGCCTGGGGCTGGCCGTGATCCAGGCGCGGCGCAAGCTGACGGAACTGGCCGTGATGTTCATCGACCTCGATCGTTTCAAGCTGGTCAACGACACGCTCGGCCACGTGAAGGGCGACGAGCTGCTGCAGCAGGTGGCGCTGCGCCTGAAGGATTGTTTGCGCCGCGGCGATACGCTGGCGCGCCAGGGCGGCGATGAATTCACCATCGTGCTGCCGGAACTGCGCGACCGCCAGGATGCGCGCCTGATCGCCGACAAATTCCTCGAATGCCTGCACCAGCCTTTCGACCTCGATGGCAACCAGGTGCATATTTCGGCGTCCATCGGCATCGCCATCTATCCGGGCGACGGCGAGACCATCGACGAGCTGCTGCGCCACGCCGACATCGCTATGTACCAGGTCAAGGCGCTGGGCAAGAACGGCCACAGTTTCTATCACGAGTCCATGCTCGACGTGTCGCACCAGAAGATCGCGCTCGAGCAGAGCCTGCGCAAGGCGCTGGAGCTGAACCAGCTGGAGATGTATTACCAGCCGCAGGTGGACGTGATGACGGGCCGCATCGTCGGCGCCGAAGGCCTGATGCGCTGGAACCACCCGCAGCGGGGCTTGCTGACGGCCGGCGAATTCCTGCCGTTCGCCGAGGAAAACGGCTTGATGCTGCCGATCTCGGACTGGATGCTGGGCGCCCTGTGCCGCGACCTGGTGCAGTGGAACGCGGCCGGCGGCGAGGCCGTGCGCCTGTCGCTCAATTTGTCGCCGCAATACCTGGACCGGGGCGACTTTTTCGAGAAGATGCGCGGCGCGCTGACGCGCTACGGCATCGCGCCGGAAAAGATCGAAGTGGAAATCACGGAAAACATCTGCATCCGCAACCCGCAGTATGCGATCGAGCAGTTGAACAAGCTGTGCCAGCTGGGCGTGTCGGTGGCCATCGACGATTTCGGCACCGGCTATTCGTCGTTGTCGTACCTGCACCGCTTCCCCATCCACACCATCAAGATCGACCAGTCCTTCGTCAAGGAGATCCACGACGAGCACGGACACTATCCCGTCATCCTGGCCATCATCTCGATTGCGCGCGGCCTGGGCCTGCACCTGATCGCTGAAGGCGTGGAGACGGAAGGCCAGGCGCGCTACCTGCAGGACAAGGGCTGCACCACGATGCAGGGCTATCTGTACCACCGTCCCATTTCGCTGGGCAGCTTCATCGGCGTGCTGCAGGAGCAGAACCGCCTGATCGCCGATGCCGCCCCCGCGCTGCCGCAGACGCTGGCCATCGAGGCTTGACCGTGTCGCTCGCCGATCCCCGCTACACGGCTGCGCATTACACGGCTGCTCATTACACGGCTGACTACCTGCGCCTGAAGGGGCTGGCCGAGAAGGGCAATGCGAATGCCCAGCACAGTCTGGGCTTCATGTATTTCAATGGCCAGGGCATCGGCCAAAGCTATGCGCTGGCGCTGCACTGGTATGGTCTGGCTGCCGCGCAGGGACTCGAACACGCGCAGTACAACCTGGGCGTGATGTGCCAGAAGGGCCAGGGCGTGCCGCAGGATTTTGTCCAGGCCGCGCATTGGTACCAGCAGGCGGCCGAGCAGGGCTACGCGGCGGCGCAATACAACCTGGGCTGGCTGTATGCCAAGGGCCAGGGCATCGCGCAAGATAGCGGGCAAGCCATGCTGTGGTTTAGCCGCGCGGCGGAACAGGGCGACGCGGGCGCGCAGAATAATCTGGGCATGATGTATGACAATGGCAAGGGCGTGCCGCAGGATTTCGCGCAAGCCATCGCTTGGTACCGCAAGGCGGCCGAACAGGGCTATGCGCGCGCGCAGTTCAACCTGGGCCTGCGCTACGACAATGGCCAGGGCGTGCGGCAGGACCGCCAGCAGGCGACGGCCTGGATGCGCAAGGCGGCCGAGCAGGGGTATGCGCCGGCCCAGTTCAACCTGGCGCTGCGCTATGAGAATGGCGACGTGCTGCCGCAGGACAGCCGGCAGGCGATCGCCTGGTACCGGCGCGCGGCCGATCAGGGCCATGCCAGTTCGCAGTTCAACCTGGGCCTGATCTACGACAATGGCCAGGGCGTGCCCTGCGATAAACAGGCGGCGCTGGAATGGTATGTCAAGGCGGCGGGACTGGGCCATGCGGCGGCCCAGCACAACCTGGGCCTGCACCATGAGCATGGCGCACAGGACTATGCCCAGGCGCAAGCGTTTTACCGTCAGGCCGCCGAGCAGGGCTTTCCCGCCGCGCAGTATCAGCTGGGACTGTTGTACGAGCATGGCCAGGGCATGCCAGCCGATGCGCAGGAAGCTATCTTCTGGTACCGCAAGGCGGCCGACCAGGGGCATGTGCGGGCGCAGTTCGACCTGGGCCTGCGTTATGAACATGGCCAGGGCGTGCCGCAGGATCTGTCGCTGGCGCTGGGATGGTACCGTCGCGCCGCGGAACAGGATTACGCGCCCGCGCAGTACATGCAGGGCGTGTTGCACGATCGCGACGATGGACCGGCGCCCGACAGCCAGCAAGCCTGCGCCTGCTATTGCCGCGCCGCCGCGCAGGGCCACAGCCTGGCCCAGTTCGCGCTGGGCCTGCGGCATGACAATGGCCAGGACGTACCGCAGGACTATGCCGCCGCCTGGGACTGGTATGCGCTGGCCGCGCGCCAGGGCCATGCGCGGGCACAAATGAATCTGGGCCTGATGGCAGCCAGCGGCCAGGGTAGTCCGCTCGATTTGCAGCAGGCGTATATCTGGCTGTCGATGGCGGCGGCGGCCGGCGTGGCCGGCGCGGAAAAATCCTTGCGCCAGACGGCGACACGCATGCGCGAGACGGATCTGGCGCGGGTGCGCGAACAACTGGCGGCAATAGCAGGCTAAGCTGCGCCGCGCGCGTTAGCGTGCGCGAATACAACAGCAGGTGCTGTATAGTCCTTTCCCTTCGCCATCTGCGGCCCCCTTGTTTCCTCCCAGACGCATAAAATTGCTGCGGCATTTGCAGTTTTGATGTGCTAAGGTGCCTGAAGAAGGTGGTCCGTCTATTCTTTTGAAAAGGAAAACCATGCGCCTGAATCCTTTCCCTGGCCGTCCGGCCGCCATCCTGTGTGCGCTGGCGCTGCTGTCGTCCGGCGCGGGCGCCGCCGGGCCCCTCGATGCCCTCAGCAACCAGGATGCCAGCAATGGCTTGAAGGCGGCGCTGGAAGCCGGTTCGGCCGCCGCCGTTGCCAAGTTGGGCATCGAAAATGGTTTCCTGAACAACGACAAGGTCAAGATCAAGCTGCCCGGCATCCTGGAGCAAGCCAAACCCTTGCTGAAAATGACGGGCCGCGGCCAGCAGCTGGACGATCTGGTGGTGTCGATGAACCGTGCCGCCGAGTCGGCCGTGCCCATGGCCAAGCCCCTGCTGCTCGATGCGGTCAAGTCGATGAGCGTGACGGATGCGAAAAATATCCTGTCCGGCGGCGACACGTCGGTGACGGACTTTTTCCGCCAGAAAACATCGGCGCCCCTGGCCGTCAAATTCCTGCCCATCGTGAAATCCGTCACCGACCGTTCCGGCCTGGCCGGTAAATACAACAGCACCATGAGCCAGATCGGCAAGACGGGACTCGTGCCGCAGCAGCAGTCGACGGTGGAAGGCTACGTCACGGACCGTGCGCTTGACGGCCTGTACCTGATGATCGGCGAGGAAGAAAAAGCCATCCGCAGTAATCCGCTTGCCTACGGCAGCAAGATTATCGGCAAAGTGTTTGGCAGTTTGAAGTGACCGTTCCAGCGTGCGGCAGGACCGCAGACGGCGTTTGCGCGGCAGAGACAGGTGTGGCGCAAGGGAAACAAGTTAAGCATTTGCTACAAGAAAACAATGTTAAAATTCTGCGGCATACACTCCTGAGGCATGGTTAAGCAACGATCAGCTGCCTGGGAGTGCCCGGTTTTAGTGGCGAACTGATGTGTGGCATTGCAACATGCCCGTCGGTTGGCCTTTTTTCGTTTTATTCACGTTTCCCCAAGCTCATTGATTTTCTGAATATATTCTCAGGAATTCCAGATGCAGGATATTTTAGGTAGCCGGATTTGTTAAGCGTACTCAGAAAATCAATCAAATATACCTGGTGTGGCTGTCTGGTGCTTGGCGCGCCTTCGGTGATGGCCGCGACCCCGAATCATGGTGGTCAATCCGGCTATATCAATATGCCCAGCGCCGTGGTGGAAACGGACGGCACCTTCAGCGTCGGCTACAGCTACGACAGTCCGTATGGCCAGTTATGGGCCACGGCGAATATCCTGCCTTTCCTGCAGATGACGGGACGTTATGTGTCGATCACGGGTATTCCCGGTTTTACCAATGTGCCCGGCGAATATGGCAGCGGCTATGGCCGCTACAAAGATAAGGTCGTCGACGGGAAATTGCGCCTGTGGACGGAAACGGAGTGGATGCCGTCTGTCGCCGTCGGCATGACGGATCTGTTCGGTACCGAGTTGTTCAAGGGGCAATATGTCGTTGCCACCAAGACTTTTGGCGCCAGCAAGAATATCGAAGCGAGCCTGGGCTATGCCCATAAACGCCCGGACGGCGTGTTTGCCGGCGCGCGCTGGACTCCTGCCGCGCTGCCGCGCTGGTCGGTGGTGGCCGAATACGATACCACCAATTACTTGCGCGACTTCCGCGCCAGCGAAACGAATGCGGGCAAGCGTCGCAAGGGCGCTTCCGTGGGCCTGGAATACCGCTGGGGCTGGCTTGCCCTGCAAGCGGCCCGGAGCCGCGATCAGTTCAGCGTGAACGCCTTTATCAGCATTCCATTTGGCGAACGCGAGTTCATCCCCAAGGTGTACGAACCAGCGTATTTCGTGGACGACAAGAATCCGCCGCCGCTGCCGAGCAAGGAAGAATGGCACCGCGATGCCGTCTATGGCGCCGACCTGGTCAATGCCCTCGTGAAGCAGGACTACAAGAATATCCGCGTCGAGCAAGAGGGCAATGTCCTCAGCCTGAGCCTGACCAACAGCCGTATTTCCAACATGGGCCGCGCCGTCGGCCGTGCCGCGCGCACGGCGGTTGCCTTCACGCCGAAGGGCGTGACGACCCTGCGCATCACGTATACCAAGCTGGACCAGCCGATCGCCACCTACGAATTCTTCGATTTGCCCAAACTGAATGACTATTTGGCAGGCAAGATCGACCGCAAGGCTTTCCTCGACGTCGTGCTGCTGCGCTATCCGGAAAAAAGCGATGTCATCCGGGACGATCAGCAAGGTTGGCTGCAGGAATTCCTCGACAAGCCGGCGCCCGTCGTTGCCGCTGCGCCTGCGCTTTCACCTACGTCTTCACCGGCACCTGCGCCCGCACCGGTACTGGCTGCGGCCCCCGCACCTGCTCCGGCCAAGCCCGCCGATGTCCTCAAGGACGATGGCAAGCTGGCCGTCGGTGTCGGCGTCGACGGCGACGTGGTGCAGATCAAGTCGCTGGACCGGGAGGCGAACCGTTTCAAGGTCGCTCCCAAGGTCGGCTTCTTCTTCAATGACCCGAGCGGCGCCTTCCGCTATTCGATTTCGGCGGTGGCCAATTACGACCGCCGCCTGGGCGACGGCCTGTACCTGAATACCGCCGCTAGTCTGCAGTTGCTGGAAACGGTGTCGGGCGTCAAGCAGCCATCGAACAGCAACTTGCCGCATGTGCGTACCGATGTGGCGGAATACCTGCGCGGCGGGCGTTTCTCGCTGAGCCGCGTCTTGCTGAACAAATACAACAACCCCGCCGAACGCGTGTATACCCGCATGTCGGCCGGCCTGTATGAAGACATGTTCCGCGGTGTGGGCGGCCAGGTGCTGTACTTGCCGAAGGATAGCCGCTGGGCGGCTGACGTGGCCGTTGATGCCTTGCAGCAGCGTGGATTCAAGGGATTGCTCGATTCGCGCGACTACAAGACGGTGACGGCGATCGGTTCCCTGCATTACCGCTTGCCGCACGACATTACCGTGACGGCACGCGCCGGCCGCTTCCTGGCCAAAGACACGGGCGTGCGCATGGAATTCAAGCGCCGCTTCCAGTCCGGTATCGAAGTCGGTGCCTGGTACACGCATACGAACGGCAACGACATCACCAGCCCTGGCACGCCGTCGAAGCCATACCAGGACCGCGGTATTTTCCTGTCCGTACCGCTGAACAGCATGTTGCCGATGGACACGCAATCGACGGCCGGCTTCGCCATCTCGCCATGGACGCGCGACGTCGGGCAGATGGTGGCTTCGCCGGGCGACCTGTACGACATGTTCGAGCGTCCGCGCGCCGACATGCACAGCTACGATGGCCTGGGCAATTTTGCCGAGCGCCCGGACGAACAGCACCTGCCTGCCGTCAATCCGCCGGACCGGCCATTCGTCAACCCATGGCCGGCGTTTCGCGCACGCCTGGATCAGTCGTCTTCCGCCTTGCCCCAACCGGCCGAGTGGGTCAAGGCCACGGCCCTGATCGGCGGCGTGGTGGTCGCTTCCGCGCTGGCCGACAAACCCGTCGACCGTTTCGTTAAGAAACATGAAGATTCCAAGGTCTACCGCAACTGGGACAAGCTGGGCAAGGCCATGCCCTACGCGGCAGTGGGCGCCGCCGCCGCCGCTTTCGCCCTGGGCGATGAGCGCCTGCAAAATACGGGACTCATTTCCCTGCAATCGGTTGCCGCGGCAACGGGCGTGGCGGTGGCTGGAAAATATGCATTTGGTCGCGCCCGTCCGGAAGAAGACCGCGGAGCGTGGAGCCGTGTCGGCAGCGGTACGTCCCGCTCGAATTCCTCATTTCCTTCCGCGCATGCCGCGATCGGCTTTGCCGCCGTGACGCCGTTTGCCAAGGAATACGATGCGCCATGGCTGTACAGCGTGGCCGCCGTCGGTTCCGCCGGCCGCGTGTTTGGCCGCAAGCACTGGGTCTCCGACACGGTCGCCGGCGGCATCATAGGTTACGCCATGGGCAGCTGGCTGTGGCACGCGCAGCGCGACCAGAGTAAATCGGGCCTGTCGATCAATCCCGGACCGAAAGAAATCAGCGTGACCTGGCAGGGCAAGTATTAAACGCGTATCGCGCCCCTTTACTCATACAACATCATTCATCCAGACAAAGACCAGCATGAAAAAGCAACTTCGTACTCCCCCGCCTTTCGTGAAACACGTGATTTTCTCGGCTTTCCTGCTGGGTGCAACTTCGGCCTATGCCGCAGGGCAGGATCTGGACACGGCTGACATGCCGCGCTCGAACCCGTCTCGTTCACAAGCAAGCGAATTGGGTGCCGGTACCTTGCCTAGTATCCGTAGCGGCCGCAGCGACCCGCGCCAAGCGAAAACGCTGGCTGCCAATAATCTCAGCAAGCAGGCTGCGGCCGAGGCCAAGGTTGGCGCTTTCGAAGAGTATGTCGATGGCGTGACGGGTAAGAAACTGAACATCTTCGGTAAGGATCTGTTCGGCGATGTGCCATCCACCTTTGCGCCGCTCGATGGTGTCCAGGTGAATCAGGAATATGTGATCGGCACGGGCGACGAGTTGCAGGTACGCGGCTGGGGCATGGTTGACATTGACGTCAGTGCCACGGTCGACCGCAGCGGTGCGATCTTCATTCCCCGCGTCGGATCCGTCAAGGTCAGCGGCGTGCAGTACAAGGATTTGCAGGGCTACCTGAAGAAAGCCATTGGCAAGATCTACACCAATTTCGACCTGACGGCGAGTATCGCGCAAACGCGTGCCGTGCAAGTGTACGTGGTTGGCCATGCCGTACGTCCTGGCACCTATACCTTGAATTCCATGAGTACCCTGCTCAACGCCCTGTTTACATCGGGTGGCCCGGACGCTACCGGCAGCATGCGCAATATCCAGCTCAAGCGCGGCAAGGATACCGTCAGTACCTTCGACTTGTATGACATGCTGGTCAAGGGTGACAAGAGCCGCGACGTCACCTTGCGCGATGGCGACGTGATCTATATTCCTGAAGTGGGCCCGCTGGTAGCCCTGACCGGTAACGTGAAGCAGCCCGCCATTTTCGAGTTGAAAGGCAGTGCGACACTGGCCGACGTATTGAGCTGGGCTGGTGGTTTTGATTCGGCAGCAGAGACCAAGCAAATCGTCGTCGAAAAGAACATCGACAATCAATATAGAACCGTACTGGACCTGGTTGCTGACAAAGGTATCTCCAGCAGCCAGTTGGCAGGCATTGCCGTCAAGCCGACCGATATCCTGCGCGTGTTCGCACCAGGCGCCGTACCGGTCCAGGCGCAAATCCAGAATGAATACGTGCGCGTGGCTGGCGAAGCAAAGCAGAGCGGTATTTTCCTGCTGAAAAAAGGTGAAACCCTGCGCGAGCTGATCGCCCGTGTCGGCGGCGCCAATGAAAACGGTTACCTGTACGCCACTCAGTTGAACCGTGAATCCGTACGTCGCGCCCAGCAGATCAAATTGAATCAGGTGGCTGACCGCTTTGAACGGGAGCTGGAATCGAATGCGACCCAGCGCATGTCTGCATCTGGTGACAAGGAAAATGCAGCGAAGACCGCAGCCGAAGTGGAGCAGCAGCGCCGCATCGTGCAAAAACTGCGCACCATCAAGGCTGAGGGCCGTATTGTTCTCGATCTGCCAGGTGTCGATACGCAAGTCAAGAATCTGCCCGACCTGCCGCTGCAGGACGGTGATTCGATTATGATTCCGCGCCGTCCCGGCACTGTGGATGTGCTGGGTTCCGTCTTCCAGCAAAACGCCTTCGTTTACCGCCCACAACGTACGGTCAACGACTATGTTCAGCAAGCTGGCGGTATCACCGCAAATGCAGATAAATCCGAAATGTATGTGATTCGGGCCGATGGCACGGCGCAGAGTGGCCAGGGAACCGGCTGGTTCAGTGGTATTGGCGGCACGGCGCTTAATCCAGGTGACACGGTAGTGGTGCCCGAGAAAATCGAACGCAGCACGTTTATGCAGAGCCTGAAGGAATGGACTGCGATTTTCTATCAGTTTGGTTTGGGCGCAGCGGGCCTGAAGGTTCTTAAAGATTAATGCTCTTGACCATTGCGCCAGACTTGGCAGGTGAAACT
>NZ_JBWBYV010000030.1:0-179484 GCF_056174685.1 Janthinobacterium sp. BHSEK
TGCCTCCGTCAAATACCAGTTCTGATCGCGGCGCCGGCGTCAACAGCAGGGCGCCCCTTGCCACTGCTGCCTCGGGCGCCTTGTTTTGCCGGGCGGGTGCGGGCTGATGCCGGTGCCCGCTGTCAATCCGGCTAACAAGGTGCCGGCGCCGCCCGATGCGCTGCCTGGCGCCCGGTCAAGTGGCCTGGCGGGAGATTTGTAGCGAGTTTGTATCTGCATGCCAGTCGCGCGCGCCGCGCCGGCGCCATGGCGTCCGCCCCTGCAAGCCTGATTTTTCCATCGTTTCCCATAGGGTGCCGGCCGCCTGCCGATGCGCATGCCGCGGCCCTGTCCGTGCTGTCGTGTGGAATTGTTTCAAGTAGAAATGAAACAGTTACATGACTATGCTAGAGTCGTTTCACGATGGGAGTATGGCTTTTTCAGCTGATCTTCAGCTCTTGACTCCCTGACGCTTTACAGCTAAATCAACCCCGAAAAACGGTCGTTCGGCCTGAGTGTGTCCCACCTCGGCCGGCGCCATAGACTCGCCGTGCCAGCGGCCACTACAAGGATAAGCGATGGATTCGCAGACAACACCCCATACCCCGCGGCGCAGCCGCCGCTTGAAAATCGTCGGCAGCGTCATCGCGCTGGCAGTGATGGGCGCGCTGGGCGGCGGTGCCTGGTACCTGACCCATTCCGGCGCCAGCGCCCAGGGCGGCGCCGGCGCTGGCGGCCCCGGCGGTCCCGGTGGCCCAGGCGGGCCAGGCGGACGCCGCGGCGCGCCCTCGACCACCGTGGGCGTGGCCACAGCCGTGAAGTCCGACCTGCCCGTGGTGCTCGATGCGCTGGGCACGGTGACGGCCGCATCCACGGTGACGGTGCGTCCGCAAGTGTCGGGCATCTTGAAGGAGCTGAAATTCAAGGAAGGCGGCATGGTCAAGGCGGGCCAGGTGGTGGCGCAGATCGACCCGGCGCAGTTCGAGATGGCGTTGATGCAGGCCACGGGCCAGCGCCAGCGCGACGAGGCGCAGCTGGAAAACGCGCGCCTGACCCTGAAGCGCTATCAAACCCTGCTGGGCCAGGATTCCATCGCGCGCCAGGACGTCGACACGCAGGCCGCATTGGTAAAACAGTTGGAAGGCACCGTCATGACGGACCGCGCCGCCGAAGGCACGGCCAGGCTGAACCTGGGCTACACCAGGGTGGTATCGCCGATCAGCGGCCGCGCGGGCCTGAAGGTGGTCGATATCGGCAACCTGGTGAGCACCAGCGACGCGGGCGGCGTGGTGGTGGTGACGCAGCTCTCGCCCATCGACGTGGAATTCTCCGTGCCGCAGGATAAGGTGCAGACCATCCAGGAACGCCTGAATGGCGGTTCGGCCCTGGCGGCGCTGGCGCTGGACCGCACGCGCACGCATACCCTGGACAAGGGCAGCCTGACGGCGCTCGACAACCAGGTCGACGTGCAGACGGGCACCGTGCGCGCCAAGGCCCGCTACACGAATGACAAGATGGCGCTGTTCCCCAGCCAGTTCGTCAATGTGCGCCTGGAGCTGGGCAACATCACGGGCGCCGTGCTGGTGCCCGTCACGGCCTTGCGTCACAGCAATAACGGCGACTTCGTGTATGTGCTGAAAGCGGATAAAACCGTCACCGTGCGCATGGTCACGCGGGGCCAGGCCACCACCGACATGGTGGAAATCCGCGCCGGCCTGGAAGCGGGCGAGCAAGTCATCACGGAAGGCGCCGACCGCCTGAAGGAAGGCGCGAAAGTCACCCTGGCGGGCGACAAGCCGGCCGGCGCGCGCGGTGCTGGCGGTGCCGCTGGCGCGAACGGCGAACGCCGCCACCGTCGCCAGCAGGCTGACGGCGCGGCCAGCGCACCGGCTTCCGCCAGTGCGCCGGCGACCGCCCCGGCGAAGGGCGCTGCGCAATGAGTCCATCGACGCCGTTCATCCAGCGCCCCGTCGCCACGGCGCTGCTGATGCTGGCCATCGTGCTGGCGGGGCTGGTCGGCTTCAAGTTCCTGCCGCTGGCCGCCTTGCCGCAGGTGGATTTCCCCACCATCCAGGTGCAGACCCTGTACCCGGGTGCCAGTCCGGAAGTCATGGGCCAGACCGTCACGGCGCCGCTGGAGCGCCAGTTCGGGCAGATGTCGGGTCTACAGCGCATGAGTTCCACCAGCGCGGCCGGCGTCTCCCTCATCACCCTGCAATTCACCCTGGGCCAGACCCTGGACGTGGCCGAGCAGGAAGTGCAGGCCGCCATCAACGCGGGCGGCTCGCTGCTGCCGACCGATTTGCCGGCGCCGCCCGTGTACGCGAAGATCAACCCGGCCGACGCGCCCGTGCTGACGCTGGCCATCACGTCGGACACGATGCCGCTGACGCAGGTGCAGAACATCGTCAACACGCGCCTGGCGCTGAAGATCAGCCAGGTCAATGGCGTGGGCCTCGTCTCGCTGTCGGGCGGCCAGCGTCCCGCCGTGCGCATCCAGGGCGACACCAAATTGCTGGCCTCGTACGGCCTGGGCCTCGACAGCCTGCGCACGGCCATCGCGGCGGCCAACGTCAACAGCGCCAAGGGCAGTTTCGACGGCCCCACGCGCTCGTTCACCATCAACGCCAACGACCAGCTGGTGACGGCGGAAGATTACAAGCGCCTGATCATCACCTATAAAAACGGCGCGCCCGTGCGCCTGGCTGACGTGGCCAATGTCGTCGACAGCGCGGAAAACACGCGCCTCGGTGCCTGGTCGGGCAAGCAGCCGGCCATCATCCTGAACGTGCAGCGCCAGCCCGGCGCCAACGTCATCAAGACGGTGGACGCCATCAAGGCCCTGTTGCCCGACCTGCAGGCCAGCCTGCCGGCTGCCATGAAGCTCGACGTGCTGAGCGATCGCACGACGGGCATCCGCGCCTCCGTCGAACACGTGGAAATGGAATTATTATTGTCCGTGCTGCTGGTGGTGCTGGTGATCTTCGCCTTCCTGCACAGCCTGCGCGCCACGGTGATCGCCAGCCTGTCCGTGCCGATTTCGCTGATCGGCGCCTGCGGCGTCATGTATCTGCTCGGCTACAGCCTGAACAACCTGTCGCTGATGGCCTTGACCATCGCCACGGGCTTCGTCGTCGATGACGCCATCGTCATGATCGAAAACATCGCCCGCTACATCGAGGAGGGCGAAACGCCGATGGCCGCCGCCCTGAAAGGCGCGTCGCAGATCGGTTTTACCATCATCTCGCTGACGGTGTCCCTGATCGCCGTGCTGATTCCCCTGCTGTTCATGGGCGACGTGGTGGGCCGGCTGTTCCGCGAATTCGCCATGACCCTGGCCATCACGATCTTGATTTCCGCTGTGGTCTCGCTGACCCTGGTGCCGATGATGTCGGCGCGCTGGCTGAAAAGCCACGCCGATGAAAAAATCAGCGCCACGGGCCAGCGCATCCAGGCTTTCCTCGACAAGGTCATCCATCAGTACGACCTTGCGCTCGTTTGGGTGCTGAAACGCCAGGGACTGACCCTGCTCGTGGCCCTGGCCACCTTGCTGCTGACCGTCGTCCTGTATATCACCATCCCCAAAGGCCTGTTCCCCACGCAGGACACGGGCCAGCTGCAGGCGCGCATCGAAACCTCGCAAGCCGTCTCGTACGCGCGCATGGCCACCTTGCAGCAAGCGGCCGCCAGCGCGCTGCTGGAAGACCCCGCTGTCGATACCTTGAGTTCCCTCGTCGGCGTCGATGCGGCCAACAACACCATGCTGCACACGGGCAGCATGCTGATCAACCTGAAGCGCCCGCGCAGCGGCAGCCAGGACGAGATCATGGAACGCCTGCGCAACCGCGTGGCCCAGGTGGCCGGCGTGACCCTGTATCTGCAGCCGACGCAGGATCTGACCATCGATGCGGAATCGGGGCCGACGCAATACCGCGTCTCGCTCGAAGGGGCCGACACGGCCACCGTCACCGAGTGGGCCGGCAAGCTGGCCGCCCGCATGCGCGAGCAATCGCAGTTGCGCAACGTCGTCACGGATGCGGGCGCCACGGGCGCCGCCGTCACGGTGGCGATCGACCGCGACAGCGCCGCGCGCATGTCGGTGACCACGGCCACCGTCGACGACGCGCTGTACAACGCCTTCGGGCAGCGCATCATCTCGACGATTTTCACGGAAACCAACCAGTACCGCGTGATCCTTGAGGCGCAACCGGGCATCGTCACCACGCCGGCCGACCTGTCGGACCTGCAGGTGCGCACGGGTTCCGGCAAGTCGACGCCGCTGTCCGCCTTTGCCAGCGTCAGCGAAAAACAGGCGCCGCTGCAGATCACGCACGTGGCGCAATACCCGGCCACGACGCTGGGCTTCGACACGACGCAGGGCGTGGCGCTGGGCAGCGCCGTCGACGCCATCCGCCAGGCGGCGAAGGACATCGCCTTGCCGCCATCGGTGACCTTGACCTTCCTCGGTGCGGCCGGCGCGTATGAAAACTCGCTGTCGAATCAGCTGTGGCTCATTCTGGCCGCCGTCGTCTGCGTCTACATCGTGCTGGGCGTGCTGTACGAAAGCTACATCCATCCGCTGACGATCCTGTCGACCCTGCCGTCGGCCGGCGTGGGCGCCTTGCTGGCGCTGATGATCTCGGGCCAGGACCTGGGCGTGATCGGCATCATCGGCATCATCCTCTTGATCGGCATCGTGAAAAAGAACGCCATCATGATGATCGACTTCGCCATCGAGGCCGAGCGCGACGAGGGAAAAAGCCCGCA
The DNA here is from genome assembly GCF_056174685.1 of Janthinobacterium sp. BHSEK. NCBI lineage: Bacteria > Pseudomonadati > Pseudomonadota > Betaproteobacteria > Burkholderiales > Oxalobacteraceae > Janthinobacterium > Janthinobacterium sp. BHSEK. The sequence continues at coordinate 4,747 of NZ_JBWBYV010000030.1, forward strand.
GGAAGCCATCCACCAGGCGGCGCTGCTGCGTTTCCGTCCTATCCTGATGACGACCCTGGCGGCCCTGTTCGCGGCCGTGCCGCTGATGCTGGGCTGGGGCGAGGGCGCCGAGTTGCGCCGTCCGCTGGGCCTGGCCATCTTCGGCGGCCTGATCGTCAGCCAGGTGCTGACCCTGTTTACCACGCCCGTCATCTACCTGGGCTTCGACCGCCTGGGCCAGCGCTTTGCGGGCAAAGGGAAGAACGCTGTCAGTCTCGATAAACCGGGTGCGGGGAGTGCCGCGTGAACCTGTCCGAACCGTTCGTCAAGCGTCCCATCGCCACCGTGCTGCTGACCATCGGCATCGCGCTGGCGGGCGTCGGCGCGTTCTTCGTGCTGCCCGTCTCGCCGCTGCCGCAGGTCGATTATCCGACCATTTCCGTCAGCGCCAGCCTGCCCGGCGCCAGCCCCGCGACCATGGCCACCTCGGTAGCCACGCCGCTGGAGCGGCGCCTGGGCGTGATCTCGGGCGTAAACGAAATGACGTCGTCGTCGGGCACGGGTTCGGCGCGCATCAACCTGCAGTTCGACCTGAACCGCAAGATCGATTCGGCCGCGCGCGAAGTGCAGGCCGCGATTGCCGCCGCGCGCGTGGACTTGCCGGCCACCTTGCGTAGCAATCCCACCTACCGCAAGGCCAATCCGTCCGACGCGCCCGTGATCATCCTGGCGCTGACGTCGAAAACGCGCACGCCGGGCCAGATCTACGATGCCGTGTCGAACCTGGTGCAGCAAAAGGTGGCGCAAGTGAAGGGCGTGGGCGACGTGGAACTGGGCGGCGGTTCGCTGCCGGCCGTGCGCGTGGAATTGCTGCCGTATCAGCTCAATCACTATGCCGTGTCGATGGAGGACGTGCGTGCGGCCATCCAGGCCAGCAACGCCAACCGGCCGAAAGGGGCGATTTCCGGCGACGAGCGCAGCCTGCAGATCTATTCGGGCGCGGCGACGGCCTCGGGCGGGCGCAGCGCGGCCGACTACCGCAGCCTGGTCGTGGCCTGGCGCGACGGTGCCGCCATCCGCCTCGACGACGTGGCCGAGGTGGTCGACGGCGTGGAGAACAACAACACCCTGGGCCTGTTCAATGGCGACCCGGCCGTGATCGTGCTGATCACGCGCCAGCCCGGCGCCAACGTCATCGCCACCGTCGACGGCGTGCGCGCGCTGCTGCCGCAACTGCAGGCGCAGCTGCCGGGCGACATCAAGCTGCAGGTGGCGTCCGACAGCACCAATTCCATCCGCTCGTCGCTGCACGAGATCGAATTCACCCTGATCCTGTCCATCGTGCTCGTCGTGCTGGTGGTCAGCGCTTTCCTGCGCAGCGTGCGCGCCACCATCATTCCCGCCGTGGCCACCATCGTTTCCCTGCTGGGCACCTTCGGCGTGATGTACATGCTGGGTTTCAGCCTGAACAACCTGTCCCTGATGGCGCTGACGGTGGCCACCGGCTTCGTCGTCGACGACGCCATCGTGGTGCTGGAAAACACGCAGCGCCACATCGAGGCGGGCATGGACCGCTTCAAGGCGGCCCTGCTGGGTGCGCGCGAAGTGGGCTTTACCGTGCTGTCGATCAGCCTGTCGCTGGTGGCCGTCTTCATTCCGCTGCTGTTCATGGGCGGGCAGGTGGGGCGCTTGTTCCGCGAGTTTGCCGTGACCCTGTCGGCCGCCGTGATGATTTCGCTCGTCATCTCCCTCACGACCACGCCGATGATGTGCGCCTGGCTGCTGAAAAGTGGCCAGCAGCACCAGCCGCCTGGCCGGGTCGCGCGCTGGTTCGAACGGGGTTTCGAGCGCATGCTGAAAGTCTACGAGCACTGCCTGGACTGGGCGCTGTCGAGCGCCGCGCTGGTGATGACCATCCTCGTCTTCGTCGTCGGCTTGAACGTGTACCTGTTCGCGGCCGCGCCCAAGGGCTTCTTTCCGCAGCAGGATACGGGCCAGATCAATGGCGGCATGCGCGCCGACCAGAGCATCTCGTTCCAGGCCATGCAGAGTAAATTGCGCCAGCTGGTCGACATCATCAAGGACGATCCGGCCGTCGCCACCGTCGTCGGCTTCACGGGCGGCGGACGGGCAGGGGGCGGCTTCATGTTCATCGACCTGAAACCCGCGTCGCAGCGCACGGACAAGGGGCAAGCCGTGATCGCCCGCCTGCGTCCGCAGCTGGCCAAGGTGACGGGCATTTCGCTGTTCCTCAACCCCGTGCAGGATTTGCGCATGGGCGGGCGCTCGAGCAATTCCACGTACCAGTACACCCTGATCAGCGACAACCAGGCGGACCTGAAGAAATGGGCGGCGAAACTGGCCGACCAGATGAAGATGCAGCCGGCCCTGATCGACGTCGACACGGACCAGGCGGAAAACGGCGTGGAAACCTTTGTTTCCATCGACAAGGACCGCGCCACGCAGCTGGGCGTGCAAGTGAAGGATATCGACAATGCGCTGTACAACAGCTTCGGCCAGCGCCAGGTGGCGACCATCTACGATGAGCTGAACCAGTACCACGTGATCATGGAAGTGGCGCCCCGCTATGCGCAAAGCCCGGAAGCCCTGCGCTCCGTGTATGTGCCGGCGTCGAATGCGGCGGCCGTCGCGGCCACCAGCACGACGGCGACGGCCACCACCAGCGTTGCCGCGACAGCGTCCAACACGACGGCGGCGCGCGACCCGTCCAGCGGCTCGGCCCTGTCGACGACCCTGGCGCACATGGTGCCGCTGTCGTCGTTCAGCAGCTTTGCGGAAAGCTCGACGGCGACCTCGATCAACCACCAGGGCGGCGAGCTGGCCACCACCGTGTCGTTCAACCTGGCCGATGGCTATCCGCTCAGCGACGGGCAGGCCGCCGTGGCCCAGGCGGAGTCGGAAATCGGCATGCCGGTCAACGTGCGCGGCAGCTTCCAGGGTTCGGCGAAGAGCGCGCAGGACAGCAACAAGGAGCAGCCGCTCTTGATCCTGGCGGCCATCGTGGTGATCTACATCGTGCTGGGCATCCTGTACGAAAGCCTGATCCATCCCGTCACCGTGCTGTCGACCTTGCCCTCGGCGGGGGTGGGCGCCGTGCTGGCGCTGCTGCTGTTCCGCATGGAGTTTTCCATCATCGCCCTGATCGGCGTGTTCCTGTTGATCGGTATCGTCAAGAAAAATGCTATATTGATCATCGACTTCGCGCTGGAGGCCGAGCGTTCGCGCGGACTGACAGCGGTGGAAGCGGTGCGCGAGGCATGTTTGCTGCGTTTCCGCCCCATTCTGATGACCACCCTGGCGGCGGCGCTTGGCGCCTTGCCGCTGGCGATCGGTTTCGGCGAGGGGTCAGAGCTACGCCAGCCCTTGGGGGTCGCCATCATCGGCGGCCTGATTGCCAGCCAGTTACTCACATTGCTGACCACCCCGGTGGTCTACATCCTGCTCGACAAGCTGCGCACGCGCAGCGCCGACGAGCAGCAATTGAGCCGCATTCCTGGGCCAGATAACCCGAGCACACAATCATGAAGCAAGTAAAACCTATTTCCTCCGCCGTTCCCGCACGCCGTCTGCTGGCCGTGGCTGCTGCCGTCCTGCTGGCCGGCTGCGCCGTCAGCCCCGCGTATGAAACGCCGACGGCCGCCGCGCCGCAAACGTTCAAGGAGGCGGCCGGCTGGCAGCCTGCCGCGCCGGCCGACACCCTGGAGCGGGGCCCGTGGTGGACCCTGTTCGGCGACGCGCAGCTGAACCAGCTGGCCGAAGGCATCGACATATCGAACCAGAACGTGGCGGCCGCCATCGCGTCGTACGAGCAGGCGCGCGCGCTGGTGCGCGAACAGCGCGCCTCGCTGTTCCCCACGGTGAACCTGACGGGCAGCGGCGCCCGTTCGGGCGGCGGGGGCGAGCAGCAGACGAACAACAACTTCAAGGCCGCCATCGGCGCCTCGTGGGAACCGGACGTGTGGGGCAAGCTGCGCGCCGGCGTGACGGGGGCCGACGCCAGCGCGGCCGCCAGCGCGGCGGACCTGGCCGCCGCGCGCCTGTCGGCGCAGGGCGAGCTGGCCACCAATTATTTTTCGCTGCGCCAGAGCGATGCGCAGATCGCGCTGCTGAACGCCACCATCGATGGCTACAAGCGCGTGTTGGAAATCACCGGCAACCGTTTTAACTCGGGCATCGCCGCCAAGTCCGACCTGCTGCAGGCGCAGACGCAGCTGGCCAATGCGCAGATCGACCTGTCGAGCCAGACGCGCGCCCGCGCGCAGCTGGAACACGCGATCGCCATCCTGTTGGGCCGCGCCCCGTCCGACTTCAGCCTGGCCGTGGCGCCGTGGACGCTGACCGTGCCCGAGGTGCCGCTGGGCGTGCCGTCGACCCTGCTGCAGCGCCGTCCCGACATCGCCGCCGCCGAGCGCCGGGTGGCCGTGGCCAACGAGCAGATCGGCATCGCCCGTTCCGCGTATTACCCGAGCCTGAACCTGACGGGATCGTACGGTTCCGGCGCCAGCAAGGTGGGCGACCTGTTCAATGCATCGTCGAGCCTGTGGTCGCTGGGCGTGTCGGCCGCGCAAACGCTGTTCAACGCGGGCGCCACCACGGCCAGCGTGGACGCGGCCAAGGCGGGGCATGAGGCGGCCGTGGCGCGCTACCGCCAGACGGTATTGAGTGCCTTTGGCGCCGTGGAAGACCAGTTGTCGGCCACGCGCGCGCTGGCCGAGCAGCTGGCCTTGCGCCAGCAGGCGTCGTCGGCCGCCGACCAGGTCGAACAGCAGATGCTGAACCGCTACAACGCGGGCCAGGTCGGCTACACGGACGTGGTGACGGCGCAGGTGACGGCCCTGTCGGCGCGCCGTTCGCTGGTGCAGGCCCAGGCGGACCGCCAGACGACGGCCGTGGCCCTGATCCAGTCGCTGGGCGGCGGCTGGCACGCGCCGCAGGCGCAGTAAGGGGGACGGCTAGGGGGCAGCCTGGCGCAGGGAAAAGCCCTGCGCCAAATTCGTGTTTTCCTGTCCATCTTGAGTGCTAGAATGCAAGATTATCAATTCCCAGCCTGACGCTTTGGCCGTGGCTGCTATCTTGCCGACGATGACACGCAGTAAACACAGCAATGCTTCCGTCCCCGAAGTGGCCACCATCGTCTTTCCCGTGGTGGCCATTGGCGCTTCCGCCGGCGGGCTCGATCCCATCGTCGCTTTCCTGGCGAACGTGCCGCAGGAAAGCGGGATTGCCTATGTGGTGATCCAGCACCTTGATCCCACGCAAAAGGCCATGCTGCCCGAATTGCTGCAGCGCGCCACCAGCATTCCCGTCACGGAAATCACGCACCAGGCGGAGTTGCGCCCGAACCATATCTATGTGATTCCGTCGAATGCGGACCTGGGACTGTCGAAGGGCCGTTTCGTGCTCAGCGAGCCGGTGCAGCTGCGCGGGCACCGCCTGCCCATCAATGCCTTTTTCGAGAGCCTGGCCGCCGAGCTGGGCGAACTGGCCGTGGGCGTGATCTTTTCCGGCATGGGCAGCGACGGCACGCGCGGCTTGCAGGCCATCAAGCAGGCGGGCGGCCTGACCCTGGCCCAGTATCCGGATACGGCCAAGTTCGACATGATGCCGCAAAGCGCGATTGCGGCCGAAGTGGTGGACCTCATCGATTTCCCCGACAAGATGCCGGACAAGATCATCGCCTATCTGTTCCGCAGCAGTTTCCTCAGCCTGCCGGGCCACGAGCCGAATGGACGCAACTCGCTGCAGGAAATCGTCGCCTTGCTGTCCGAGCACACGGGCAACAGTTTTACGGACTACAAGATCAACACGGTGCTGCGCCGCATCGAGCGGCGCATGAGCTTGTACCAGATGACGTCGATGGAAGACTACGTGCCGTATTTGCGCGCCAATCCCGCCGAAATCGACTTGCTGTTCAAGGAATTGCTGATCGGCGTGACGAGCTTTTTCCGCGACCAGAAGGTGTGGGAATACCTGAAGATGGTGGTGGTGCCGCAAATGCTGGCGGCCCACCCGGACGGCCGCGCCTTCAAGGCCTGGGTGCCCGCCTGTTCCACGGGCGAGGAAGCGTATTCGCTGGCCATGGTCTTCCATGAAGTGGTGGCCAGCAGCAATCCGCCGTCGAAGTACAGCCTGCAGATCTTTGCCACCGACCTGTCGGCCGACGCCATCGACCGCGCGCGCCAGGGGCGCTTTCCGCACAGCATCATCAGCGACGTGTCCGCGGAACGGCTGGAGCGCTTCTTTATCAATGACAAGAACGGCTACCATGTGAAGAAAGAGATCCGCAACACGATCATCTTTGCCCAGCAAAACATCATTTCGGACCCGCCGTTCACCAAGCTCGACATCCTGTGCTGCCGCAACTTGTTGATCTATCTCAATGCCAAGCTGCAGCAGCGTTTGATTCCCCTGTTTCATTACGCCTTGAACCGCGATGGGATTTTGCTGCTGGGCAGCGCCGATACGCCCGGTCATTTTTTCGACCTGTTTTCGCCGCTGACCACGTCGACCCGGCTGTACCGCCGCCTCGACAATCTGGCACGCCAGCGCCTGCCCACGTATTTTCCCACCAAGGTATCGTTGGCATCCCCCCCTACACCTAGCGACACGAGAGAAGTCAGCATGACTGGAAAGATTCAATCCCATGTCGAGCAATTATTGCTCCAGAAATATTCGCCAGCCGCCGCGCTGCTGAACCAGGATGGCGACATCCTGTACATCAATGGCCGCACGGGCGCCTTTCTCGAACCGGCCGCCGGCAAGGCCAACTGGAATATCCATGCCATGGCGCGCGAAGGCCTGCGCTACGAGCTGGCCGGCCTGATCAAGCAGGCGCTGCAAAGCGAAAGCGTGGTCCGCCTGAAGGGCCTGGTCGTCAAGGACCACCTGGGGCAATCGCTGGGCGTCGACCTGAGCGCCGAAGCCCTGAGCCAGCCCGAATCCCTGCGCGGCATGGTCTTTGTCACGTTTTCCAGCGTGCCCCTGGTGGCCGAAGCGCGCCGCGGCCGTTCGCCGAACCCCAAGGTGCTGGAGCTGGAACAGCAGCTGGCGCAGGCGCGCAATGAGATCCAGGCCGTGCGCGACGAGATGCAGACCTCGCGCGAGGAATTGAAATCGGCTAATGAAGAATTGCAGTCGACCAATGAAGAGCTGCAATCGACGAACGAGGAATTGACCACCTCGAAGGAAGAGATGCAGTCGCTGAACGAAGAGTTGTACACGGTCAATGCCGAGCTGCAATCGAAGGTCGATGATTTGTCGCTCGTCAATAGCGACATGAAGAACCTGCTCAACAGCACCGATATCGCCACCATCTTCCTCGACAGCGATCTGCGCATCCGCCGCTTCACGGCGCCGGCCACGCAAATCTATAAGCTGATCCAGACGGACTTGCGCCGTCCGCTCAGCGACATCGTCAACGACCTCGATTATCCGGGCCTGGAAGACGATGCGCTGGAAGTCATCCGCAGCCTGGTGTTTTGCGAGCGCCAGGTGCCGACCAAGAACGGGCGCTGGTACAACGTGCGCATCATGCCGTACCGCACGATTGAAAACGTGATCGATGGCGTGGTGGTGACCTTCATCAACATCACGGAATCGAAGCTGCTGGAAGCCCAGCTGCGCCAGATCCAGTCCGGCGCCGCGGCAGGCGGCGGTAGCGGCGAGCACGTGTCATGAGCGAGCCATTCGACAGCGGTGCCGTGCCTGCCCGGCTGAGAGAGCAGGCGGAACAGCTGGCGGCGGAGCAGCGCCAGCCCGTGCCGCCGCCGCAGTCGAATGAAGACGTGATGCGCCAGTTGCACGAGTTGCAGGTCAGCCAGATCGAGCTGGAAATGCAGAGTGCGGCCCTGGCCGAGCTGGAACAGCTGAAGAATGAATTTGAAAGCAGCCGCGACCGTTATGCGGAGCTGTATGAGCAGGCGCCCGTCAGCTATTTTTCGCTGGCGTGCGATGGCGTCGTCACGCGCGTCAACGTGGCCGCTTGCGGCTTGCTGCAGCGCGACAAGAACCAGCTGCTGGGCCGGCGCTTCGAGCAATTCGTCGCGCCCCATGCACAGGGCCGCTTCCGGCGTTTCCTCGACGCCGTCTTCAACAGCGGTGCGCGCCAGGTGCTCGAAGCGCAGCTGTTCGAAGCCGAGGCGGGCGGCACGGGCGGCATGGGCATGGTGCGCATCGAGGCCAATTTCGACGCGGCCAGCGCCACGGCGCGCATGCTGGTGACGGACCTGGGCGACGAGCACGCGCGCGAATCGGCCTTGCGGCGCGCCTTCGTCATTCTCGACAGCATACGCGAAGGCGTGCTGGTGACGGACAGCGACAACCATATCATTTCCGTCAACCCCGCCTTCACCACCATCACCGGCTACCAGGCGGAGGAAGCCATCGGACGCGACCCGTCCTTTCTCGGCGGCGGCACGCATTTGCCGCAGTTTTATGAAGCCATGTGGCGCAGCCTGCACCAGGATGGCAGCTGGTATGGCGAGCTGGTGAACCGGCGCAAGAATGGCGAGCGCTTCGTCGAATCGCTGTCGATCACGCCCATGCGCAGCCAGGACGGCGCCATCAGCCATTTTGTCGGCGTCTTTTCCGATATCACCGAACGCAAGCTGGCCGAGGCGGACCTGCGCGAACTGCACCGCGAGCTGGACCAGCGGGTCGTCGACCGCACGGCCGAACTGCTGCGGGCCAACCAGCACCTGCAGCTGGAAGTGCACCAGCGCGAGCGGGCGCAGGAAGCCTTGCGCGATGCCGAGCGTTTCTTTCATGCCACCATCGATTCGCTGACGGACCGCGTGCTGGTGCTGGACCAGGCTGGCAGCATCGTGCATGCCAACCAGGCTTGCCTGGCCTTCGTCGGGCAAATCCCGCGGCCGCTGAACTACCTGGAATTTTGCGAGATGGACCCGCGCTGGCAGCGCAGCGCCGGACGCGAGCTGGCCGCGGGCATCCGCTCCGTCATTGCCGGCAACGCCGACGCATTTGCGCTCGAATACGAATTTACCACGCGCTCAGGTCCCCGCTGGTCGCAGGCCAGGATCAGCCGTTTTCTCGGCGAAGGGCCGCTGCGCGTGGTGGTGGCGCACACGGACATCACGGAACGCAAGCTGATGGATAGCGCCTTGCGCCAGTCGCACGCCCAGCTGCGCCAGCTGGCGCTGCACCTGGAAACGGCCAAGGAAGACGAGCGCAAGCGCATTTCGCGCGATATTCACGATGAGCTGGGGCAAAACCTGCTGGCGCTGCGCATCGACATTTCCATGCTCAGCGCGCGCACCGAGGGTTCCCATCCGCGCCTGCACCGCCGCGTCGGCGCCGTGCTCAGCAATGTAGACACCACCATCAAGAGCGTGCGCGGCATCATGAACGAGCTGCGCCCGATGGCCCTGGACCTGGGCTTGCAGGCGGCCATCGAATGGCAGGTGGGGGACTTCCGCAAGCGCAGCGGCGTCGCCTGCCGCCTGCTGATCCGCGACGAGGCCCTGTTTGCCGCCATCGGCAGCCAGGCCGAGATCGTGCTGTTCCGCATCGTGCAGGAAGCGCTCAGCAACGTCATGCGGCATGCCCAGGCCAGCCAGGTCGAGATCGAGCTCAGTTCGGATGCCTGCGCCGTGTACGTGGCCATCAGCGACAACGGCATCGGCATCACGCCGCAGCAGCAGCGCAAGAAACAGTGTTTTGGCCTGATCGGCATCGCTGAGCGGGTGACGGCGCTGGGCGGGCATTTCGAGGTGGGCTTGCCCGCGTCGGGTGCCGGCTGCCGGCTGGCATTGCAGATTCCGCTACACGGCGTGGGGCGTCCGTCCGCCTGATACAGAAATTGCAATGGGTCAATTTTTGCCGACCCAGGCCCCTTGGACAGGCTATACTTTCGCCTGCTATTCATGGAGGGGCATATCTTGTTCAAAACAATCGTTTTACCAGTCGCCTTACTGGGCGCGTTCGCCGGCGCACACGCCGACGAAGGGCAGTGGCAACCACACCAGCTGCCACAGCTGAAAGCCGAACTCAAACGGGTCGGCATCGACATTCCTGCAGAAAAACTCGCCGACCTGAGCAAGCACCCGATGAGCGCCATCGTGTCGCTGGGCGGCTGCTCGGCCGCTTTCGTCTCCGACGCGGGCCTGGTGGTGACGAACCATCACTGCGCGTATGGCGCCGTGCAGCGCAATTCCACGCCGGAACACAATTACATCACCAACGGCTTCCTGGCCAAGACGCGCGCTGGCGAGCTGCCGGGCGGTCCGAACAGCCTGGTGTATGTGACGGACAAGGTGGAAAACGTCAGCGAGCGCGTGCTGAAAGGCTTGACGGCCGACATGAGCGGCCGCGCGCGCCACGAAGCCGTGGAAAAGCGCATCAAGGACCTGATCGCCGAATGCGAAACGGACAAGATGTACCGCTGCTCCGTGCCAGCCTTCCACCGCGGCCTCGAGTACTACCGCATCCGCCAGATGATGATACGCGACGTGCGCCTCGTGTACGCGCCATCGGACAAGATCGGCAACTTCGGCGGCGACACCGACAACTACGAATGGCCGCGCCACACGGGCGATTACTCGTTCCTGCGCGCCTACGTGGGCAAGGATGGCCGTCCGGCCGACCCGTCGCCCGACAACGTGCCGTACAAGTCGAAGGACTTCCTGGTGGTCTCGGCCGAAGGCTTGAAGGCCGGCGACGGCATCTTGCTGGCGGGTTACCCCGGCCGCACCAGCCGCTACAAGCTGCCGGCGGAAATCCGCTTCGCGCGCGATACGGCCTTCCCCCTGAAAGTATCCGAACTGCAAGCTGACCTGGCCGTGATGGCCGACGCCACGCAGGGCGATGCCGCCTCCGCCGTGCGCTACGCCAGCGTGGTGAAAAGCATCAACAACGTGCTGAAGAAAACCCAGGGCTTGCTCGACGGTTTCGCCCGCAAGGACATCGCCGCCATCAAGGATGGACAGGACGCCGAGTTCCGCGCCTGGTACGCCAAGCAGCCGAACGTGTCGGCGACCCTGCTGGCCGAACTGGACGCGGCGATCGCCAGCGACATGGCCCTCAGCGAAGAAGAGTTCGCCTGGACGGTGGCCACCAACAGCGATCTGCTGAAAAGCGCGCGCACCGTCTACCGCCTGTCGCAAGAGCGCCAGAAGCCGGACGCCGAGCGCGAATCGGGCTTCCAGCAGCGCGACCTGGCCTTCATCAAGGCCCGTCTGACGCGCCTGGAACAGTCGTATGTCAACAAGGTCGACCAGGCGCGTTTTGAAGCCGGCCTGAAGCGTTATGCCCAGCTGGCGGCGAAGAGCCACCCGCAAGGCCTGGACGCGCTGCTGCCGGCCCCAGGCGCCGTGGCGGCCCTGTACCAGCAGACGCAACTGGCTGACACGGCCAAGCGCCTGGCCTGGCTGGAAAAGGACCAGGCTGCCGTGGCCCAGTCCGACGACGCCTTCATGCAGCTGGCCGTCAAGCTGCAGCCCGTGGAACTGGCGCTGGAAGAGCGCCGCAAGGAAATCGACGGTAACCTGGAACGCGTGATTCCGCAATACATGCAAGCCGTGATCGCCTGGAAGAAATCGCAAGGCAAGCCGGTGTATCCTGACGCCAACTCGACCCTGCGCGTGACCTACGGCACGGTCGCGCCGTATTCGCCGCGCGACGGCATCACCAAGGGGCCGTTCACGACCGTGGAAGGCATCGTCGAGAAAGTCACGGGCAAGGCCCCGTTCGAAGCGCCGCAAGGCTTGATCGACGCCGTCAAGCAAAAGCGCTACGGCCAGTTCCGCGACCCGGCCCTGGGCACGGTGCCCGTCAACTTCCTCACCAGCGCGGACACCACGGGCGGCAATTCCGGCTCGGCCGTGATGAACAAGCGTGGCGAGCTGATCGGCCTGAACTTCGATTCGACGTATGAATCGATCACCAAGGACTGGTACTTCGACACGGCCATCACGCGCGCCATCCACCTCGACATCCGCTACATGCTGTGGGTGATGAAGGAAGTGGACCACGCGGATAATTTGCTGCAGGAAATGACGATCAAGTATCCCAAGTCTGTGAAAACTGCCAACAAGTAAGCTTCAGCTTGCATTAGCGCAAAGCCGCATCCGCCCCGGGGCCGATGCGGCTTTTTTGCGTATGGCCAACTGATTTGAGTTCCATCAATATGCCAGCGTCCGCCATGGTTAGCATGGACCAGGGAAACTATGCGATGGAGGCAATATGGATGATGGCGAGCTGGCAGCCGATCTTGCGCGCCTTTTCGGCGCGGGCAGACAAGTTCAGGACAGCCGCTTGCTGCGCATGGATTTTCCGCGCGAGGACGGTCCGCCCGACACCGCGCTGCTGGTCAACAGCTTGCGGGCACACGAGGAAATGTCACGCGACTTCCGCTTCGACGTCGAAGTGCTGTCCGACAATCTCCACGTTCCCCTGACGGCGATGATGGGACGCATGGTCACGATTTCGATGGTGCGCGATGACGGCAGCTTGCGCTATTTTAATGGTTACGTCGGCGAATTTCGCCTGTTGCGCAGCGATGGCGGTTTCGCCTTCTACCAGATGGTGCTGCAACCCTGGCTGGCGTTGTCCAGGCTGCGCATGGACAACGTTTCGTTCCACGAACGCACGGTCATCGACATCAGTGAAACGACCTTCAATCATTATTTGCAGCGCGACTGGCAAAACCGGCTGCATGAGGAAAAAGCGATATTAAGCTGCGCCAACCAGCATAATGAAACCGATTACAACCATCTGCACCGGCGCTGGGAAGACCAGGGTATTCATTACTGGTATGAACATCGCGCCGACGGCCATACGCTCTGTCTGGGCGACAATACCTGGCTGAGCGACAGCATCGATCCAGGCGACGGCCATGCCAGCGAAGCCGACGAGATGGTGTTTTGCAGCGGCGCCGGCTCGCTGGAGCGCGACGGCATACGCGATTGGCAGGCAATACGCAAGATCGCCTCAGGCTCGCTCACGCTGGCCAGCTTCAACTACAAGCATCCGTATGCCAGCCGCGCCAGCGGCTATGCGCTGCACCAGCAGGGCGACGTGTTTGCCCATGAACTGTATCAAAACACCGGCTATGGCTATGCCGGCATGGGCGACGGCGAAGCGCTGGCGCAACGCCGCCTGCAGGAGCAGAACTGCCAGGCGCAATACTTCGAAGCGGGCGGCAATCACCGCTGCGCCCAGGCCGGGCGCAGTTTCACGCTGGGCGGACACTTCAGCGCCCAGCAATCCATGCCGGCCAGAGGTGAGGCGGCGCGCCCGGACATCGGCGCGCGCGAATACCTGATCCTGTCGGTCGATCACGTCGCCAGCAACAATTACCAGGCAGGCACGGGCGCGAAGTCGCATTATGAAAACCGGTTTAACTGCATCCGCAAGAGCATCCGCTGGTATCCGGGGCGGCAGTTCAACAGCACACCTTGCGCCTTGCCGGGCGTGCAGACGGCGATCGTCACCGGGCCGGCAGGCGAAACCATCCATACCGACGGGCTGGGCCGGGTGAAGGTGCAATTTCACTGGGACCGGCTGGGCAAGTTCGACGCGGGCAGTTCGCCATGGATCCGGGTCATGACGCCATGGGCGGGCCAGGCGTTTGGCCAGATCGCGCTGCTGCGCATCGGCCAGGAAGTGCTGATCCAGTTTCTCGACGGCAATATCGACCGTCCCGTCATCGTCGGTGCTGTGTACAACGGCAACCATGCGCCGCCGTGGAATTTGCCGGGGCAACGCATGCTGGGCGGCTGGCGCAGCGCCGAGCTGATGCCTGGCGGCGGCTGCGGCGTGCGCGGCAACCAGCTGGTGTTCGACGACACGCACCAGCGCATCCAGGCGCAACTGAAAAGCGATCATCAGCACAGCCAATTGTCGCTCGGCTGCATCAGCCGCATCGAAGACGCCGGCGGGCGCAAGGATGCGCGTGGCGAGGGCTGGGAACTGGCGTCAGACGCCTGGGGCGTGGCGCGGGCCGGGCGCGGCATGTTGCTGACCACCGAAGCGCGCCCTGGCGCCGCCTCGCATATCAAGAGCATGGATGAAACCTTGCGCCGGTTGGCCGAGGCTGCTGAGCGGCACAAGGCGCTTGCCGCCCTGGCGCAGCATTACGGCGCGCAAGAAAGCGCCGCCCAGCAGGGTGCCGCCGCCGATGTGCTCAATGCCCAGCATGCCGGGATCAAGGGTGGTGCCGGCAGTGGCGAAAGCGCATTTCCCGAACTATCCAAGCCGCATCTGGTGCTGGCCAGTCCGGCCGGTATCGAAACGACGACCGCGCAATCGACGCACATCGCCAGCGCCGAGCACACTGCGCTGACGTCCGGGCGCGACCTGTCGCTGGCGGCCGGCGGCGGCCTGTTCGCCAGCATCGGCGCAGCGTTCCGCCTGTTCGTCCACAAGGCTGGCATGAAACTGATCGCCGCAGCTGGCCCGGTGCAGATCGCGGCGCAAACCGATGCGGTCGATATCGTCGCCAACAAGGTGCTGGAATTGATCAGTCAGACGGACTGGGTGAATATTCGCGGCCGCAAAGGCGTGCGCCTGCATGCTTGAAATTAGCGACAAGGTCCAGTTTTTTACCGCGTCGCCGACGCTGTTCCATGGAAACCTGGAAACCTTGGCCCCCAAGAACCGGCCGCAACCGGAGCAGGAGCCGCCCATCGCGCCGGCAGCGGGGCAGTTGCAGCATACGATACAGGCCCATGCGGATGGCGGGCAATACGCGCAGGTGCCGTACACGCTGTACAACGGGGAAGCCGAAGTCGAGCAAGGCCTGACCGACGAATTCGGCCGCATCCTGATCGCGCATCAGGATGGCACGCCGCGCTACCGTGTCGTCCTTGGCAATGGCGAAGAGTTTTCATTGCAAGCGAGCGCACGCTTTGACCCGGACGCGGCGCCGGACGGCGAACACAAGCTGTCGAACCGCGGTTGGCGCGCGTTCGACGACACGGCCGACGGCCGCGGGGTTCAATGATGCACGACACTGACTGGAGAGCGCCATGCCGGAATCGAGCGGCCGCATCGAAACCACCCATATCGACGAAGTCGGACGGACTGCGACCAGTTCGCTCCAGTGGCTGCTGGAAAACCGCAACCTGAAGGGCAAGGCCACTCATCCGATTACGCATAACAGCAAGCTGACACTGTTCATTTGCGGACAGGAAGGGTTCGCCGACATCGCCGGCGAGATCGCCAAGGCTAAACATTCGATCGACCTGTGCTGCTGGGGTTTCGATCCGGGCATGGAACTGGTGCGCGGCAGCAGCGCCACCTGGCCGCGTGGCGAAACCTTTGGTGATTTGCTGATCGCCGCCGCACGGCGGCACGTCAGGGTACGCCTGCTGGTCTGGCATGACCGGATCGGTTCGCCGATGGTGCGCAATATGCCGGGCTATTCGCACGGCACCTCATCATGGAAAACCGATGGACAACGCTTTGATGACATCAGCGCCAAAGCCAGCCTGGCGATGTTGCACGATGCGGTCCAAAAAAAGAAACCGGTTGCAGGCAATGGTTATTGGGGCGAGTACGTCCGGACCGAGGATATGCCGATGATGGCGCGTCAAGAATATTGTCACAGCTGGTATGCGGCCGCGTTCAAGGGCCTGTTTGGCGGCCTGGAGATTCGTTTGCGGCACGGCGACAGCACCGCGATCAGCAAGAGTATCGCGACCGAAATAAGCCAGCCGCACGGCTTGACGATGGGGGAAATTGAAAAGCCCGGCATGCAATACCTGGGCACGCACCACCAGAAGCCGGTCCTGATCGATTTCGATCACGAAGAGGGCGCCAAGGCCGTCGGTTACGTGATGGGCCTGAACTCGGTGACCGATTATTGGGACACGACGGCCCATCTGCTCGACGATACGCGCCGCGAACAGGGCGGCGTCAACGAGCGGCGCGAGTGTGTGCAGGGAGTGGCCGAGGACGGCGGCTTCGCCACCTTGAAGCCCTATCAGGATTACGCCTGCCGCATCGACGGCGGCAAGGCGCTGATCGCGCTCTACAACAATTTCGTGAAGGCATGGGACCGCGCGATCGACGACCGCACGCGTTCGGCTTCCACCGACTGTGTTAGCCGGGAGTTGCCATGTGGCAGCCCACCGGCGCGGCTGTTGGATAAGGCCGGACCAAGCGACTCCACCGTGCAGATCGTTCTGACGCAGCCCGAGGAGCAAGACAAGACGATCAAGGAAACCTATTTTCGCGCCGTGACCCAGGCCAGCCTGGCGGCCGGCTACCTGTACGTGGAAAACCAGTATTTCCAGTATGAAGAATGGGCCCGGCACTTGCTGGCCGAGCGCAAGAAGGTGGTCGCCGCCTGGAAGGCCGGCAGTGTCAAGGCGGGCAAGAGCCTTGAAGATATGCCGGTCATGCACGTGTTCATCGTCATTCCCGTGCCGGAGCGCGCGCAGATGGTGCCGCGCACCCACGACACGCTGGCGGCACTGGGGCAGCACGCTGGCATGACGGGGCAAAACACCATGATCGACGACTACAACAAGCGACCGAAAACCCGGCGTGTCAGGGCCGGATTCGGCATTTCCACCGAGGCGGAAGTCAAGTTGCCCGACGTGGTGCAGCATGCCAACGGCATCAACAAACCCGGCGCGATGACGCTCGAAAGCGAATTCGGGCTGAAGGTGTCGGTGGCCATGCTCAACGTCAGCGCGTTTGACAAGGACCGCTGGCGCTACCGTGAAATCTACATCCATTCCAAATTGATGCTGGTCGACGACGCGTTCATGACGCTGGGCAGCGCCAACCTGAACCAGCGCAGCATGGCCGTCGACAGCGAGATCAATATCGCCACCGACGATCACCGCGTGGCCCGCGATTTGCGCAAGCGGGTGTGGCGCATGCATAGCGGGGGATTGGTTGATGGCGGGGCGGGGACGAAGGCGGAAATTATAGCTGCTTATCGGAAGTGGGTGGAGTTGATGGGAGAAAACCGTGGCAGGAAAAAATCTGATTCTGCAAGTGCGGACCACAAGAAAATGACCGGCTTCTTGCTCCCCTTGGAAGATAGACGCAGTTCCACGATACGTTTGGGATGAGCATGAAAAAGTATAAAAATTTCCCTCTTCCCCTGCCTTTTTTTATCTTGGCAGTTTTCCTGATTTTCATTTTAGGTGCCTGCAAAATGTCAAACGACACGAAAGAAGTCCTGCCGCGTAACCAAAGCCTACCGCTCTTCAATCCGCATGTTCCCGACTTCATTTGCGAAATCGAGGCGAGCAAGGTGCCGCCCATCGATGCGCAAGCCGAGGACTGGTTCCTCGAAGCGCGCGCCTTGGAAGATCCTGAAATTTTCGTGGAAGACCGCGATTACAAAAAAATCGTCGATCTGACGCGTCAAGCGGCGCAGCGTTCGCACTGGAAGGCGATGCTTAACCTGGCCAGCCTGTATGTGGAAGGACGCGATCCTTTATATGGTGAGGAAGAAGCGGTGCAACTGGTGGAAAAGGCGATGCGGCTGGGTATACCGGCGGCCTATGACCGGATGGGAACGTATTATGCGAATGGCACCGGCGTTGACGGCGACAGCACTCGCGCTTATGCCTTTTGGCAAAAGGCGGCGCAAATGGGTAATCCCCAAGCGATGGATTTTTTGTCAGATAAACTAAATGTAGGTCCTGCAAATGAAGGCGGAGGGTATTGGGCTAATATTCCTGTTGCAATAAAAATGATGGAATGTGCATTTTCCCAAGGGTACGGACCAGTTGCATATAATTTATCTTACATGTATGCCTCCCCGAGAATGGCCACAGGGAGAGTTAGCGGACCGCGTACGCCAGAAACTAAAGCACTTGCTCTTAAAGTTCTACATGAGGGCGTAGCATTCGGCTGCGAGAAATGCGCAAACAAACTCACGATTGAATTCGGCGATCCGTTTGATCTCGCAAATATGCTGGTTCCGTATATTGATAAGGCGCGAGCGGAACGTTACGGCGTACTTAGTCGTGCCCTCGGCTTCAACCCCAATCGCCGCTTTCCCAACCTCGATAAAATCCTGCCATTGCCACCGGCCGATCTGCCGCCGTGGGATGGTCAACGAAAGAGCCTGCTTGACGCCGCCATGGACGTCCGTCCGCCGCCAGCCACTCCGCAGCCAAGCGCCGCCGCGCTATTACAAAAACCGTACTTCCTGGCCGCCGATTATGCGCTGCGTCTCACCGGCTTGCACAGCGACGCACCGACTGCGCCGTTTTCCGCATACTGGCAACCCGCCGGTGGGCAGGGTTTGACGGAGCCGGCCCGGCTGTTCAGTGAAGGCGAAGCGTTCCGCCATTTCAGCGTGCTCGATGCCGCTGGCAAGAGCCGTTATGGCTCTGTGACGTGGGAGCCGTGCCTGACGATACGGCACAACCATGGCGCCGTGGAGCCGCGCGCGGCGCGCGGTTTGCTGCGCGAGGTGGCGCGGCCCGAGCCTTTGTTGAGCTGCGCTTGCGACCAGGTCTGTCCGGTCAGCGGCGTCTGGCAACCGTGGGTGGCTGCCGACCATCCGCTGCAGGCCATCGTCAACCAGTACTGGCGCCAGGCGTGGCTGAACCAGGGCGCGCCATTCCCGCGACCACGCCGCGACTGGCTGCTGGACTTGCCTGACGACGAGGTGACGTGGCATTTGATGGATGCGTCCCTTCCTGCTCTTGGATAAGGCAATGGATAGCAATCAATCCAGCATGGCTGCCGCGAGAGGACGCTTTGCGTCGCTGATTGTCTTGTGCTGCCTGCTTGCCTGCAAAATGCCAGACGACAAAGTCTTGCCACGTAACCAGAGCCTGCCGCTCTTCAATCCGCATGTTCCCGACTTCATTTGCGAAACCGAGGCGAGCAAGGTACCGCCCATTGATGCGCAAGCCGAGGACTGGTTCCTTGAAGCGCGCGCCATGGAAGATCCCGAAATTGCCGTGGAAGACCGCGATTACAAAAAAATCGTTGATCTGACGCGTCAAGCGGCAGAGCGGTTGCACTGGAAGGCGATGCTCAATCTGGCCAGCCTGTATGTGGAAGGACGCGATCCTCTATATGGTGAGGAAGAAGCGGTGCAACTGGTGGAAAAGGCGATGCGGCTCGGCATACCGGCCGCCTATGACAGGATGGGGACGTATTTTGCGAATAGCACCGGAGTCAACGGCGACATCACTCGTGCTTATGCCTTTTGGCAAAAGGCTGCGCAGATGGGTAACCCGCAAGCGCTGGGTTTTTTAGGAGAAAAACTCACTGCGGGGAAGGATTATCCAGGTGCTGAAATGTGGGGGAACATTCCTGTGGCAATCAAGATGATGGAATGCGCGCTGGGGCAGGGATATGGCCCATCCGCATATGATTTATCTTATTTATATGTTGTAGTAAGAACGCCTGACGGCACGTCTGATGGGGAAAGAACAACTGAAACCAAAGAACGTGCGTTGCAAGTATTACATACCGGAGTAAGGCTGGGCTGCGAGAAATGCGCAAACAAACTCAAGATTGAATTCGGAGATCCATTTGATCTCGCAAATATGCTGGTTCCGTATATTGATAAGGCGCGAGCGGAACGTTACGGCGTACTTAGTCGTGCCCTCGGCTTCAACCCCAATCGCCGTTTTCCCAACCTCGATAAAGTCCTGCCATTGCCACCGGCTGATCTGCCGCCTTGGGATGGTCAACGAAAAAGCCTGCTTGACGCGGCAATGGGCGTCCGTCCGCCGCCACCCATCCCGCAGCCAAGCGCCGCCGCGCTGTTACAAAAACCATATTTCCTGGCCGACGACTATGCGCTGCGTCCCGCCGGTTTGCGGTTCCGGCATGGCCCCGCACTGTTCACGCGCCACGACCTGCCGCATTGCCTGCGCCACGTATAATTCCGCGCACTATCCACCGCTATTCTTTTTCGACAGGTTCCCATGCCCCAGACTCCCGATTTGCCGCCGGATTGGCACGCGTTTGAAACAGCCTACGACGTCGAGGCAACCTGGTTCAGGCTGGCCAGCGCATCGCTGGCGCTGCTGGGCGCGTCCGCTTTCAAGGATCAGGCATTTTCAGCCTTTGCCTTCAACGCCGTATCGTTCCCTTCCATTTCGCTGAGCTTTGATACCGATCCCGGTAACAGGGCGCGCGATTACTATCCTCCTGATTGGTCGAACGAGTGCATGGAAGCCGACGTGCCGGAAATCGGGCAATTGTGGGAGGAGGGGCATGCAAGGATCGAAGATGCTTTAAGCGAGCTGATCGACGCCGCCGATGACGAGCTGCTCTGCGCCATCGAGGAAGGCTATCTGCACAGCCTCAGGAAAACCATGGTGCGGCTGGAAACGAGCCATGCCTTCGAGCAGATCAAGACGTGCGCGCCGTTCTGGACCGTGGTCACGCAAATCGATGCCGATACGGATGAAGAGGAGCGCCTGCTCGAACAGGTGCGCCAAGACCTTCTGGCGTGAACGTTATATCAGGGCTTGCCAGGCCTTCACTTCCCCGTCCGTGAGCGCCGGCCCCCAGCTGCCGCGCAGCGCCGCATCGTGCTGCGCATAGTGCCCAAACTGCGGTAGCGCCACGTCATGCCGGACGCAGATGGCAAAGACGGCTTCCAGCTGGCGCCTGCTTGCCGCAAGGTCATCGCCATGCCAGGTGCAGGCGCTCGTTTCCAGCACATGCTGCACCAGTGCTTCCAGCGTGCCCAGCAGGTGCCCGGGCAGTGCCGCGCGCACGTCTTCCGGCCAGGGATCGCCCATGCCCGTCACGGCCAGGGATGCAAAGCCCCGTTCCCAGGCTGCAAACCCTCCAGGCGCGAGTTGCGCCACTTTCCACACGTGAGCGGCGAACGCGGCCAGGGCGGGATGATCCATATCAAAGCGCCGGCAAAAACGTTGCAGGCACGTGACGGCAATGCATTGCCTGGCGATCACGGAGAGCGTGTCGATTGAAATATCCTGCATAAATCAACAATGTATCAAGTAGGGGGGACTCATCTTGCGATGTCTGTTCATCTGTACAGCCATCACTGTTTTTCATCGGCCTGCCACAGCGCCTCCACCGGCAACTGGAAGAAGCGCGGCACCATGGCCGGCGACAGCGCGTCGCCGCCGTCCGCCATGGCCAGGCGGCCGCTCAACAGCAGCATCACGTAGCCGTGGCCCAGCGACCAGCCGGCGCTGGCGGCGGCCTTGTCCCAGCGGGGATCGAGGCCCGCTTCGCGCACGGCCGCGCCCGCCGTCTGCAGCACATATTGAAAGCACGCTTGCGCCGCTTCCTGCAGGGCGGGGAACTGGCGCACGTCCTGGTGTTCGAACATCAGCCGGTAGTGGGCGGGCGCGGCCAGGGCGAATTCGATGTATTGCTGGCCCAGCAATTGAAAGCGCTGTTCGGCGGCCAGGCTGCCCGGCGGCGGCAGCTGCGTTTCCCATTTCTGTATCAGGCTGGCGAAGCCGGCCGCCGCCACCTCGGCCAGCAGGGCTTCCTTGCTGGGGAAGTGGCGGTACACGGCGGCGGCCGAGACGCCCACCGTGCGCGCCAGTTCGCGCAGCGACAGGGCGGCGTCGTGCTGCTGCGCCAGTTGCGCGATGACGGTGGCGACCAGGGTGTCGCGCAAGTTGCCGTGATGATAGGTGCTCGTTGTTGTCATTCTATGTTATCGCTGTTCACATTGTCGTGTATGATGGGCATGTTATCACTGAAAACATGGAGAGCACATGCATGAGATGAACATTGCCGTCCGCACCGTGGACTTGCCGCCCGGCGCCAGCATCGCCCCCTTGTATCCCGGCAGCAACCTGGCCGATGCGTACGCCGTCGACTTGCCGACGGCGCAGGCGCGCCAGATGGACATGCAGAGCCTGGCGCGCCAGCTGTTGGGCAGGCAGCCGGGCTGGGCGCGCAAGCTGATGGTGCTGCGCGACGCCATCGTGGCGCGTTTCGGCATCCGGACGGCAAAACAGATGGAAGCGCGGCCCGGCAAGCGCATCGGCATCTTCCGCATCTATGCCGTCAGCGACGACGAGATCATCCTGGGCGAGGACGACAGCCATCTCGATTTCCGCCTGTCCGTGCTGCGCAACCGCGACGAGGGTCGGCATGGCAACGTCACCGTTTCCAGCGTCGTGCATTGCCACAACTGGGTGGGACGCGCCTACATCCTGCTGATCCGCCCGTTTCACAAGCTGATCGTGCGGCATTCGCTGGCGCGCGCCGCCAGGGCAGGCTTCGCCTGAGGCGGGGAGGGGGCGGACGGCAAGGGCAATCTTGCTTATTCATGGCCGGTATTGCATACTGCACCACCAGCCTCATCACGATTCCCATGAACGATACGCTTCTCCTGCTGGGTTTTGCCACCACGCCGCTTGAACTGATTTCCTTTGTCCTGGCACTGACAACCGTTGCGCTGAACATCCGCCAGAATCACTGGGCGTGGCTGTTCGCCATCATTTCCTCGGCCGCCTACGGATTCGTGTTTTTCGAGTCGCGCCTGTATGGCGACATGGCCCTGCAGCTGTTGTTCATCAGCGTCTCGTTCTGGGGCTGGTACCAGTGGCTGCATCCGGCCAGCGGCGGCAAGACCCTGCCCGTCACGCGCCTCGATGGCCGCGGCTGGCTGGCCTGCGCCGCGGGCTGGCTGGCCGGTTTCCTGCTCATCGCCTGGCTGCTGACGACGACGGACACGGACGTGCCCCATGCGGATGGTTTCCTCACGGCAGGCAGCCTGGTGGGGCAATTCCTGTTGTCGCGCAAGAAACTGGAAAACTGGATCGCCTGGATCATCGTCGACGTGCTGTATGTGTGGCTGTATGTGCACAAGGGCCTGACCCTGACGGCCGTACTGTACGCCTTCTTCGTGGTGATGGCCGTTATCGGCTTGCTGGCGTGGAAGAAGTCGGCCCCGGCCGCGCCCGGCGCGATGGTCCTCAAGTGACGGGCCGCTGCGTGCGCGTGGCCATCCTGGGCGCGGAATCGTCGGGCAAGTCGACCCTGGCGGCGGCCCTGGCCGAGCGCTACGGCACCGTCTGGGTGCCCGAGTATTTACGTGAGTTCGTCGCCACGCAGGGCAGGGTGCCTGTGGCGGAAGACCAGTATGGGATTGCGCGTACGCAAGTTGAACGCGAAGACGCGGCCGCCGCGCAAGCCCGTCACTTCCTGTTCTGCGACACGACGCCCTTGATGACGCTGGTCTACAGCCGCCATTATTTCAATGGCGCCGATGCGCAACTGGCGGCGCTGGCCGCCGGCCATCAATACCACGCGACCATCGTGACTGCCCCCGACAGCCCCTGGACGCCAGACGGTTTGCAGCGCGAATCGGAAGTCGTGCGCCAGCTGATCTACCGCTATCTGCTCGACGAGCTGGACGCGCGCGGCATCGCCTACCTGCTGGTCAACGGTCCACTCGCGCAGCGCTTGAAGCAGGTTGACGGCTGGATGGCGGGGGCTGCGGCAGTCCTGCAGCGTTAAGGCCTGCCAATATGCTGGTGCAGGAATGCTTCCAGTTTCCGATACATCGCGGTGGCGTTGCGCGTCTTGTAAAAGCCATGCCCCTCGTCTTCCACCATCATCCATTCGGGCGCGTTATTGGCGGCAATCAGCGCCTTGCGCATCAGCTCGGCCTGCACGGGCGGCGTGGTCTCATCCTTGTCGCCATGGATGAGCAACACCGGCACCTTGATCCGCTGCGCTTGCTGGCTCGGTGAAATGGCATCGAGTTCGCGTGTATCCTCGCCCAGATAGTCCTGGAACTCGCGCCGCACATACTTGAGGCGGCGCGTCATGGGGGCGTCCTGCAGCAGCTTCAGTTCATACGCGCCGGCATAGCCAATCGCGCATTTGAAGGCGCCAGGCGCACGGACAGGCAGCATCATGGCCGCATACGCGCCGAAGCTGGCGCCATACGAACAGACGCGACTGGCATCGACTTCACCCTGCGCCAGTACGGCCGCGAGGCCGTCGAGGATGTCATCCTGGATCAGCGTACCCCATTGGCGATAGCCGGCGCGCCGGAACCGCTCGCCGCGACCATCGGAGCCACGGTAATTTACCTGCAGCACCGCATAGCCGCGGCTGGCAAGGAATTGGGCGTCGCTATCGAAATACCAGGTGTCGGCGATGCCGTGCGGGCCGCCATGGGGCATCACCACCAGAGGCAGCTTGACGCCGGGAGCATGCTTCGGCATGGTCACGTAGCCATGCAGGTCCAGTCCGTCACGTGCCTTGAAGGCAATCGGCCGGCGCGGGGCCATCTGTTCCGGATCGATGTCGGCCATGGTCGCATACAGCAGGTCGGCCTTGTTGCTGGCTTTGTGATACAGGTAATAGCTGCCCGGATCGCGGTCGTTGGAAACGGCAAACAGCAAGGTGGCGCCATCGTCCGTGAAATTGATGAACTGGACATGATCGTCCGGAAACGAGGCGCTCAATTGCTGGTGCAGTCTGGCGCTATCGCTGGCAGGATCGACGTACACGGTGCGTGGCCTGCCGATGTCGATGACGACGGCAAATGGCGTGTCGTCGGGCGCCAGCATGGCAGTTCTGACGTCGCCGACGGCATCCTGCGCCAGGACAGTTTGTTTGCCGCTGGCAAGTTCTTGACGTATCAGCGAATACGGGCCGTTATCGTTGTTCTGAAAGGCGAAAAACGCGCTGTCGTCCGGCGTGAACTGGAATGGAATGAAATTCCTGCCTTTTTGCATCGTATGCAGACGCCATTCGCTGCTGGCATCGTCATAGCGATACAAGATGGGAGTGAGCTCGTCGTTCCAGCCATAGGCAAAACGTGGCACCTGATTATTCTGCAAGATGTAACTCAGCCGCGGCGCAGCAATATTGGCGATCAGCTTGCGCACGCCCTGTTTGCTGTCCACGTCATACAGCATCGAGCGGTCGCGATCCCAGTCCTGGGCGGACAGAAAGACATGACCCGTGCGCGGCCGGGGAATGGTATTGATATAGGCGTAGCCATAATCATCCTGATACTGTCCGCGGCTTGATGAGCGAAACATTTCATAGCCATACAAATATTCCTGCTTGTTGCCGTCGAGGTCAAAGGCGAGGATTTCTCCCGTCGACATGGGCTTTTCGAGGGAGCCTTGTTCCTCGCCCTTGCGCATGACGAGGCGCCGGTTGTTCAGCCAGAAGTAGCTCATCGGCACTTCAAAGATACGCAGGCGCAGCGTGCCGACCAGTTGCATCTCGGGCAGGCTGTAGATCCCGATGGTGGGAACCATGCGTTCACCCTGGGGAACTTGCACCGTCACGGCCAAATGCTTGCCATCTGGCGAAAGCCGCAGCTTACTGACGGCATCGCGCTTGGTGAAGTGTTCGATGGGGATGAGTCGCTCTGCCGACCAGGCAGCGCTGGCCGCCAAAGTCGGGAACAGGACGGCGACGAGTAAGGGCAAGGCGCGTGGCAATGTAGGCATCGGCAAGGGTGGGTAGTTGCAAATAATGATATTTATTGTAGCAATAAAATCAATTTCTATTAGGAAATATTTCCAGCTTCCTCGCCATCCTCGCCGTCGTCCCCGTGCCAGGTCTCTTGCGCCCAGGATCAATCTTTACAGGAATTAAAAATCGAACTGCGCCGACACCTTGAAGGTGCGGCTGGCGCCCGGGTACAGGTAGCCGTCGGACTCCGGCGTCACATCGCGCCAGTAGAACTTGTCGGCTACGTTGTTGACGGCGGCGCGCAGCACGGCGCGCGTGCCGGCGATGCGCGTGGCGTAAGCGGCGCCCAGGTTGAACACGTGGTATGACGGCACGAAGGTCGTGTTGTTGTACTCAAACGCTTTCTTGCCCGCATATTCCCAGCTGCCGTTCACGCTCAAGCCCGCCACCTGTTGCACGGCGTAGTCCGCATGCACTGCCGCCTTGAAGGCGGGCACGTTGGGCACGCGCTTGCCGTCGAGGTCCGCATTGCCCGTGCCTGACTGCTGGCTGTTCAGGGCCGTCACGGAAGCGCCCAGGCTCAGGCTGGACGATGCCTTGCCCTGGGCCGACAATTCCAGGCCCCGGTGCTGGGCCTGGCCTTCGCGCACGAAGTAGCCGGCCGTGTTCTGGAATTCCAGGCCCTTGCGGATCTGGAACAGGCTGGCCGCCAGCATGAAGTCCGGCGTCACATCCATCTTGGCGCCCAATTCGATCTGCTTCGAGCGGCTCGGCGACAGCTCTTCGTTGGCATTCATCGCCTTGCGGTCGGCCGTGCCGCCATGTTCCATGCCCTGCGAATAGGCCGCATACACGGACACATTGTCGAGCGGAGTGTAGACGAGCGAGACGTTCGGCAGCAGGAAATCGTGCTTGGCGCGGATTTCCGTGTCGGCCTTCAGCACGTACTGGTAGCCGTCGACATTGATATGGCGCAAGCCGCCATGCAGTTTCCAGTTCGGCGCCAGGCTGACGATATCCTGCACGAAGACGGAGTTTTCCGTATCCTTGCGCACCAGGCGCACGGGACCCGTGACGCCGGGCGACGTGCCGACGATCTGCGGCTGGTAGATATTGCTCACGCCCACCCAGTCGTACACGTACAGGCCGGCGCGGTCCTTGCGGCGGAAGGTCGAGACGCCGGCCGTGAAGTCATGGCGTAGCGAGCCGGTGGCGAACTTGCCCTGGATCATGGCTTGCGCGCTCAGCGGCTTTTTCGTCTCGCCCAGGCTGCGGTAGTCATACACGTCGTAATCGCCATTGCCGCAGAAGCCGGGGTACAGGTCTTGTCCGCTGCAGCCATACGGGAAGGCCGTGTAGTCGTCGCGCTTGAACGAGTGCTGGTTGGCCGACAGGGTGGCATGCCAGTCGTCATTGAAGGTGTACTGGAAGCGCAGGCCGATATTGCTCGTGATCGTTTCCACGGGGCGCGTCCACGGCTGCAGGTTGAGCATGGCGTCGGCGCTGATGCCGGTCGGTAAGGTTTTATTGTTCAGCAGCTGGAAGCCGGGCGCCGTGGCCTGCGCCTTGTCCTGGTAGTCGGCGTCCAGTTGCAGCAGGGCTTGCGGCGAAATCTGCCAGTCGAAGGCGCCGGAAATGAATTTGCGGTTGCCGTCCGCGCCCTTGATGTAGGAGCGCAGGCGTTCGGCCGCCACGTTGACCCGGTAGCCGAAGCGCGTGTCTTCCAGGCGTCCGCCCAGGTCGACGGCGCCGTACAAGGTGCCCCGTTCGCGCGTTTCCACGGTCACCGTGCGCAGCGGCGCGGCGGTGGGGCGCTTGACGATGAAGTCGATCACGCCGCCCGGCGCGGCCACGCCCGCCTGCAAGCCGGCCAGGCCTTTCAGCACTTCAATGCGTTCCTTGTTTTCCAGCGGAATTTGCGTGTCGCCAGGAATGGCCACGCCATCTTTGCGGTAGCTGGAATTGTTGTCGAGCTTGAAGCCGCGGATCGTAAACTGTTCCGCATAACCGACGGCGTTGTAGGCATCGTTGATGCTGGCGTCGAGCTTGACGGCATCGCTGAGATTGCGGATTTGCAAGTCCTGCATGTCTTTTTGCGAAATGACGGTGACGGACGCGGGCGTCTGCAGCAGCGGCGCGTCGGAAAAGCCACCCACGGAGGCGCGCTTGGCGGCCGGCGCCTTGCTGGCCGTGACGACGACTTCGGCCATGCTTTGCGCCTGCGGGTCGGCGGCTTCGGTGGTGTCATTCGCGGCGAAGGCCGGCGCGGCAAACGCGTGCAGGATGGCCAGTGTCAGGACGGAAACAGATAAATTCGGTGTGGACATAGATTGCTCGTGGTTCAAGCCGGCTCTGGGAAAGAGCACGGCAGGCTGCTTGTTCGGCTGGCGCCAACGCAGGAGCTATCAAAGGAGGGAGGTACTTTGCGCTTTCCTTCGCTGGCATTATCCAGATCAGGTACGAAGGGTATCTCTCACCCGGATGACTGCTCCAGGACCCCTAGCGAACTGACAGCTTAGCATGAAGCACGGCCGGCTGTCCCCCTGGCCGACCGTTTTACAACAGTGTCGACGAAATCTACAGACTCAGTTCCAGCACCTTGCGGCTGACGGCCGGCGTCACTTCGCGCTGTTCGCCCAGTGCCGTCATGCCGTGCGCTTCCAGGGCGGACACGACGGCGTCCACGCTGGCATGGTTCAGGCCGTAATCGGCCAGGCGCGTCTTGACGCCCATGTGGCGGAAGAAGAATTCCGTGCGCGCGATGGCCGCCTCGATGCGGCCGTCTTCGTCGCCGCCATCGAGGCCCCACACGCGGGCCGCATATTGCAGCAGCTTGGCGCGCTTGGCCTGCTTGCGCACGCGCAACATGCTGGGCAGGATGATGGCCAGCGTCTGCGCATGATCGAGCTCGTACAGGGCCGTCAATTCGTGGCCGATGGCATGCGTGGACCAGTCCTGCGGCACGCCCACGCCGATCAGGCCGTTCAAGGCCAGGGTGGCGCTCCACATCACGTTGGCGCGCACGTCGTAGTCGTCCGGGTGCGACAGGGCTTTCGGGCCTTCCTCGATCAGGGTCAATAAAATGCCTTCGGCGAAGCGGTCTTGCACGGACGCGTTCACGGGGTAGGTCAGATACTGCTCCATCACATGCGCAAACGCATCGACGACGCCATTGCCCACCTGGCGCAGCGGCAAGGTGAACGTCTTCGACGGATCCAGCACGGAAAATTTAGGATACACCTTGCGGCTCATGAACGAGCGCTTTTCCTGCGTGGCCTTGCGCGTGATCACGGCCGAGCCATTCATTTCGGAACCCGTGGCCGGTAACGTCAAAACGGTGCCGAAGGGCAGGGCGGCCTCGACGATCTTGCCGCCTTTCGCCAGGATGTCCCACGCCTCGCCCTCGTGCAGGGCGGCGGCGGCGATGAACTTGGTGCCATCGACCACGGAGCCGCCGCCGACGGCCAGCAGGAAATCGATGCGCTCGCTTTTCACCATGGCCACGGCCTGCATCAGGGTTTCATAGCTGGGATTGGGTTCGATGCCGGCAAATTCCAGCACCGTGTGGCCGGCCAGCGCCGCCCTGACTTCATCGTAGACGCCGTTCTGCTTGATGCTGCCGCCGCCGTAGGTCATCAGGACCCGCGCCTGCGGCGGGATCAGGCCGGCGATGGCGGCGATCTGGCCCTGGCCGAAGAGGATTTGCGTCGGATTGTAAAAGTCGAAATTGAACATGGGGCTCCCGCTGCCGAGGTGTAGGCTGTTGCTGAGCCATGATTATGGCCGAACGGGTGGAATCGTGTCGTGGACGCTTGAGCTTTTCGCCCGCGCGGTGGAGAATGCAGCCGATGTCACCACCACGCGAAAAGGAATGCGCATGACCACCGTCCCACTGGAAGAATCCGGCTTGCCGGCCACCGCGCTCGACATGCACCGCGCCATCGGCGCCACCATCGCCGCGCTGCAGGCGCTGGACTTGAACAGCCAGCGCTTCGAGGCGTGCACCGACCCCGAACTGCGCCGCGTGCTGGCGCATGCGGGCGACACCAGCCGCAAGGAAGCGGCCATGCTGCTCGAATGGATGCGCCGCCGCGATGCGCGCCTGGATACGGCCATGAAGGAAGCGCTGTTCAAGGCGGGGCCGATTGTTGCCCAGTATCACTATGACGAGAAAATATTGTAACTATTGGTTTGTTGTTGTGGCGTACCATGCGCCACATAGCCTTTGCTTCGCGTAGACTGTGCCCCGAACACGATTTTGGGGGAGTTTGCAGAAATGAAATCATTACCATACCGAGAAGGCAGCTGGTTTGCCGTGCCCCTGCCGGGCGGCGGTTATGCCGTCGGCGTGGTGGCGCGCAGGGCGCCTGCCGGGCGCATCATGCTGGCGTATATGTTCGGGCCGAAGCGCGACACTTTGCCCACACTGGAAGAGCTGGAAGGCTTGCGGCCGGAACAGGCCGTGCGCCGCCTGCGCACGGGCGACATGGCCCTGCTCAACGAGCGCTGGCCCCTGCTGGGCGACAGCCTCCACTGGGAGCGCGATGCCTGGCCCATGCCGGCCTTTATCCGCCGCAATGAATCCCTGCAGCGCGCCTGGCGCGCCAGCTATGCGGACGCCGA
The DNA here is from genome assembly GCF_056174685.1 of Janthinobacterium sp. BHSEK. Lineage (NCBI taxonomy): Bacteria > Pseudomonadati > Pseudomonadota > Betaproteobacteria > Burkholderiales > Oxalobacteraceae > Janthinobacterium > Janthinobacterium sp. BHSEK. The sequence continues at coordinate 34,705 of NZ_JBWBYV010000030.1, forward strand.
TCCTGCCAAGCTGAACCGCGAGGAATCGATCCCCTTCGATACGCCGGGCATGGAAAGCGATTCCCTGTACGGCTACGGGGCGACGGAATTGCTGATGAATAAATTGCTGACGCCGGAGCAGGCGCCGGTTTGAACAGCAGGGAACGGCACGCCCGTGCCGTTCGTTTCCGCCGCTTAGGCCGCTTAAGCCGCCGGCAAGCTGATCTGAAACGCCAGGCCGCCGCCTTCGCGGTTGCGCACCTGTAATTCGGCGCCGTGGCGCAGCAGCACGCGGTCGACGATGGCCAGGCCCAGGCCTGCGCCATTTGCCTGCCCGCGCGCCGTGTCGAGGCGGGTGAACGGCTTCATCAGCTGCTCGATCTTTTCCGCCGGCACGCCCGTGCCGTGGTCCTGTACTTCGATGATGACCTTTTTCGCGCCGTGGCTGGTGCGCACGTGGCAGGCGATGTCGATTTCCGTCACGTCGCTGCCCGGCGTCTTGCCATAGCGGCGCGCATTCTCAATCAGGTTGTTCAGCACGCGGCGCAAGTCGGTGGGGTTGCCCATCGCATGCGCGCCGTCGGCGATGCTGGCGTTGAGCTTCACATCCGGCAGGCGCATCGCTTCGCGCGTCATGTCGTGGAGCAAACCGCTCAGGTCGACATCGGTAAAGCTCGACGCTTCCGTCGGCTTGGCGTAGTCGAGGAACTGGCCGATGATGGCGTCCATCTGCCCGATATCGGACTGGATGCCTTCGCGCGCCTCGTCCGACAGGTTGGCCATTTCCACTTCCAGCTGCATGCGCGCCAGCGGCGTGCGCAAGTCGTGCGAAATGCCGGCCAAAATCACGGCGCGGTCCGATTCCACCTGTTTGAGATCATCGACCATCTGGTTGAAGCTGCGGTTCGCCTCGATGATTTCGATCGGGCCCTTTTCCGGCAGCGGCGCCGGCTGCTTGCCCTTGGCGATGTCGCGCGCGGCCGCCGTCAGGCGCGACAGCGGCAGATTGATCAGGCTGGAAATGATGGCCGCGCCCAGCAGGGACAGCAGCGATACCAGGCTGGCCCAGCCCAGCCACTGGAAGCCCGTCAGGCCGCGCAGGCGCTCGCGGTCCAGCATCAGCCAGTACTCGTCGTCGTCGATCTTGAAGCTGACCCAGAAACCGGCCACGCCGTTGACGCGCGCGGAAAAGCGCGTGTCCTTGCCCAGCTTGGCCTTTACCAGCGCCTCGATCTCGGGCATCAGGTAATTGTCGGGCGGCGGCTCGATGCGGTCGTCCTCTTCCAGCGAGAAGATGCGGATGCCTTCGTTGCTGACGAGGTCGAACAGCAGTTCGCGGCGCAGCTCGGGCGCCGAGTGCGTCAGGGCCGCATGCGTGATGGTGACGACGGAAATGATCTGGGCGGAAATCTGCTGCGCCTGCGGTTCGCGCTGGATGACGGAAATCATGCCGATCCAGGTGATCATGCTGACCGTGGTCAAGGTGCCGAGCAGCAAAAAGGTGCGCCAGAACAGGCCGCTTTTCAGCCGCGCCAGGCTGATATCGGGAACAAGCTTCATCATGCCTCGCCAGCGATCAGCGCGGCTGTCCGTCCGGGATGAAGACGTAGCCAAGGCCCCACACGGTCTGGATGAACAGCGGGCTCGACGGATCGGGTTCGATCAGTTTACGCAGGCGCGAAATCTGCACGTCCAGGCTGCGGTCGAACACTTCGTATTCGCGTCCGCGCGCCAGTTCCATCAGTTTCTCGCGCGACAGCGGCTGGCGCGCATGGCGGGCAAACACTTTCAGCACGGAAAATTCGCCCGTGGTCAGCGGCACCGTTTCGCCATTCTTTTTCAAGGTGCGCGTACCCAGGTCCAGCACGAAGTCGCCGAATTCGAAGGTTTGCGGCGTTTCCGACGGCGCGCCCGGGATTTCATCGGGACCCTTGCGGCGCAGCACGGCACCGATGCGGGCCACCAGCTCGCGCGGGTTGAACGGCTTCGGCAGGTAGTCGTCGGCACCCATTTCCAGGCCCACGATGCGGTCCACGTCCTCGCCTTTGGCCGTCAGCATGATGATCGGCGTCTGGTCGCCCGCGCCGCGCAGGCGGCGGCAGATCGACAGGCCGTCTTCGCCCGGCAGCATCAGGTCGAGCACCAGCAGGTCGTAGCGTTCGCGCAGCCACAGCTTGTTCATGGCCGTCGCGCTCTCTGCCGTGAAGACATTGAAACCCTGTTCGGTCAGGTAGCGCCGCAGCAGGTCGCGCAGGCGCACATCGTCATCGACCACCATGATCTTTGCCTGGTGGCCGTGGATCGATTGCGTTGTTGTATTGCTGCCGGTAGTGGAGGTTGTGGTCATTTAGGGTGTCGTGTTATCTTATATTAGTTGCTATAGTAACGCCTCGCGCGGCGTCGGCAAGGGGCTGTGGCGACCCATTACAAAGTGTTACAAACTTTACCCAATTACTCTTACTGCACCGTGTAAAGCATCATACACTGGGGCCACAGTGGAAATCAGCTTTAAGTTTATACGGCATTGCGGAAGAGGAACTCAATGAATATCTTTACTAAAAAAATTCACGCCGCTCCCAGCGCAGCTATCGCCGCACGTACGACTGTGCTGTCCGCATTTGCCGTTTGTTCCGTGTTGGCCGCCAGCCTGGCGCTGGCGCAAAACCAGCCGCCGCCACGCCGTGACGACCAGCAGCAAATGCAGGCCCAGCGGTACGAACAGGTACAGCGCAGCAATAGCAATGATACGCGACTGCGCGAACAGCGTGACGCACGCAGTTTCGACACGCGCGCCGAAGAGCAGCGCCGTGCCAACGAAGGCGCCGACGCTTCGCGCCGCACGGGCCGCATGACGCCCGACGAGCGCCGCGACCTGCGCCGCCAGATCAACGAAGTGGGCCAGGACATCTATTCGAATCCGCCGCGCCGCTAGGCATCGCACACCTCATCCGACAGGGCCATCTCGCAAGACATGGCCCTGTCTGCATTTTGCCCTCAACATTGTTGTCCAGCCAGGCACAGCGCCACGCCCCGTGATATTGTTATAGTGCAATAAGACAATTCTCTGAATCTGTTGCTGGGGGAGGCAAGTGGTGAGCGACGACGACACGCCCGTTCCTGATGCGGCGCCCGCAGGCAGCCTGCCGCATGGCCTCGTCCAGCGCGGCGAGGGCGTGTGTCTCGACCTGTCGCTGGCGCCGGCGCAGTTGCGCGCCGCCGTCGACCAGCTGTTCCAGTCGGGGCAGCTGCTGGCCGGACTCGATTACGGTTTGTTCCTGCTGACCCTGTTCCATGCCCCCACGCCCCGCGCCGCGCCCAAGGGCGACGCCTTGCTGCGCATCGCCGCCCGCGTGGCGCCATTCCCGCCCCAGCGCCGCGCGCTGTATAAACAGGTCAAGATCCGCGGCGACAGCGCCGAGTTTTACTTTGAAGCATTGCTTCCTGACGCGGATGGCCAGGTGCCGGCGCGCCGCGAATTCGACGAGCTGGTGGCCGACCTGTGGGGCAAGGGCGTACGCTACGGCATCGATAGCGCGGCCGTGCGCGCCATGCTCGGCAGCGGCAAGGCCGAGCGCATCACGGTGGCGCGGGCGCTGGCGCCGCAGCCGGGGCGCGACGCCCAGCTGGTCGAGGTATCGCAAGGCATCCACCGCGACGATGCGCCGCGCGAACGTCCCGATGGCCGGCTCGACCTGCTCAGCTTCAAGAACCGCTTTCCGCAAGTGAAAAAACATGCGCGCCTGCTGCGTTTGCTGCCATCGTTCCCCGGCTTGCCCGGCTACGACCTGGCCGGCACGGCGCTGCCGCCGCCCGCGCCGCTGGAACTGGACCTGGCGGCGGTGGCCGGCGTGGGCACGGCGGTCGAGCGCTTCAGCGATGGCGATTTCGTCGTGGCCACGCAGGATGGCTACGTGAATGTCGATGAGCACGGCAAGATTTCCATCGAAAACAAGATCGTCAGCCGCGAAGGCGTCAGCAGCCGCACCACGGGCAACCTCAAGCTGCGCGCCGCCTACGAGGAATATGGCGAAGTGCAGGAGCAGCGCCAGCTCGACGGCAGCGACATCACCATCCATGGCGATGTGTACGGCCATCTGCACTCGCATGGCGGATTAATATGGCTACAGCGCAATCTGGTGGGCGGCACGGCGTTCAACGAGCATGGCGACGTGCGCGTCGAGGGCGTCGCTTCCGGTTCCGTGCTGCAGGCGCTCAGCGGCGAAGTGCACGTGAAGCGCGCGGAAAGCTGCGTCATCGCCGGCACGCGCGTGGTGATCGACAGCGCCAGCAATTGCGAAATTATCGCCGACGAGGTCGTCATCGAACTGGCCGAAGGCTGCGCCGTGGCGGCGCGCACCATCCGCATCGGCAGCGCCGGCCCGCGCAAGCAGGTGGAGATGTTGCTGTTCCCGCTGGTGCCCGACTTGAGCGCCCTGGAGCAAAAGATGGCGGAAAGCCTGGCGAAGGCCGCGCAACACCAGCAGATGCGGCACAAGCGCCAGCAGGAAATCGACGCCATCGCGCAATTGCCCGAGGTGCGCAACTATCTGACCCTGGCGGGCCAGCTGCGGCGCGGCGAATTGCAGCTGCAGCCGGCGCAACAGCTGCAATACGACAAGCTGGCCACGCGCATCGCCCCCGTCCTGAAAGAGGTGGCGCGGCTGCGCGTGGAAGTCAAACAGTCGGAAATCCTGCACGCGCAGATGCTGGCCCTGGTGGAACAATTGCGCCAGGAGCGGCAGGCGACGGCTGGCCAGTCGCGCTGCACCCTGGGCCTGGTCGATGGTGAGACGACGGTACGCGCCCTGGTCGTGCCGCCCGGACCGGCCAAGGTCTACGACCGGCCGCCGAAGGAGATCAAGGCCTTGCTGCGCAGCGCCACGCCGGCCACGCAGCCCGTGTTTGCGGACAGCACGGGCAGCCTGGACTGGACGTATGCGCCGCTGCCCTAGCGTTTAATCCGTGACTTTGCCGCGCGACTGCTTGAGGACGCTGTGCGTGCTCTTGCTGTCGAGGCGGCGCCGCTGCGAGCTGCGCGTGGGCTTGGTGGCGCGGCGCACGGCGGGCAGGAAGGTCACGCTGTCGATGATTTCCTGCAAGCGCCGCAAGGCTTCTTCCTTGTTCTGCTCCTGGCTGCGCGACTGCTGCGCCTTGAGGACCAGCACGCCATCCTTGCTGATGCGGCTGTCGCGCAGGGCCAGCAGCCGTTCCTTGTACGCTTCCGGCAGCGACGAGGCGGCGATGGGAAAGCGCAAATGGATGGCGCTGGACACCTTGTTGACGTTTTGCCCGCCCGGGCCCTGGGCGCGGATGGCGGAAAATTCAACTTCAGCGGGATTGACGAGGTGTTGCATGGCCTGCCTGTGGAGAAACGATGTGGGTATTGTAAGGGAAGTTGGCTGCGCCGGCGCAAGGCCGGGACGGCCAGCCAATGATGCCTTCCTGGAAAGTTGATGTTTCTCAACGCCGCCTGTGGCGATGCTGGTTAGCATGGGGCCAACGTTGCGCCACTGCGCATCCTGGCAGCGCTTACCGGATGAAAGGAACACCATGCAGCCGACGACCACGCCTGGCGCCGCAACCGCGCAATGCCTGACGCAGTACTTGAGCTTTCGGCTGGGCGGCCTGGAATACGGCCTCGACTACCGCTGCGTGCGGGAATTGCGTCCGCTCAAGGAGCTCGACCGCTTTTCCTCGGAAGGGGAAGTGCTGCACAGCGTGGCCGTCTCGCGCGGCGTGATCATCCCCATCGTCGACATGCGCGCCGCGTTCGGCAGCGCCCACGGCGCGCCCGACCCGGCCACCGACGTGATCATCCTGCAGCTGAGCAATGGCGTGATGGGCATGGTGGTCGACGGCGTCACCGACATCGTCAGCCTGGCGCCCGGCGACATCGCCGCCGTGCCCGGCCTGGGCGAGGCGGAGGCCGACTATCTGCTGGGCCTGGGCACGGTGGCGGGCCGCCGCCTGATTCTCGTCGACATCGACCGCCTGATGGCCATCCGCAGCCCCAGTCCCATGCAGGTAGCCTGAAAAAAAAGACGACCCGGAGGTCGTCTTTTGTCGCTGCTTGATTAAGCGAGTTTTTCCAGCTGATCCTGCAGATCGAGCCATTCCGCTTCCAGCTGCGCCAGGTCCTTGGTGAAGAAGGTCTGGTCGGCCAGCAATTGCTTCAGCTTGGCCTTGTTGGCGGCGTCATAGATGGTCGGCTCGCCCAGCTTGGCATCGGTTTCCGCCTTTTGCGCGTTGCGCTTGGCGATCTGCTCTTCCTGACGCTTGATCTTGTTCTCGATCGGCTTGCGCAGGGCGGCCGTTTTCTGGCGTTCCTCCGCTTCCTTGCGCTTGTCGCGCACGGGCGCGGCAGGGGCGGCGGCCGGCGCAGGGACGGACGACGTTACCGGGAAATCGGTCTTGTTGGCCTTGCCGGCGGCCGGCAGCACATCGGTACCCTTGCCCAGCTTGGTCTTGAAGAGCCAGTCCTTGTAGTCGTCCAGGTCGCCGTCGAACGGCTGCAGCTTGCCGTCGGCGACGATGATGAATTCGTCGGTGGTGGCGCGCAGCAAATGGCGATCATGGGATACGACGACCAGGGTGCCTTCGAACTGCGCCAGGGCTTCCGTCAGCGCTTCGCGCGTTTCCAGGTCCAGATGGTTGGTCGGCTCATCGAGCAGCAGCAGGTTCGGGCGCTGCCAGACGATCAGGGCCAGCGCCAGGCGGGCTTTTTCGCCGCCCGAGAACGGCGCGATCGAGCTGGTGACCATGTTGCCGGGGAAGTTGAAGCCGCCCAGGAAGTTGCGCAATTCCTGCTCGCGCGTGGTCGGGGCGATCTTCGACAGATGCCACAGCGGCGATTCGTCGTGGCGCAGCATTTCCACCTGGTGCTGGGCGAAGTAGCCGATGTTCAGGCCCTTGCCCAGGGTGGCGTCGCCCGTCAACGGCATCAGTTCGCCGGCGATGGTCTTGATCAGGGTCGATTTGCCGGCGCCGTTCTGGCCCAGCAGGCCGATGCGCTGGCCGATCTGCAGCGAAAACTTGATGCCGTTGACGATGGTTTTATGCGTGATTTCGCCCGTCGCCTCGTTTTCGATCTTGTAGCCCGCGTCGACGTCTTCCATCACCAGCAGCGGGTTCGGTGCGCTCAAAGGCTCGCGGAATTCGAACGAGAATTCGGCGGCGGCGCGCAAGGGCGCCAGTTCTTCCATCTTCGCCAGCGCCTTCATGCGGCTTTGCGCCTGGCGGGCCTTCGAGGCTTGCGCCTTGAAGCGGTTTACGAAGGATTCCAGATGGGCACGCTTGCGCTGCTGCTTTTCCAGCGCGCCGGCGGCCAGGATCATCTGCGCCGCGCGCTGACGCTCGAAGCTCGAGTAGTTGCCCGAATAGCGTTTCAGCTTGCGCTCGTCGATATGCACGACCACGTTGACCACTTCGTCGAGGAAGTCGCGGTCATGGGAGATGATCAGCAAGGTGCCGGCGTAGCGCTTGAGCCAGTCTTCCAGCCAGATGATGGCGTCCAGGTCCAAGTGGTTGGTCGGTTCATCGAGCAGCAGCAGGTCGGACGGGCACATCAGCGCTTGCGCCAGGTTCAAGCGCATGCGCCAGCCGCCGGAAAAACTCGCCACCGGCTGCTGCATCTGGTCCAGGGTAAAGCCCAGGCCCAGCAGCAATTGCTCGCCGCGCGACTGCACGGTGTAGGCGTCGGCATCGGCCAGCGCGCTGTAGATCTCGCCGATGGCGATGCCGTTTTCCGACGTGGCCGGCTCCGATTCCAGGCGCGCCAGTTCCGCTTCCAGCTTGCGCAAGGTGACGTCGCCGTCGATCGCGTAGTCGAGTGCGGCACGGTCCAGCGGCGGCGTTTCCTGCGCCACGTAAGCCACGCGCCATTTGGCCGGGAAATCGATCTCGCCCTGGTCAGGGTGCAGTTCGCCGCGCATCATGGCGAACAGGCTCGATTTGCCCGCGCCATTGGCGCCGATCAGGCCGATCTTGTCGCCCGGATTGAGGGTGACGTCGACTTGTTCGAGCAACGGTTTGATGCCGCGCATCAGGCTTACTTGTAGGAAACGTATCATTTTTTTCTTTGTGAAGGCTGGGCTTTACCCCTCGCCGTAAAATTCAGGCATGTCGGAATACGCTACGCTAATCCGACCTACCAAGTCGATCAAACCAGCTTGAGCTGCTCGGCCGTCAGCAGGAATACCATGTCGTCGCCGGCGCTCGTCGTCAGCCAGGTCAGGCCCAGCTCGCCGAAGGCCGCTTCCGCGTAGGCGCGTTCGTTGCCGATTTCAATCATCAGGATGCCGTCGTCCGTCAGGCGCTCGGCTGCGCCGGCGATGATCTTGCGCACCAGGTCCATGCCGTCGCTGCCGCCGTCGAGGGCGATCTGCGGTTCGGCCAGGTATTCCTGGGGCAGGGCGCCCATCGACGCGGAATTCACGTACGGCGGGTTGCTGATGATCAAATCGTATTTCTTGGCCGGCACGTTCGTGTACAGGTCCGATTCGATCAGGTGCACGCGGTCTTGCAATTTGTACGTGTCGACGTTGCGCTTGGCCACGGCCAGGGCATCGGCGGAAATGTCCACGGCGTCGACGCTGGCGTTCGGGAAGGCATCGGCCATCATGATGGACAGGCAGCCCGAACCGGTGCACAGTTCCAGGATGTTTTCCACGGCTTCCGGTTCCGCCACCCATGGCGAGAAGTATTCAGGGATCAGCTCGGCGATGAAGGAGCGGGGCACGATCACGCGCTCGTCGACGTAGAAGTTATACGTGCCCAGCCAGCCTTCCTTGGTGATGTAGGCGGCCGGCACGCGGTCGATGCTGCGGCGGTCGATGACCGTCATCACGCTGGCCACTTCCGACGGCAGCAATTTGGCGTCGAGAAACGGTTCCAGCTTGTCGAGCGGCAACTTCAAGGTGTGCAGGATCAGATAGGCCGCTTCGTCGAACGCTTCGGCGCTGCCGTGGCCGAAAAACAGCTTGGCGGTGTTGAAACGGGTGACGGCGTAGCGCAGCAGGTCGCGTGGCGTGGAAAACGGGTTCGGGGTCATGGCATTCTCGAAAAGACGGTGTTCTGGCCCGCCGTGACGGGCCTCGGTATTCTGGTTCAGACGGGCAGCAAATGCTCCAGCGTGCGCCGGTAAATATTCTTCAGGGGATCGATGTGGCGCAGTTCGATGTGCTCGTCGATCTTGTGAATACTGGCATTGGGCGGCCCGAATTCTATCACTTGGGGGCAGATTTGCGCGATAAACCGGCCATCCGAGGTACCGCCCGTGGTCGACAGCTCCGTCGTGAGGCCCGTTTCTTCCAGGATGGCCGACGACAGCGCATCGGAGAGGGTGCCGCGCGGCGTGAGGAAGGGCAGGCCGCTCAGGGTCCATTGTAAATCGTATTGCAAGTCATGCTTGTCGAGGATGGCGTGCACTCTTTCCTGCAGGCTTTCCGCCGTGCTGGCCGTGGAAAAGCGGAAGTTAAAATCGATCACCATGTCGCCCGGAATCACGTTATTGGCGCCCGTGCCCGCGTTGATGTTCGACATTTGCCACGAGGTCGGCAGGTAATACTCGTTGCCGGCGTCCCATTTCTCTTCGACCAGGTCGGCCAGCGCCTGCGCCGCCTCGTGGATCGGGTTTTTCGCCAGGTGCGGGTAGGCGATATGGCCTTGCACGCCCTTGATCGTCAGGCGGCCCGACAGGGAGCCGCGGCGGCCGTTCTTGATCATGTCGCCCAGCTGCGAGCTCGAGGTCGGCTCGCCGACCAGGCAATAGTCGATCTGCTCGCCGCGCGCCTTCAGTTGCTCGCAGACGATGACGGTGCCGTCCGTGGCCGGGCCTTCCTCGTCGCTGGTGATCAAAAAAGCGATGGAACCCGTGTGCCCGGGCGTGGCGGCGATGAATTCCTCGCAAGCGACCACCATGGCGGCGATCGACGTCTTCATGTCGGCCGCGCCACGGCCGTACAGCTTGCCGTCGCGGTGCGTGGGAATGAAGGGCAGCGAGCGCCATTGCTCGACGGGGCCGGTCGGCACCACGTCCGTATGGCCGGCAAAGACGAATACGGGCGAGGTGGTGCCGCGGCGTGCCCACAGGTTGGTGACGTCGTTCGACTGGATCGTCTCGCAGACAAAGCCCAGCGGCGTGAGGAGGTCGATCAGGTGCTGCTGGCAGCCTTTGTCGTCGGGCGTGACCGAGGATAGGGCGATCAGTTTTTCGGTCAGGGCGAGGGTTTTGGAGGTGGTCATGGTGTGGAGCGGGGTCGTACCCTTGGGACTCGGCGTCCCCGTACGACCCCAGCCTTGCTGGTGTCGGGTTTAAACTGAAAAAATGTTCTTGTACTGGGCATCGGAAAACGCCACGCTGAACTGGCCATCCTTGTCCAGCACGGGGCGCTTGATGATGGATGGGTTTTCCAGCATCAGTTCCAGGGCGCTGGCGGCGTCGACGGTGGCGGCTTTGCGCTCGTCGGACAGGGCGCGCCAGGTCGTGCCTTTCTTGTTGACCAGCACATCCCACGGCAATTGCCCGAGCCACGCTTCCACTGTGGCGCGTTCCAGGCCCTGCTTCTTGAAGTCGTGGAAGGTGAAATCGAGTTGCTGCGCGGCCAGCCAGGTGCGGGCCTTTTTGACGGTATCGCAGTTGGGGATACCGTAGAGTGTAATGGTCGTCATGGGTAGGGCTAAGGGGAATGAATGCGGTTCGCTTGATCGCGGCGCTTGCGCCAGGCCAAAATGCGATGGTAGCCGCCATTATACAGTTGATGCGTAGTCGATGCGGCAGTGCAACACGGTTGCATGTTACGGGCAGGTTCAGGGCCAGGCGCTGCGAATGCCCAGTTGCGTCGCCACCTGGCCGAAGTCCGGATGGAGCGAGGGCGACGGCCAGCGAACTACCCAGATAGCAGGTGCCGAATCGGGTCGCCGCCTGCGGGTGGGGATCGTCGAAGCGGTAGGTATTCGCCCTGCCGAAGTACGGTTCACCCGTGGCATGGCCGGAAACCCGGTACAAGGTGGCGGGATCGCAGCGCACCGTTTGCAGCGATGCGGGCAGTTGCGGCAAGCGGGGCAGGCGCAAGGTTGCCACGGGGGCGCCGCTATTCGTCGGCGTAGGCGCGGGCGGCCGCCATTACGGCGTCGAGTTTTCCTTTTGCCAAGGCTTGCAGCGGCGACTTGCCGCCCAGCGACAGGCGCGGGATGGTAAAAAAGTCCCATTTGGCGGCGCCGGGCAAGTCACCGAGAATTTTGCTGATTTTTTCCAGGGTGTGGCGGTCGTGGCGGGGATCGGCGAAAAATGCGGGGTAAACATATTCGCCGGAGGCGCCGCGCAAGGCGAACAGGCGCCTGGCTTTCATTGCCGCACTGATTGCCTGCGGCGTGACTGCCAGCCGGGCGCGCAATTCGGGGCCGGATAGCAAGCTGTGCGAGGCCACGTCTTTTTCACGCTGCTGCCGTTCCTGCTCTTCCAGGCCGCGCATGAATTGCCGGGTGCTGACGTGGCCTGCCTGAATGTCGAGGACGGAAGCCAGGTTCAGTTCGCGCTCGGCCACGATATCGAGATCGCGCCGCATTTGCGCCAGCAGCGCGGGCCGGTCGTCGTGCGGTACGGCGTCCAGCAGCGATGCATAGGCTTCCTGGAAGGTGTCTTGCGCAATATTGAAGCGCAAGCCGGTGGCGCTGGCAGCCAGCGTATCCGCCAACTGCCTGGCCAGCGAGGGGGCGGCTGGAGCCTGCGCGGCTTCGGGGGCTGCCTCATCAATTGTGCCGGTGTCGCCATTGCTGGCAGGGCGACGTGTGTTTGATGTGTTTGACATGGCCAACTCCTTGCAATGCATGTTTCAGCATAGGACACGAAGTCAAACAAAGCAAACAAAGCAAGTAAATTAAATCTCAACGCGTTGATGCAGCACAAACCTTGAGTGCGGCGGCCTACACGGGCCGTGGCGCCGCCTTGCCCGGTTCGGCAGGACCAAAATGCAGGCCCAGCCGCAAGGCCAGGGCGCGCAGGGCGCCGCTTTCCTGCAGGTGCAGGGCCAGCGCGATGTGGCCGTCGGGGCGTACGAGGTAGGCAGCGTCGCGGCCCAGGCCGGCCAGCTTGGCGGCCACGTTATAGGTGTAGCAATGCACGGGCAGTTTCAGCACGCGCGCCTCGTCGAGCAGCTCGGGCGCCGGCTCGCCATAGATGTGCAATTGCCAATCCATGCTGCGCAGGGCGATAAAATTGTCTTGCGTGCCGTCCGAGAACCAGGGCAGGCGGTCGCCGCCGCGCAGGTATTCCGCATGGCCGGCGGAGAGGGCGCTGTCTTCATAGCTGATCTCGATTTGCGATACGGTCTTGAACAGCAAGCGGCGCGCCCGCGCGAAGCCGGACAGGAAGGGCAGCGCGTGCGGCACCAGCCAGCGCCGCAGGAATTGCCCGGCGATGCCTTGCGCGACGATGGCCTGGAAGGCGCGGTCGGTTGTGGCGACGAGCTTGCGGGCAAACACGATGCGCTCGCTTTCATAGGTGTCGAGCAGGGCATCGTTGCTCTGGTCGTGCAGCTTTTGCGCCAGTTTCCAGGCCAGGTTGACGGCGTCGCCCAGGCCCGTGTTCATGCCCTGGCCGCCCACGGGGCTGTGCAAGTGGGCCGCGTCGCCGAGGATGAAGCAGCGCCGGGCGCGGAATTGGGCCGCTACCCGGTGATGCACTTTATAGGTGGAAAACCAGTTCACGTGTTCGACGTGGATGCCCAGCAAGGCTTGCACCTGTTCCCGCACGTCGTCGAAGACGGGCGCCGGCGCGCCGTCGGAACGGTCGGGCAGGATGCCGATCAGGCGCTGCATGCCGCTGGTGCGCACGGGCAGCATCAGCGCGAAAGAGTTCGCGCCCAGGTGGGCGTGCAAATCCGTGTTGTTGCCGGCCACTTGCGCGTCGGCCACGTAGTACAGGTGGTCGTAGGTGCCGCCCGAGAACGCGAAGCCGGCGATCTCGCGTACCTTGCTGCGGGCGCCGTCGCAGCCGCAGATATAGTCAAACGTGCAATATTGGCGTTCGCCATTGTGGAGCAGGATGGCTTGCACTTCGCTATCGTCCTGCGTCCACAGGTCCAGCGTGACGTTCCATTCCACGTGCACGCCGGCCGCCGCCAGCTTGCTGATCAGAAAGCGTTCATGCTCGTCCTGGGGTAGGCTCAGCACGAAAGGATAGGGGCTCAGGCCTTCGCCGATCTCGCCCAGCGCCAGTTTTACCAGCTCTTCGCCCCCTTCGTGGATGTGCATGGCATTGATCTTGATGCCCAGGCTGACCAGCTCGTCCGCAAAGCCCAGCTGCTGGTAAAACTCCAGGGTGCGCGCATGCACGGCCATGGCCCGCGACGCCTGCCCGGGGCCGCTGTTTTTATCGATGATGCGGCAATCGACGCCATGGCGCGCCAGGCGCAAGGCAAGCATGAGGCCGGTAGGACCGGCGCCGACGATCAAGACGGGAGGAGTATTCATGCCATCCAGTATAGGACAGGATGGAACAGGACAGCGGGACGATTGAAGTTGCTAGTCGGAAATGAAAATGTCCCGCCGGAGCGGGACATTCAGGGTGCTGCGTGCGCCTTGCGGCGCAGTCATCAGATACCGCGCAGCAACTCGTTGATGCCCGTCTTGGCGCGGGTTTTTGCATCGACGCGCTTGACGATCACGGCGCAGTACAGCGAGTACTTGCCGTCTTCCGAAGGCAGGTTGCCTGAGACCACGACGGAGCCGGCTGGCACGCGGCCGTAGGTCACTTCGCCCGTGGCACGGTCGTAGATCTTGGTCGACTGGCCGATGTACACGCCCATCGAGATGACGGAATTTTCTTCGACGATGACGCCTTCGACGATTTCCGAACGGGCGCCGATGAAGCAATTGTCTTCGATGATGGTCGGGTTCGCTTGCATCGGTTCCAGCACGCCGCCGATGCCGACGCCGCCGGACAGGTGGACGTTCTTGCCGATCTGCGCGCAGGAACCGACGGTGGCCCAGGTGTCGACCATGGCGCCTTCATCGACGTAGGCGCCGATGTTGACGTAGGACGGCATCAGCACGACGTTCTTGGCGATGAAGCTGCCACGGCGGGCGACGGCAGGCGGCACCACGCGGAAACCGCCCTTGGCGAAGTCTTCGGCCGTGTAGTTGGCGAACTTGGTCGGCACCTTGTCGTAGAACTGCATCGTGCCATCCGATGGCAGGACGACGTTGTCTTCCAGGCGGAACGACAGCAGCACGGCTTTCTTGACCCACTGGTTGACGACCCAGTCGCCCGAGGTTTTTTCCGCCACGCGGATGCTGCCGTTGTCCAGGCCATTGATGACGTGGGAGACGGCGTCGCGCAGTTCGGCCGTGCCGTTGCGCGGATTGATCTCGGCGCGGTTTTCCCAGGCCTGGTCGATGATGGTTTGCAGTTGTTGGCTCATGATGATGTCTTGTTCATTTAGTTGGTTGATGCGGATGCGGAAAGCTGCTGGCAGAATTTTACTATGCGCAAGGCCGCTTCCAGCCCTTCGGCCGTTTCGGCCACCAGGGCCATGCGGATGCGGTTGCGGCCCGGATTGATGCCGTGCGCGTCGCGCGCCAGGTAGCTGCCAGGCAATACCGTGACATTATATTCGGCGTACAGGCGTTGCGCGAATTCTGTGTCGGACAGTCCCGTGCGGCTGACGTCGGCCCACAGGTAGAAGCCGGCGTCCGGCAATTGCACGTCCATCACCGATTGCAGCAGCGGCGTGATGGCGTCGAACTTGGCGCGGTACTTGGCGCGATTTTCCTCGACGTGGGTTTCGTCGTTCCAGGCCGCGACGGAGGCCGCCTGCACGGCGGGGCTCATGGCGCCGCCGTGGTAGGTTCGGTAGAGCAGGAATTTTTTCAGTACTTCCGCGTCGCCGGCGACGAAGCCCGAGCGCATGCCCGGCACGTTCGAGCGCTTCGACAGGCTGGAAAACACCACCAGGCGCGCATACGGGCGCTCGATGGTGGACAGGCCCAGCATGTGCGCCGCCTGCAGCGCGCCCAGCGGGGGCGTGTCGCCGTGGTAGATCTCGGAATAGCACTCGTCGGCGGCGATGACGAAGTCATAGCGCTCGGACAGGGCGAACAGGTGTTCCCAGTCCGTCAGGGTGAGCACGGCGCCCGTCGGGTTGCCCGGTGAACACAGGAACAGCAGCTTGACCTTTTCCCACACGCTGGCCGGTACGCTGTCGTAATCGCAGCCGAAATTGCGCGCCGGGTCGGAGTTGACGAAATACGGTTCGGCGCCGGCCAGGTAGGCCGCGCCTTCATAGATCTGGTAGAACGGATTCGGGCTGATCATGAGCGAACCGGCCGACGGATCGATCACCGTTTGCGCCAGCGCAAACAGCGCTTCGCGCGAACCGTTCACGGGCAGGATTTGCGTGGCAGGATTGAGCTTGGGGATGCCGTAGCGGCGCTCCAGCCAGCCGGCAATCGCGCTGCGCAAGGCTTCCGAACCGATGGTGGTCGGATAGCTGGCCAGGCCGTGGATATTGTCGACCAGCGCCTGCTCGATGAAGGCTGGCGTCGGGTGCTTGGGTTCGCCCATGCCCAGGCTGATGGGCGCATACTCGGGATTGACCGTCACGCCGGCAAACAGCTGGCGCAGCTTTTCGAATGGATATGGTTGCAGTTTAGCAAGAAGTGGATTCACGGAACGGACCAGGGCAAGAGTGGAAAGACGATGTTGCTGAGCGATGTAGCTTAGTAGTGTTGCTTAGTCATGGCTGAACGATTGCTTGGCGCGGCAGACTTGATGCCGGTCAAATAATAGGCTGCGCCGTTCATTATAGCCGTCCTCGCGGGGCCGCTGTGCAAGCCGCGTCAGCTTGACCGCTGCCCGCCTGCTCCGGGCAGGCCGCAGCGGGGAGTGCCGCGCCATGGCGCGGCAAGGTAAAATACGGCATGCCTATCTTACTTCCCACCTTGCTTGCCATTGAAACTTCGTCCGAACTCGCCTCCTGCGCCTTGTTGCGCGGCGATGTCGTCCTGTCCCGTGCCTCGTCGGGCGTGCGCACCCATTCCCAGTCGATCTTGCCCATGGTGCAGGAATTGCTGGCGGAAGCGGGCGTGACCCTGGCCGACGTGGATGCCATCGCCTACGGCTCCGGCCCCGGCTCGTTTACGGGCGTGCGCACGGCCTGCGGCATCGCGCAAGGCCTGGCCTATGGCGCCAAGCTGCCCGTCGTGCCCGTCGTCACGCTCGACGCGATGGCCCTCGCATGCCACCAGCAGCATGGCGCACAGCACATCGTGACCGTGCTCGACGCCCGCATGGGCGAAGTGTACTGGGCGCAATATGATTACCAGGATGGCTTGCGGATCGTTTCGCCACCGGCCCTGAGCGCGCCGAGCGGCGTGGCGCCGCAAGGCGACGTGGCCGGCTGCGGCAACGGTTTTAGCGCCTATGCCGAGGCGCTGGCTGCGTTGCCGTGCACCGCCACGGCCGATGCCGTCATCATGCCGCACGCCGTGCAGGTGGCGCAGCTGGCGCGCATCGCCTTTGCGGCCGGCCGGTGCGTGACGGCGGCCGAGGCGCAGCCTTTGTATTTGCGCAACAAGATCGCGTATACCAGTGCCGAGCGCCTCGACATGCAGGCCGCCAAGGCCGCTGCGGAGTCGGCACAATGATTGAGACGGGCAAGGACAGCGCGGCCGGCTGGGACTTGCTGCGCCTCGACTATCAGCCGATGCGTGAGGCGGACCTGTTGGAGGTGCTGGCGCTGGAGCAGCGCGTGTACCCGCATCCCTGGACGCACGGCAACTTCGTCGATTCCCTCAACAGCGGCTACCCGGCCTGGGTGCTGCGCGACGTGGATGGCACCTTGCTCGGCTACTTCTTGCTGATGCTGGTCGTCGATGAGGCGCACTTGCTGAACGTGGCCGTCGAGGGCGCCATCCAGGGGCAGGGGCTGGGCCGCTTCCTGCTGAACCAGTCCTGCGCCTGCGCGCGCCAGCTGGGCATGGAATCGATGCTGCTGGAAGTGCGCCCGTCGAATACGCGCGCGCTCGATATTTACCAGCGCTATGGATTTGAACAGATAGGCCGCCGCAAGGGATATTATCCGGCGGCCAATTCGCAACGTGAGGACGCCATCGTCATGCGTTATACCTTATGAGCCGCAGCGCCGTTTTCCTCGATGAAATGGGTGTCGGCCCCCTGTGGCGCTTGCGCCAGGGTGTTGCCCCCGAGGCTATTGAAGCTCTTGAAGCTCCCGTGGAGATGGAAGCCGCTTTGGAGCCAACCGTGGCCGAAGCCGCTGAAGCCGTGATCGAGGTGGTTGCCGAGGTGGCCGCTGCGGTCGTCGTCGAAGTTGCCGCCGAGGTGCGGGCCGAAGCGCCCGTCGCCGTTGCCGCTACGCCAGTGCCTGCCGCCGCGCCCGACGACACGGCCTGGTTCGACGATGCGCCTCCGCCGCCGCCCGCCAGACAGCTCAGCGATACGGACATCGCCGCCCTCGACTGGGATGGCTTGGCGGCCGCCGTGTCCAAATGCGCGCGCTGCGACTTGTGCAAGACGCGCAAGGGCGTCGTCGTGGGCCGTGGCGACCGCCAGGGTGCCTGGCTGATGCTGGCCAGCAGCCCGTCCCGGCTGGAAGAGCGCGAAGGGCGCGCCTTGCCGGGCGAGCAGGGCAGGTTGCTCGACAATATGTTGAAAGCCATCGACGTTGACGCGGCCAGCGACGTGTACATCACGCACTTGCTGAAATGCCGTCCGCTCGACGCGGCGGGCCAGGAACGCTTGCCCACCGAGGCCGAGTCCGCCGCCTGCCGCCCGTATTTTGACCGCGAACTGGCTCTGCTGCAGCCGCGCACTATTTTGACGCTCGGCTCGATGGCCGCCGCCGGCATCCATCCCGGCGAAAAGCCCGTGCGCGGCAAGGTGCGCCAGCTGGGCAATGCCTCGCTGATCGCCACCTTCCATCTGGAAATGCTGTTGCAGGACGAGACGGGCAAGGCCAAGGCGCGCGCCTGGGCCGACCTGTGCCTGGCGAAAAGCACGCACGGTGGTTGATACGGCCGTCGCTACTTTCCAGGCCCGCTTCGAACGCCGTTGGGGCCATCTGACGCACCCCCGCGTGCGGGCGCTGGCCTGGCTGCTCGACTCGCCCGACTTGCTGGACCCGTCCAGCCCCCACTGGGGTGGGCGCATCGCCAGCTTGCCTCCCGTTACGCCTGCCGTGGTCGCCTGGCTGGGGGTGCTGCAGGATGACCCATCGCCGCTCGATGCGGCGCTGGGGGCGAAATTCTATTCCCGCCTGGGCCTGTATGCTGAAAAGCTGCTGGCCTTTTATTTTGAGCAACACGGCGTGCTGGCTGCGCATGGCCTGCAGGTGCAGGTCAACCGCAACGACACGGTCGGCGAATTCGATTTCCTGCTGCATGACGACAGTGAATTGCTGCACTGGGAATTCGCCACCAAGTTCTACCTGCTCGAAGGCACGCCCGATCCCGGCGTCTTCAACCACTTGATCGGCCCGAATCTGGCCGACACCCTGGGCTTGAAGATGCGCAAAATTCTCGACAAGCAACTGGCCCTGTCCCGCCATCCGGCCGCGCAAAGCCTGCTGGCGCAGCCCGTGCGCGCGGCGCAGGCGCTCGTCAAGGGCTGGCTGTTTTACGCCCTCGGCACGGCGCCCGGCATGGACGGCATTTCCCCGGCACACGGTCACGGCTTCTGGTGCACGCCGGCACAATTGCCGGAACAGCGTTATATCGTGCTGCCGCGCCTGCAATGGCTGGCGCCGTTCAAGGGGTGCGGGGTGGCAGTGCTGGATGTGGAAGCCTTGCGCGCGCAGTTGTTTGATCTGGCGCAACCGGTGATGGTGGCCACGGTGGATACTATCGAAGGCTGGGAAGTGGAGCGCACGCGCGGTTTTGTCGTGCCCCATGACTGGACGGAGCAGGCAGCCGCGCGGCGGATAGCAGGTGCGCTACCTGCGTAACCAAGAACCAAAGCCGTAACGCCGGAGTCATGTAGGTCGGATTAGCGCATAGCGCGTAATCCGACGCCACATTGCTTAATGCTTCTGCTCGCCAATCAATGACAAGTTGTCATGCTCAGCCTGGTTCAGCTTGTGCTTGCGCATGATGGCGTACATGGTGCCAGCGACGAACAGGCCGAACAGGGTAATGATGATATTGAGCGGCAGGTGCAAGCGGATCATGATCGAATACACGGCCAGCATGGTGAGAATCGACAGGTTTTCATTGAAGTTCTGCACGGCGATGGAATGGCCTGCGCTCATCAGCACGTGGCCGCGATGTTGCAACAGGGCATTCATGGGCACGACGAAGAAGCCGGACAGGGCGCCGATCAGGATCAGCAGCGGGTAGGCGATCCATACGGAGTGCACTTGCGTCATCATCATGACGATCACGCCCATGGCGATGCCGAGCGGAATGACGGTCAGCGACTTGCGCAGCGGAATAAAGCGCGCCGACAGCACGGCGCCGGCCGCCACGCCGATGGCGACCACGCCCACCAGGCTGGTCGCCTTGTCGAACGGCATGTTCAGCGATTGCTTGGCCCACTCCAGCACGATCAGCTGCAAGGTGGCGCCAGCGCCCCAGAACAGGGTCGTCACGGCCAGGGTGATCTGACCCAGCTTGTCTTTCCACAGGATGGAATAGCAATTGGCAAAATCGGTGATCAGTTTGATAGGATTGCGCTCCTGGTGCGGATACACGCAGCCCGTGTCTGGAATCTTCAGGTTGGCCAGGGTTGCCAGCGCATAGATGCCGACCACCACGCACAGGGCCGCTTCCGTCTTGCTGGTGATGCCCGTGTCGATCAGGGGGAAGTCGAAGGACAGCAGCAGGTCGGACACGTGGCCGCTGACGAGCGCGCCGCCCATGACGGTGCCGAGGATGATGGAGGTGACGGTCAAGCCTTCGATCCAGCCGTTCGCCGCCACGAGCTTTTCCGGCGGCAGCAGTTCCGTCAGGATGCCGTACTTGGCGGGCGAATACACGGCCGCGCCGAAACCGACGACGGCGTAGGCCAGCAGAGGGTGTACATGGAAGAAGACGAGGGCGCAGCCGAAGATCTTGACCATGTTGGCGATGAACATGACCTTGCCTTTCGGCAAAGCATCCGCGAAAGCGCCGACAAAAGCGGCCAACAGCACGTAAAACAAGACGAACGATAATTTGAGTAGCGGCGTGATCCACGCCGGGGATTTCATGGACACCAATAAATCGACGGCGACAAAAAAGAGGGCGTTATCGGCCAGCGAGGAAAAGAACTGCGCCGCCATGATGGTATAAAAACCACGATTCATTCTGGAATGCCTGAAATCATATCTGGCTTGCTTTATACCACGAAAAAACGGCAAACCCCAAGTTTGGACGGGGCCGCTTTGCATAGTCTTGCCTAAGCGAAGCTTAATTAATCTGCCGTAGAAAAATACATCACATGTGAGCATTTTGTACATGGTGTCCTGGACGCCGGTCTGGTGCTCGCCGGCGGACCAGCTTGCGGTCCCCGCTTGCGGCCCATCCGGTAAAATACGGCTTTCCCACTTGCCGTGTGTCACGCTTATGCCCAGGCCACTCCTCGCCACCATCCATCTCGATGCCATGCAACACAATCTGGCGCGTGCCCGTGCCGCTGCCCGCGGCGCCAAGGTGTGGGCCGTCGTCAAGGCAAATGCCTATGGCCATGGCCTGGAACGGGCCATGCGGGGCTTTGCCGAGGCCGATGGTCTGGCGCTGGTCGAGGTCGATTACGCCGTGCGCTTGCGCGAACTGGGCTGGAGCAAGCCCATCCTGCTGCTGGAAGGGTTTTTCGATGCCAGCGATTTGCCGCTCATGGCCCAATATGGCTTGAACGGCAGCGTGCATTGCGAGGAACAGATCGCCATGCTGGCAGCGGCGCGCTTGCCGCACCCCATCGACGTGCACCTGAAAATGAATACAGGCATGAACCGCCTGGGCTTCATGCCGCACGCCATCGCCGCCGCGTATGCGCGCCTGCGCGCCATGCCGCATATCGGCACGATTACCCTGATGACGCATTTCGCCAATGCGGACGAGGCGGGACCCACGCGCCTGCCTTTGGCCCAGCAGATGCTGCGTTTTGAGGCGGGCGCGTCCAGCATCGGTACGCCGCTGCCGCGCAGCCTGTGCAATTCGGCCGGCGTGCTGATGCACCATCTGGACAGCGACTGGGTGCGCCCCGGCATCATGCTGTATGGCGGCACGCCCAGCGGTGCTCCCGGCGGCACGTCCGCGCAGGACTTCGGCTTGCTGCCCACCATGACCTTGCGCAGCAGCATCATCGGCATCCAGGATATCGCCGCCGGCGAAGTGGTCGGCTACGGCAGCCGCTATGAGGCGGCCGGCAACGTCAAGGTGGGCGTGGTGGCGTGCGGCTATGCGGACGGCTACCCGCGCCACGCGCCCGAAGGCACGCCCGTGCTGGTCGACGGCGTGCGCACGGGGCTGATCGGCAGGGTGTCGATGGACATGCTGATGGTCGACCTGACGCAGGTACCTGGCGCAAAGGTCGGCAGTGCCGTCACTTTGTGGGGCCAGGGCATGCCGATCGACGAGGTGGCCCTGGCCGCCGGCACCATCGGCTACGAGCTGATGTGCGCGCTGGCGCCGCGCGTTCCGGTGAACGAAGCGTAGGGTGACGCGCAAGCGCGGTTTGTATATACTGTATATATAACCAGCTATTTCATCTTACCCGGGCAAAGTACACCATGGCAAAAGTCAAGACCATCTACACCTGCAGCGATTGCGGCGCCATCAGCAACAAATGGATGGGGCAATGCACCTCGTGCAACCAGTGGAATACCATGGTGGAAACCCTGCCCGAGACGGGCGGCAACAACCGCTATTCGAACCCGCAGCACATGTCGCTGGCGCAGACGGCGCCCGTGCTGTCGCTCGATGATATCGACGCCATCGACGTGCCCCGCTTCGGCACGGGCATCGAGGAATTCGACCGCGTGCTGGGCGGCGGCATGGTGGCGGGCGGCGTGGTGCTGATCGGCGGCGACCCCGGCATCGGCAAGTCGACCCTGCTGCTGCAGGCGCTGGCGAACATGTCGCACCACAAGCGCGTGCTGTACGTCAGCGGCGAAGAGTCGGGCGCGCAGATCGCCCTGCGCGCCAAGCGCCTCGTCATCGACGCCAAGGAACTCAAATTGCAGGCCGAGATCCAGCTGGAAAAGATCCTCGCCACGTTGGCCGATTTAAAACCGGAAGTGGTGGTCATCGACTCGATCCAGACCGTGTATTCGGACGCCCTCAGCTCGGCGCCCGGTTCCGTGGCGCAAGTGCGCGAATGCGCGGCGCAGCTGACGCGGGCGGCCAAGCAGACGGGCGTGACCATCATCCTGGTGGGCCACGTGACGAAAGAGGGCGCGCTGGCCGGCCCCCGCGTGCTCGAGCACATCGTCGACACGGTGCTGTATTTCGAGGGCGACGCCCATTCCAGTTTCCGCCTCGTGCGCGCCATCAAGAACCGTTTCGGCGCCGTCAACGAACTGGGCGTGTTCGCCATGACGGAAAAGGGCTTGAAGGGGGTGTCGAACCCGTCGGCGCTGTTCCTGTCGCAGCACGATAATCAAGTGCCCGGCTCGTGCGTGATGGTGACGCAGGAGGGCACGCGTCCCCTGCTGGTGGAAATCCAGGCTCTCGTCGACACCAGCCACCTGCCGAATGCGCGCCGGCTGTCCGTCGGCCTGGAGCAGAACCGCCTGGCCATGCTGCTGGCCGTGGCGCACCGCCATGCGGGCATCGCCGCCTTCGACCAGGACGTCTTCATCAATGCCGTCGGCGGCGTCAAAATTACGGAACCGGCGGCCGACCTGGCCGTGTTGCTGGCGATTAACTCGTCGATGCGCAACAAGCCCTTGCCGCGCGGACTCGTGGTGTTTGGCGAAGTGGGGCTGGCCGGTGAAATCCGCCCCGCGCCACGGGGCCAGGAGCGCTTGCGCGAAGCGGCCAAGCTGGGCTTTACCCTGGCCGTGGTGCCCAAGTCCAACCTGCCGAAGCAGGTCATCGAAGGCCTCAAGGTCATCGGCGTGGAGCGCATCGACGAAGCATTTAATAAATTGCGCGACCTGGAGTAAGAGTTGGTATGGTTTAAATGCCAAGCTTGAGACAAGTCAAACTAAATTTCCGTTTAGAACTATAATATTTGTCCGATGGATTCGCGCAGCGAGTTCGCGTCGACAATGAATTGATAGAGAAGCGGAATACAGTGTCAGTTGAGCAAAGGCAGGGCGCACGCAAGATATTGCGTGCCAAGGCAATGTTGGTTATGGATGGCGCGGGTCCCGTGGCGGCGCGCACCCTCGATGTGGGGCCGGGCGGCATGTCGGCCGTCATCGCGGAACCGGTGCCGACAGGCAAGCAGGGCAAGGTGCTGTTCGAGTTGTTTTACGACGGCTCGGCGCACATCATCGAGGCGCGCGCGTCCGTCTCGCACTGTATTTTCAGCAGTGCAGGTTTCAAGGTGGGACTCACTTTCCTGCAGCTGGACATGGCCGTCAGCAGCGCCATTTCGAAATTCATGCGCTGAGTCGCGTCCGGAAAGTGCTGCCGGTGAAATGCGCTAACATGGTGCATATGGGTTTGCAGTCAGGAAAAACCTGTTCTGTTCGCTGTTTTGATATTCCGGTAATACTGCATAATTATCAACCAGAAGAGGGACGCCGCCGCGCCACGCGCGCCTGCCGTCCGTTTCAGCGCAGCACGGTCACGACCTGAACCGTGTGCCATGACCATACACCCGACGGGAACGCCTACCATGTTTAATTCGACCATCAACAGCAGGGCTTACACCAACAACACGCAGCAGACGACGCAGGGCAATATTTCGGCCGATGTGTATGCGAAGGTGGAGCGTCAGATGCAGTCGCAGAACACGGGCGTCGTCAAGCTCAATGCCAGCCTGGCGCGCGACCAGGCCAAGTTCTCGGGCCTGGGCCAGCTTCAATCGGCGCTGGCGAAATTCCAGACCGTGGCCAAGAACATGGCCGGCAGCGGCCTGGCCACGTCGGCCACGTCGAGCGCCAAGGACGTGCTGAGCGCCACCACCACCGACAAGGCCGTCAGCGGCAGCCATGAATTGAACGTCAAGCAACTGGCGCAGGGACAGACCCTGCTCAGCGGCGCGCAGAAATCCTCGAGCGCGGCCATCGGCACGGGCGCGCCGGCGCTGGTCAAGATCGAGGTGGGCACGGCCGACGGCAAGCAATTTACGCCCGGCAGCGGCAAGATCATTGCGGTGACCATCGACAGCAGCAACAATAGCCTCGACGGCATCGCCGCCGCGCTGAAGCAGCAGGGCATCGACGCCAGCGTGGTGAAGGGCGCCGACGGCTATTCGCTGGCCATCAATGGCAAGAGCGGCGCCGACAGCAGCATGCGCATCAGCGTGTCCGGCGACGCGGCCGTCAGCAATCTGCTCAGCTATGCGCCTGGCGCCGGCAAGGGCATGCAGCAGACGGCCGCCGCGCAGGACGCGCTGCTGACCGTCGACGGCAAGGACATCAAGAGCGCCACGAATACCCTGACGACGGCCGTCGAGGGCGCCACCATCGAATTGAAGAAAAAGGGCACGACGGATCTCGTCATCGCCAAGGACAGCAGCCAGATCGCCACCAACGTGGCCAGTTTCGTCACGGCCTACAATGAGCTCAACAGCAAGCTGCAGAGCCTGCAGCAGGGCGATTTGAAATCCGACACGGCCCTGGGCCAGGTGCGCTCGCAGATGGAGCAAGTGTTGCGCACGGCCAGCACGGGCGTGCCATCGTCGGTGCTGGGCAGCGCCGGCGTGACCCTGGGCAAGAGCGGCGAGCTGGTGCTCGACGACAAGAAGCTCAAGGCGGCCATCGCGGCCGATCCGGACGCCGTCAGCAAGATGTTTACCAATAACGGCAAGGGCGTGGCGGACCAGTTCGCCAGCAAGATCGGCGAGCTGACGGGCGAAACGAGCATCATCCGCAAGGAAGTGCAGACGGTCGGCAAGGAGATCACCACCCTGACCAACAAGAAAGCCGTGCTGGCCAAGGCGCTGACGGCCCAGGCGCAGGCGCTGGTGAAGGCGTATTCGGCCCAGGAGCAGATGGGCACGAACTCGGCCTTGCCGGGTTATACGGGCAAGAACTCCTTGTTCGACTTCATGGCTTAAGAGCGTTCGCCCTGGGCAAAGAACGCCGACGGCGAACTGCCGAAGGTCTTCTTGAACATGGCGGAAAAGGCTGACTGGCTGGCGTAGCCCAGTTCTTCGGCCACCTGCGACAGCGGCACGCCGCGCGCGATCAGGGGCGCCGCGTGCGCCAGGCGCACCTGCTGGCGCCACTGGCCAAAACTCATGCCCAATTCCCGTTCGAACAGCCGCGCCAGGGTACGCTCCGAGGCGCCGACCAGCTGCGCCCAGTGTTCCAGGGTCTGGTTCGAACCCGGCTTCTCGATCAGGCTGTCGCACAGGGTCTTCAGGCGCTTGTCGCTGGGCAAGGGGACGCGGATGGGGCGCGTGGACGAGCGTTTCAATTCATCGAGGATCAGTTCGGCCAGCAAGGCCTCGCGCGCCGGCTCCTGGCCCGGGTCCAGCTGTTCCAGCGCCATGATCAGCTGGCGCAGCAGGTTCGATACTTCCAGCACCTTGCAGTCGTGGCCCGCGAACGGCGCGCGCGCGGCATGGATGCACAGGGGGCGCAAGCGGGTTTTTTCCAGTATCGTGACTGCATGTTCCACGTTGGGCGCGATCCAGATGGCGCGCATCGGCGGCAGCACCCAGCTGCTGTTGTTGGCGGTGATGCGCAGCACGCCTTCGAGCGCCATCGTGACCTGGCCCCAGGGGTGGCTGTGCGGTAACAAGAATTCATCGGGTTGCAAATCGCGCGCGATCATCGTCACGGGGATGGTCGCGCTGGGCGCTTCCCGCGGCGGACACATGCGGGTATGGTGGAGGATAGGTACACCCATCAGCTTGGCCTTAATTCGATAAATTATGTCGTTCTGTCGGAAAACAGACGATGGTATTTTGCATACACTTGAGCTTCACCAGTATAAGACAGGGTATGACATGATAACAACCAACTCGGCAAGGGACTTGCCACCGCCGTCACCGCCCACCTTGCGCAGCGATGCGCGCGTCATCGCCCTGGTGGGGCTGGCGCATGGCGTGTCGCACTTCTACCACCTGATCCTCGCGGCCCTGTTCGTCTGGCTGAAACCCGCATTCGGCCTGTCGTATGCAGAACTGGGCCTGCTGATGACGGTGTTCTTCATCATCTCGGGCGTGGGGCAGGCGCTGGCCGGCTTCGTCGTCGACCGCTTCGGCGCCCGCGCCGTGCTGTTTTCCGGTATTTTCCTGCTGGGCGTGTCGGCGCTGGCCCTGTCCACCGCGCACAGCTATGCGGCGCTGATGCTGGGCGCCATGCTGGCCGGCATGGGCAACAGCGTGTTCCATCCGGCCGACTATACCATCCTCAACCAGCGCGTCTCGGCGGCCCGCGTGGCCTACGGCTTTTCCGTGCATGGCATCAGCGGCAACATCGGCTGGGCCCTGGCCCCGCTGTTCATGACGTATGTCGCCACCCATTACGACTGGCGAATCGCGCTGCAGTGCGCGGCCGTGCTGCCGTTCGGCGTGCTGCTGATCCTGTTCCTGAACCGCCACGCCATCCGTCCCGAGCCGGTCAGGAAGGCGGCGCCAGGCCAGATCGCCGGCGGCGAAGGCACCCTGGACTTCTTGCGCCTGCCGGCCGTGTGGATGTGCTTTGCCTTCTTTTTCATCACCGCCATCGCCCTGGGCGGCATCCAGAGCTTTGCCAGCGTGGCCCTCGTCAAGCTGTACGGCATGAGCCTGGCGCTGGCCACCAGCGCCTACACGGCCTATATGCTGGCCTCGGCCGTGGGCATGCTGGCCGGCGGCGTGGTGGGCGCGCGCAGCAAGCAGCCGGACCGCAACGTGGCGATCGCCTTTTCCGCCGCCGCCCTGCTGGCCGTGCTGCTGTCCATGGCCGTCGTGCCGGCCTGGGGCGCGGTGGTACTGATGGGCGCCATCGGCCTGACGTCGGGCGTGGCGGGACCGTCGCGCGACCTGATGATACGCGCGGCAGCGCCGAAGAATGCCACCGGGCGCGTGTATGGCGTCGTGTATTCTGGCCTCGACAGCGGCCTGGCCGTCGGCCCCCTGTTCTTTGGCGCGCTGATGGATGGCGGCCATCCGGCCCTGCTGTTCGTGTTCATCGGCCTGTTCCAGGCGCTGGCGATTGCCACGGCCGTGGGCGTGGGCGGCAAAACGCGTGCCGCCGCGCTGCAAAAGGCATAGAATCGTTGCCATCTGCCACGAAAGGAGTTCCCATGAACTTTGCCACCACCGACCTGTGCGACGACTATGCGGCCATGCTCGACGAGGGCACCCTGGCCGTGTTGCCCCCCGTGTACCGCGCCTTTGGCCAGCGCGTGCGTTTCAGCGGTCCCGCCACCACCTTGCAAGTGTTCGAGGACAATGCCCTCGTGCGCAGCACCCTGGAAACGCCGGGCCAGGGCCGCGTGCTGGTGATCGATGGGGGCGGCAGTCTGCGCCGCGCGCTGGTGGGCGGCCAGCTGGGCGTGTTGGCCGAAAGCAACGGCTGGGCCGGCATCGTCGTCGATGGCTGCATCCGCGACAGTGAGGAAATCAATGTCTGCCAGATCGGCGTGCGCGCCCTGGCCACGCATCCGCGCAAGAGCGGCAAGACGGGCGCGGGACAGCGCGACGTGCGCGTGCAGCTCAGCGGCGTGGCCGTGCATCCGGGCGACTGGATCTACGCCGATGCGGACGGCGTCCTGGTGGCGCGGCAGCAACTCGATTGACGGCGCACCTGAAAACGTTACAAATTATCCACATTCAATATATTTCTGCAAAGTTCTTTGATTTTCATCAAGGCTGAGATATGATTTCACTTAAGGTAACTTTAATGTCAATAAGGCAAGGAAATCAGATCATGAAAATCGCCACCATCGCAGCAGTTGTCGCCCTGTTTGCCGCAGGCACCGCCAGCGCCAGCCCCGTCAACCTGATCACGAACGGCAATTTCGAGACGGTCGCGCCCGGTTCCACGTTTTCCAGTGGCTTCCAGGTCGTCAACAGCGGTTCGTCGGCCATCACCGGCTGGACCGTGGGCGCCAGTTCAGTCGACCTGATCCGCAATGCGTATAACGCCATCGATGGCTACAGCATCGATATGCTGGGTACGCCAGGTCCCGGTTTCCTGTCGCAAAATTTTAATGTTGTTGCCGGCCAGACGTATAACCTGAGCTTTGACATGGCGCGCAATCCGGGCGGCCCCGCTGGCCAGGGCGTGAGCGTCAATTTCGGTGGCGTGGCCGGCAATTTCTACTCGACGGCTGCCGCTTCGAACACCTTGTACAGCAACACCCTGAGCTTCACGGCCGCTTCCACGGGCCTGGCGACCCTGTCGTTTGCCAGCGCCGCCAAGGCCGGCACGCCATTCGACAACTACTCGGGCGCCGTCATCGACAACGTGTCCGTGAGCGCCGTGCCGGAACCGGAAACCTACGCCATGCTGCTGGCCGGCCTGGGCCTGATGGGTTTCCTGCGCCGCCGCAAGGCTGCCAAGTAATTCCAGCTTTGCTCCACGTCAAAACCGCCTGCGGCCATGCCCAGGCGGTTTTTGTTTTTCAGGGGCCGTGCGCGTAAGCCGCGCCCGGCAACTGCAGCCACGGCAGTCATTTAGCGGACGACGTCGGCATTTCCCCGCAAGGGACAGGCCGCCGCTGCCGCCCCCATACGCCGCACCAGTTCGCCGCGCAACTGCGTCAATCCATCGATGCGCGCATCGATTTCGCCCAGCTTGCGCGCCAGCGCCGCGCGCAGCAGGTCCGCCGTGGCGGGATCGCCGGCGGCCGCCAGCAGCGGCATGTCGGCCTCGATTTCAGCCAGGGTAAAGCCCAGTTGCTGCGCCGTGCGCAGGTAGCGCAGCCAGTCGGCCGCCTCGGGCGGATAATCGCGGTAGCCATTCGCGCCGCGCCGCGCGCGCAGCAAGCCCCGTTTTTCATAGAAGCGCAGGGTATCGCGGCTCAAGCCCGTCGCTTGCGCCATCTCGCCGATCTGCATGGTTTTTTCTTTCATAAAATGCTTGACCATGGAGTGTACTCCAAGCTCGATCATGGGCGCTTTTCATAGACAGGAGTTCCCATGTTGTCCGTTTCCGCCTTCCGCCGCGTGGTGCGCGCCAGCGCCATTTATGATGTGCTCATGACGGCCCCGTTTGCCACGCCGTGGACGTTTTTGCTGCTGCGCGAGCACTTGAGCGCCCTCAATGTGTCGCTGGGCGGCGTGCCGTTGCCCGCCTTCGAACCGTTTCATGTGCTCATCGGCAGTTTGTTTGGCAGCGTGGTGATGGTCTGGTCGGTGCTGCGCATGCTCGATCCGCAGCCGCGCTTCGGCCGCTATGACGCGGCGGCCCGCTACCTGTTTTCCACCTGGATGGCGTGGGCGCTGCTGGAGACGGGCCAGCCCCTGCTGTGGCTGTTCCTCGTGCCGGAACTGGCGTGGGGCCTCGCGCAAAGCCTGCCCTTGCACCGCGCCGGAGTCGGGCGGGAAGGGCGCGCGCACGAATCGCTGTTGAGATGACGATAACGAAATGCAATAATGGCCGTGCTCGCAGTGCAACAATGACTGCAATGAACGACTCTAAGGGAATGATTATGCAGCAGGATGCCGCAGGAAAAAACATGGCGTTGCTCGATCCGGTGGTGGCGCCGCGCATCGCGGTGACGCGCCTGGTGACGGGCCTGCTGCAAGGCTTGCTGCTGTACTGGCTGTACAGCACGGCGCAAGACAAGGTGTGGCCCGCCACGGAGGCCTACCTGCTGGGGCCCTTGATGTTGATCAGCTTGCTGCTGCCCATCCTGCTGGTGTCCAGCCTGGGCCACATGTCGGCGAAGCGCATCGGCCTGTGGATGGCGGGCGCCGCCGTCGTGCTGGCCGTGCTGGCCTGGCACGATGTGGCGCGGGGCGCGGAACACGTCATCTGGGGTAACTACAAGCCGGGCGCGCCGCTGCGCGTGATTTCCGCCCAGCTGTTCGGTTTTTGCGTGGTGGGCTTGTATATCGCCCACGCGCTGGTGCTGGCCAGCGCCCAGGATGGCCAGCGCATCGCGCGCTATCCCACCTATTTTGAAATCGCCTGGAAGCTGGGCATCCAGCTGCTGTTCTCCCTGCTGTTCGTGCTGGGTCTGTGGCTGGTGCTGTGGCTGGGCGGGCAGCTGTTCCTGCTGATCAAGCTCAGTTTCCTGAAAAAGCTGCTGGGCCAGGCCTGGTTCGTGATTCCCGTCATCTGCTTCGCGTTTTCGTTCGCCATCCACATCACGGACGTGCGCCCGTCCATCGTGCGCGGCATCCGCACCTTGCTGCTGGTGCTGCTGTCGTGGCTGATGCCGATTGCCGCCGTGCTCGTCTCCGGTTTCCTGCTGACCCTGCCATTCATCGGCTTCGAGCGCTTGTGGGCCACGCGCCATGCGGCGTCCGTGCTGCTGGGCATGGCCGGCGTGCTGGTGGTGCTGATCAATGCCGCCTTCCAGAATGGCGAAGTGGGCCATGGCGTGGCGCGCGGCATCCGCCTGGGCACGCGCCTGGCCTGCCTGCTGCTGCCGTGGGTGGTGGGCATCGCCATCTATGCGCTGACCCTGCGCGTGATGTCGCATGGCTGGACGTCCGACCGCCTGATCGCCGCCGCCTGCCTGTTGATCGCCACCTGCTACGCCGCCGGCTATGCCTGGGCGGCCAGCAAGTATGGCGACTGGCTGCACCTGATCGCCAACGTCAACGTGGCCACCGCCTTTGTCACCCTGCTGGTGCTGTTCGCCCTGTTCTCGCCGCTGGCCGACCCGGCGCGCATTTCCGTGGCCAGCCAGATGGCGCGCCTGGACAGCGGCAAGATTGGCGTGGATAAGTTCGATTTCGAATACCTGCGCTTCCAGGGGGCCCGCTATGGCCAGGCAGCCTTGCAGGAATTGAGCAAGCGCACGACGGGCACCGACGCGGCCATCGTGCGGGCGCGCGCCGAGGCCATGCTCAAGCGCCAGAACCGGCTCGACGAGACGGGCGCGCTGAGCGACGTGTCGATCAACCTGACCCTGCGCCCGGCCACGGCCAAGCTGCCGGAGAGTTTCCTGCGCCAGGACTGGACGCAAGTGAGCCCGGCCTGGCGCCTGCCCGCCTGCCTGAAGCGGGCAGGGCCCCAGTGCGACGCCTACCTGCTCGATTTCGATGGCGATGGCAAGCAGGACGTGCTGCTGATCAGCAATGACCCGCGCGCCTCATCCGTCTTGCTGGCGGAAAAGGACGATGGCAGCTGGACCGCGCGCGGGCAAATCCCCACGGACGCCCTGCGCTGCAAGCCCCTGCGCGAAAAACTGCAGGCGGGCGAATTCCAGCTGGTGCCGCCGAAAGTGCGCGAGCTGGAAGTCGACGGCCAGCGCGTGCCGATGACTTTATATACGCCAGAGGACGAGGTCAGCTGCCCGGAGGAGACGGCGCCGGGTCCCTGAATGGCCATCCAGGTCAGGCCGTTGGCAAGCACGCTGGTCATGATGCTGGAGTCGCTCAAGGTGATTATTTCGATATTCTTATAGGTTTGCACAATGGCGTATGACAGGATTGATTGGCATTCTGGCGGAAAATATCCCGATGATTTGCCGGAAGAGAATGGCGGCATCCATATCGGCATGTTCCTGGCCTGGCTGGTGCACCAGGACATGACGGGCGATTTCCACCGCACGGATTCTTACGAGGAGTTAAGGCGTGTGGCGAGTCGGGAAATTACCGGGCTTCAATTTCTGATCGATGCCTGCGATGGCAAGCTATGGGAGGACGATCTCAACGATCAGGGCAATGCTTTCGCCGTTGACTATTACGATAAAAAGTCGGCATTCGCCCAACAGCATGGCAGCTTTCTGCAAGACTATTGTGACGTATTCAACCGTCACGCCGCCGCGCACGGCTTTGAGTATCCCAGCCTCTATCACGTCGAGAATACCTGGGAGAAATTCGATCTACTGAAACCCCTCCTCGACCAGCGCTACAGCCAATGGCAAGCGTGGTCGGCCGATCCCGTCAACCGTCAGGGCGATCCCAAAACCCAGTTTCTTCATGCCTGCCAGGAAGTGGGGAAATGGCTCGCGCCGCATGGCTTCAAGCCCAACAAGGCAGGAACCGTCTGGAAGAAGATGGCTGCCGATAAGGACACCGTTTTCGAGGTCTCGTTCGAGCCCGAGCGCTATAATTCCCGCAGCGATGTGCGCATGAATGTCGACCTTTCCATCGCCAGCAAGGCTCTCAAGAAGTGGCTTGCGGAGAAGGGCGGCGGAGCTGGTTACGATGGCGCCGTTCTGTTCGGCGGCCTGCTTCGATCCGAAAAAGATGCCAGCGCCATGATCTGGCAGGTGGCGGGTTCGACGGCGCGTTCCTCGATTGAGCAGATGTGCCACTTGCTTGCCGAACGCGCGCTGCCGCTGTTCTCCTTGTTCGCCGATCGTCCGCGGGCGCTTGAACATCTTGCGTCGCATGGCGGTGGTTTTCCCGCCATTTGCGATCCATCGTCTACCCCTTTGTCATTCCTGTTGTGCTTCGGGACGCAGGAACAGGCGCAGCGTTTTTTCACTGGATACTTTTCTTCCAGGCCATCCCCATGGCGGCGCAATATCATCCAGACATTCACCAGGCTTCAAGCAGGCGAGGTGTGGGCATCTTCCGCCTACTCGAACGAAAGCGACATCAAGCTGGCGTTTCAAAGCGGCCTGATGTTGCCGCAAAAATCCTGACTTTCGTATCGCCGCTGTAGCAGTCGTCCGGCTGATACAGCATGTGCCTGTACGCGCCGCCTTGTGCCTTGTCGCCGCCGTGCCGCGCTTCTAGACTGGGGCCTTCTCCACGCTGCGACTGCCTGCCATGACCGAACTCTTGCCCCTGATGAGCTATTGCTTTGTAATGTCCGCCACGCCCGGGCCGAATAACGTCATGCTGGCCACCACCGGCGCCAATTTCGGCTATCGGGGGGCGCTGCCGGTCATCCTCGGCATCCAGGTCGGCATCTTTGTACAGACCATGCTCATGTGTGTGGGGCTGGGCAGCGTGTTCATTGCGTACCCGATGGCGCAGCAGCTGCTGCGGATCGCGGGCGCGCTGTACCTGATGTTTTTGGCCTGGAAGCTGGCCGGCGCCTCGGTGGCGGGAAGCAGCGCGCCGAAGGCCGTGTCGTTTGCGCAGGCGGCGCTGTTTCAGGCGCTGAACCCGAAGAGCTGGCTCAAGGCGATCACCATGGCGTCGGTCTTCATGCCTGCGCACGGCAACATGCTCGCCAGTGCGCTGCTGGTGTCCGTGACCGGCACCGTGGTGGGCACGCCGTGCAACGCCATGTGGGCGCTGTTCGGCGTGTCGATCCGCAGCGTGCTGAAGGCGCCGCGCAACCAGCGCATCTTCAATCTGACGATGGGTGCCATCCTGCTGGTCCTCGCCGTGATGTTTTTACGCTAGACTTGCGCCATGTTCGCCATCGACCGCTCCTCCCCCATCGCCCTGTTCAAGCAGATCGAGGACGCATTGCGCCAGCAGATCGCGCAGCGCGTGCTGCCTGGCGGGACCAGGTTGCCGTCGATCCGCCAGCTCGCCACGCAGCTCGCGGTGAGCACCAACACCGTGGTGGTGGCGTATGACAGGCTGGTGGCCGCAGGCGTCATCGATACGCACGGCACGGCGGGCTTCTTCGTCTGCGCGCCGGCCGACGCCAGCCGCGCCGTTCCCGACGAGGTGGCGCTGGAAGCGGGCCAGGAGCAGGAGCCGGTCTGGCTGAGCCAGCAAGTGAACGACCAGCGGCCGGGCGTGCTGCTGGCCAGCAGCGGCGCCTTGCCGCCCACCTGGCTGCAGGACGCGCTGCCGGCGGCGGCCGTGCAACGCGGCCTGGCGCGCAGCACGGCCGG
The DNA here is from genome assembly GCF_056174685.1 of Janthinobacterium sp. BHSEK. Taxonomy (NCBI): domain Bacteria; kingdom Pseudomonadati; phylum Pseudomonadota; class Betaproteobacteria; order Burkholderiales; family Oxalobacteraceae; genus Janthinobacterium; species Janthinobacterium sp. BHSEK. Next base: position 68,653 of record NZ_JBWBYV010000030.1, read on the forward strand.
CATGGCCTCGCGCTGTCCGCCGCAAGGGCTGGCCGAACTGCGCGAGCAGATCGCGCTGCTGTTGCGCGGCATCGGCATCGCGGCGGACGCCAGCCACATCCTCACCACGTTCGGCGGCACCCATGCCATCGATCTGATCTGCCGCACCTTCCTGCAGCCCGGCGATACGGTGCTGGTGGAAGACCCCGGATACTTCCTGATGTTCGGCAGGCTGCGCCAGGACGGCGTGCGCCTGGTGCCCATCCGGCGCCGTCCCGATGGCCTCGACCTGGACGAGCTGGAGGCGGCCTGCCGCGCGCACCGTCCGCGCCTGCTGTTCATGCAGACGGCGCTGCACAATCCCACCGGGTGGAGCAGCAGCGCCGCCAACCTGCACAAGGTGCTGATCATGGCGCAGCAGTACGGCTTCCTGATCGCCGAAGACGACGTGCACGGCCATTTCCAGCCGGGTCACAGCACGCGGCTGGCATCGCTGTCCGGACTGGACGGCGTGATCTACTATTCCAGCCTGTGCAAGGCACTGAGCCCGGCCCTGCGCATGGGCTACCTGGCCGCGGCGCCGGCCCTGCTCAAGCCCTTGATGCGTACCAAGATCCATTCCATCATGACCTTGCCTGCGCTGAACGAATACGTGCTGCTGGAAGTGCTCAAGGCCGGCAATCTGCGCAAGCACCTGGAGCGGCTGCAACGCAAGATCATGGTGGCGCGCAACGCCAGCACGCGGCAACTGAGCGCGGCCGGCGTGCTGTTCGAGCAGCCCGGCGACGCGGGAATTTTCCTGTGGGGCTCCATGCCCGAAGGGCTGGACGTGGACTTGCTGGTGCAGGATGCCTACCGCAACAAGATTCTGCTGATGCGCGGCGCGGCGTTCTCGGCCAACGACACGCCCGACCGGCACGTCCGCTTCAACGTCGCCTTCAGCCAGCATCCGCGCGTGAGCGCCTACCTGGAAGAACGCCTGCGCGCGCTGGCTGGCGCGCGCTCAAGCCTGGCCCGCGCCAGCGCCGCCGCCGGCATCGGAGGCCAGTCCTGAGCACCGGCCGGGGCGGCTCAGCCATCGTGCCTAGTTCTTCGTGCGCACCTGGCGCACGTGGTTTTCCAGTTCGCTGAACGAGGGGCGTTCCGTGGCGGAAATGACCTTGCGGCCGAATTCCACGGCCAGCGCCGGGGCGTAGCCGTTCAGGCTGGCCAGCAACGTCACTTTCACGCACTGGTACATCTTCGCCGTTTCATGGTGCTTGCGGCGCAGCAAGCTGGCCAGCGGGGCGATGAAGCCATAGGCCAGCAGGATGCCGATGAAGGTGCCCACCAGCGCCTGTGCGATCAGCACGCCCAGCTCGGCCGGCGGCAAGCCCACGGACGCCATCGTGTGCACCACGCCCATCACGGCGGCCACGATGCCGAAGGCGGGCATGGCGTCGGCCAGTTGCGAAATCGTCTGGATCGGCATTTCCGCATCTTCATGGTGCGTCTCGATCTCGTTATCCATCAGGTTTTCGATCTGGTAGGCGTCCATATTGCCCGACACCATCAGGCGCAGATAATCGGTGATGAATTCCAGGATGTGCTCGTCGCCGAGCGTGTACGGGTATTTCACGAAGATGGGGCTGCGGTAGGGGTCGTCGATATCGTCCTCGACCGACATCAGGCCTTCCTTGCGGATCTTGCTGAGGATTTCATACATCAGCCCCATCAGCTCCATGTAGCGCGCCTTCGTGTATTGCGAACCGTGGAACAGGGTGGGAATGGCGGCGAACGTGGCGCGGATGGCCTTGGCGTCGTTGCCGACAAAGAAGGTGCCCAGCGCCGCGCCGCCGATCATCAGCAGTTCCAGCGGCTGGAACAGGGCGCCCAGGTGTCCCCCCTGCATGGCGAAGCCGCCGAAGACGGAAAACAGCACGACGAGAAATCCGAGTATGACTAGCAAAACCTACTCCTTCATAATATTGCCATATCGCAATATTGTAGTGTAACCCGATTCCGCCGCCGTGGCCGCTTTCGGCTGCAACTGCTGGCCGAGAAAATTGATAAAAGCGCGCACTTTGGCGGGCAGCTGGTGGCGGCTCGGGTAATAGGCGTACAGGTCGGCCGGCGCCAGCGTGTAGTCGGGCAGCACCACGCGCAGGCGGCCGCTGTCGAGGTAGCGCGCCAGGTCCCATTCCGAACGCAGCAGGATGCCGTGCCCGTCCAGCGCCCAGCCCAGCACCACGTCGCCGTCGTTGCTGGCCACCGTGCCGCGCACTTTCACCGTGTGGGTAGCGCGGCCACGGCTCAAACGCCAGATGCCGTAGGCGTCGTCATTCTGCCGGTGCACGATGCAGCGGTGCTGCGCCAGGTCGTCGGGTGTCCGAGGCGTGCCGTGCGCCTGCAGGTAGGCGGGCGAGGCGCACAGGAAGCGCCGGTTCGACATGATGCGCCGCGCCGACAGCCGCGTGTCGGGCAGGTCGCCGAAGCGGATGCCCAGGTCATACGCCTGCTCGACCAGGTTGATGGGGCTGTCCGTCAGCTGCAGCTGCACTTCCAGCTGCGGGTGGCGCAGGGCGAATTGCGACAGCAGGGGCGCGATCACCGTGCGCCCGAAGCCCAGGGTGGCGTTCACGCGCAGCAGCCCGCGCGGTTCCGCGCTGCCGCTGGCCAGGGAGTCTTCCATGGCGCGGATGTCGTCGAGGATTTGCCGCGCCTGCTGCAGATAGCTTTCGCCGTCGCCCGTCAGGCTGATGCGGCGCGTGCTGCGGTTGAGCAGCCGCACGCCCAGGCGCTGCTCCATCAGCACCAATCGCTTGCTGACGGCGGGCGGCGTGATGCCCAGCTCGCGCGCCGTGGCCGACAGGCTGCCCAGCTTGGCCAGCAGCACAAAGAAGGCCATTTCCGTGGTGGCATCCGTTTTCATGGTTCATCTTTCACTTCAAGTGAATAATGCTTTAAATTGAAGTCGATTATAGGGCTTTGTATCGCGGGTAAGCTGGTGTCACCAGTCAAGCACAGGAGAACCGCATGAAAATCGTCGACATCCGCGAAAAGACCATCCCCATTTCTTCCCCCATCCGCAACGCCTACATCGATTTCACGAAGATGACCTTGAGCCTGGTGGCCGTCGTCACGGATGTGATGCGCGACGGTAAGCCCGTCGTCGGCTACGGCTTCAACTCGAACGGCCGCTACGGCCAGGGCATGCTGATGCGCGAGCGTTTCATCCCCCGCATCCTCGATGCCGACCCCGCTTCGCTCGTCACGGACGACGGCGCCAACCTCGATCCGCACAAGGTGTGGGATTGCATGTACACCAATGAAAAGCCGGGCGGCCATGGCGAGCGCTCGGTAGCCATCGGCACCATCGACATGGCCATCTGGGATGCCGTGGCGAAGATCGAGAACAAGCCGCTGTTCCAGCTGCTGGCCGAGCGCCACGGCACGGGCGTGGCCGACAAAAAAGTCTTCGTGTATGCGGCGGGCGGCTATTACTACCCGGGCCAGAGCCTGTCCGCCCTGCAGGACGAGATGCGCAGCTATGTCGACCGCGGCTACACGGTGGTCAAGAAAAAGATCGGCGGCGCCTCGCTGGACGAGGACTTGCGCCGCATCGACGCCATCATGGAGGTGCTGCAGGATGGGCAGAAGCTGTGCGTGGATGCGAACGGCCGCTTCGATCTCGATACCTCGATCGCCTACGCCAAGGCGCTGCGTGAATATGACCTGTTCTGGTACGAAGAGGCGGGCGACCCGCTCGACTTCGAGCTGCAAGCGACCCTGCGCAGCTATTACGACAAGCCGATGGCGACGGGCGAAAACCTGTTTTCCATGCAGGATGCGCGCAACCTGATCCGCTACGGCGGCATGCGCGCCGACCGCGACTGGCTGCAGTTCGACTGCGCCCTCAGCTACGGCCTGGTGGAATACCTGCGCACCCTGGACATGCTGCACCAGCACGGCTGGTCGCGCAGCCGCTGCATCCCGCACGGCGGCCACCAGATGTCCTTGAATATCGCGGCGGGCCTGGGCCTGGGCGGCAACGAATCGTATCCGGATTTATTTCAGCCGTTCGGCGGCTTCCCCGACGGCGTGCGCGTCGAAAACGGCCACATCACCATGCCGGAGCTGGTCGGCATCGGCTTCGAGGGCAAGGCGAACCTGTATGCGGAAATGCGGGCGCTGAGCGGGCAATGACCTTACTCGCTGCGCTGCCAGAAGCGCAGCCGGTTGCCGAACGGGTCCGCCACTTCCAGGATGCGGCCCCAGTCCTCGTCGCGGATGCCGGGGCGCGCATACGGATAATCCCTGGCCTGCAGTTCCGCATGCAGGGCGGCGACGTCGTCGACGGGGATCAACAGCGCCGACCCCGGCGTGGCGTCGCCGTAGTGCTCGGACAGGTGCAGCACGAGCTCGCCCCGCGTCACCTGCAGGTACAGCGGCGCCGTGGGCTCGAAGCGATGTTCCCAGTCCAGGGTAAAGCCGAGGAAACCGAGGTAGAACTCGCGCGCCTTTTCTTCGGAAAAGATGCGCAGGATGGGGATGGCGGCATGCATGGCGGTGCTTTCGACAGGTGGCGATGCCGCCATTCTAGCCTCAGGCCGGCACCTGGCGCTTCATGCGTGCGGCGGAACTGGTCTTTTCCCAGCGGAACAGCCACATGATGATCAGCTTGGTCGTGGCGCTGACGCAGGCGAGCAGCAGCAGGGGCCAGCCCGTCGACAGGCCCATGACGCAGGCGAAGATGATGGTGCTGACATCCATCGCCAGGATGAACTGGCTCATTTTCAGGGACACGGCACCCGTCCTGCCCGAGCGCCAGATCAGGCGGATCTGGTGCGCATAGCCCTGCGCCAGCAGCACGGTGACGGCGACGATCAGGCTTTGCGAGATCACGCGTTTTTCATCGCTGAACGTGGGGCCGAAGGCCAGGCCCGCCACGCCCGCGCCCAGCAGCAGCGCGCAGGCCAGCAGCGCGTGGCGCGAGGCCAGGCTGCGGCGGTCGCGGTCGATTTCATACAGGATGGCCAGCGCGATCAAGGAGGCGACCAGGCGGGGCCAGACGATGTAGTGGTTGAACGGCGTGATCGAATAGCCGTAGACGAAGAAGGCGCAATACGCGAGGAAGCTGACGGTGAACTGGTTGATCGACAGGATGTCCGTCGTCTGGCCGGCACCGATGCCGGCATCGCGCTTGCGCCGCCAGATTTTTTGCAGCTGCGACCACAGGCCGAACAGGCTGACGACGATGAACAGGGAATTGAGGCTGCCGGCGAGGGCGTACAGCGAAGGGGCTTGCAAAGGCGTCTCCGGAAATCGGCAAGGCAGCGCTGCCGTGACGGCATGCCTTGTCTATACATTTTATTTTTGCAACATGCTCTCATGAAATAAATTGGCAGGCAAGCAATGATTTTGCGGCCAGGGACTGTTGCAGCTGTACTTGCCCGGACGCACCTCTTCCTGCGCTTGCCCTTATAATCACGGCATGACTTTCTTATCACTGCGTGCCCGCTCCGTGCTGGCCACCGTCGGCAAAATGGCCGTTTCCCTGATTCTCCTGTTGACTGCCGTGTGGGGCGCGCTGGCGCTGTGGTACCAGCTGTCCGGCGGCACGGCGGCGCAAGCCATCGGCGCCTTGCTGTGGGCCGCGCTGGGCGTGGCCAGCATCGCGTTGTGGTGGACGCGCGGCGACGCGCGCGTGCTGCTGCCATATGCGGCCGGTTTCATCCTGCTGCTCGTGTGGTGGAGCCTGATCGCGCCGAAACAGCAGCGCGCGTGGGCCGATGACGTGGCGCGCAATGTGACGGGCACCGTCAAGGGCAATCTGGTCACCGTGGAGAATGTGCGCAATTTCGACTGGCGCAGCGATGACGATTACACGGTCAAGTGGGAGCAACGCAGCTACGACCTCGGCGAACTGCGCACGGTGGACACGGCCCTGTCGTACTGGACGGGGCCCTACATCGCGCACACCCTCATTTCCTTCGGCTTCGCCGACGGCCGCTTTTTGACGTTTTCCATCGAGATCCGCAAGGAACAGGGCGAGAGCTTTTCCGCCATCGGCGGCTTCTTCAAGCATTTCGAGATGAGCCTGATCGCCGCCGACGAGCGCGACATCCTGCGCGTGCGCACGAATGCGCGCGGCGAGGACATGCATCTGTACCGCGTGATGATGCCGAAATCGGCCATGCGTTCGCTGTTCCTCGCCTACCTGGACGAGGCGCAGGCGCTGAAAAACAAGCCGCAGTTCTACAACACCCTGACGGCCAACTGCACCACCATCGTCTTCGAGATGGTGCGCCGCATCGTGCCGGGCCTGCCGCTCGATTACCGGCTGATGGCCTCGGGCTACCTCGACCGTTATCTGTTCGACGTCAAGGGCCTGGTGCCCGGCCAGACCTTCCAGCAGCTGCGCGATGGCGGCCACGTTACGGCGCGCGCGCGGGCCGCCAACGACGACGCGGACTTTTCGCACGCGATCCGGCGCGGCATGCCGGGCTATGATGAAACGGGCCATCCGAAGCTGCAAATGCCCAGGCAGTAAGCGCCTGCTTTATACTGTCGCTATTCCGACCGGCCGCCTTTCGCGGCCGGTCCCACTTTCCGAATAAAGAAGGCCCGCTATGCCATTTTCCTCCCTGGGTCTGATTCCCGCCCTGGTCCGCGCCGTCGACAAGGCCGGCTATGCCGCGCCGACGGCCATCCAGGCGGCCGCCATTCCAGCCATCCTGCGCGGCAGCGACGTGCTGGGCGCGGCGCAGACGGGCTCCGGCAAGACGGCCGCCTATGCGCTGCCGCTGCTGCAGGCGCTGATGGCGCCCGCTTCCGGCCCGCGCCAGGTGCGCACGCTGATCCTCGTGCCCACGCGCGAGCTGGCGGCGCAGGTGGGGCAGACGGTGCATGCGCTGGCCAAGCCGCTGCCCGTCAAACTGAAGATTTCCGTGCTGTTCGGCGGCGTGTCGATCAATCCGCAGATGATGGACTTGCGCGGCGGCGCCGATATCGTCGTCGCTACACCGGGCCGTTTGCTCGACCTGGTGCGGCAAAATGCCGTGAAGCTGGGCGGCGTGTCGCTGTGCGTGCTCGACGAGGCGGACCGTCTGCTCGACATGGGTTTCAGCGAAGAAATCAACGCCATCCTGGCGCTGCTGCCCAAGCAGCGGCAAAACCTGTTCTTTTCCGCCACCTTCCCCGACAGCGTGCAGGCGCTGGCCGACAGCCTGCTCACGGACCCCGTGCGCATCGAAGTGGCGTCCGAACCGCAGGACAAGCCCGACATCGTGCAGCGCGCCATCACGGTCGACGTGCCGCGCCGCACGCAGCTGCTGCGCTACCTGATCCTGCAGCAGCAGTGGGAGCGCGTGCTGGTGTTCGTCGCCACTAAATATGCGGCCGAACACGTGGCCGACAAGCTGCAGCGCGCGGGCCTGCACGTGGGCGCCTTCCACGGCGAATTCAGCCAGGGCACGCGCAGCCAGCTGCTGGCCGACTTCAAGGCGTGCCGGCTGCAGGTGCTGGTGGCCACCGACGTGGCCGCGCGCGGCATCGACATCGCCGGCCTGCCGGCCGTCGTCAACTACGACTTGCCCCGTTCTGCCGTCGACTACACGCACCGCATCGGCCGCACGGGCCGCGCCGGCGAAAGCGGCACGGCCATCAGTTTCGTCACGGCCGACACGGAAGCGCATTTCCGCCTGATCGAAAACCGCAACGACTTGCGCATCGTGCGCGAAGTGGTGGCCGGTTTCGAGCCGACGGAACTGCCCGCGCCGGTGAACCCCGTTACCGATGCGGTGAACGGCGGCGTGAAGGGCGCGCGCAAGAGCAAGAAGGACAAATTGCGCGAAGCGGCTGCCAAGGCGGCCGCAGGTAATTAAATTCGCCTTATGTGCGCTAGCCGCTTGAACGGCCACGTTTCCCGGACTAAGATTGTGTTTCTATAAAGCAAGGGGACGGGAATGCACATGACATTCATCAAACGCGCGGGCGCTTTGGCCGGCGCGCTGGCGCTGGCCGGTTGCGCCGGCATGGGCGGCAACAGCGGCAGCACCGGCATGCAGATGCCGGGCAAGACGCCGGCCGATGCGGCCGTGGCCGCCACCTGGTACAACCCGCCCAGCGAATTTCCCGGCATTTGCCTGACCCAGTTCAAGGATGGCAGCCTGCGTTTCGACGGCGGCTTCGCCTTCTATAACCCGGGCCGCTGGACGTATGACGCGGCCACGTCCGAATTGCGTCTGGCATTGGCGCCGACGCCCTCGCTGGAGCTGTCCCACGCGCAAATCGTGCAGCACCAGAATCTGCTGCGCATCGAGGCGGACAAGAATACGCTGGTATATGGCGTGAAAGCCGACACCCGGGCCATCGGCCTGGGCGGCTTTGTGTTCTACCGCGACACGCCGTGTCCGGCACGGCGCGGATAAGTGCAATGAAGGAATATTTAGTCGTATAATTTCAACGCAGGCTGGCTGCCGCGCAAGACTCGCAAGACTGGCTTGCGCGGCGGATTCCCCCTCCAGGCAAGCTCCGATATCGCCGTGGCGATGAGAGGATGGTCCGATGGATGTGCACGACGAGCAAGGTGTGCCGGGTAGCGCGGTGCTGACGGCGGATGCCGGGCAGCGGGCTGCGCCGCCGCGCACCTTGCTGCTGGTCGATGACGAGCCGAATATCCTCGCCTCCCTCAAGCGCCTGCTGCGGCGCGATGCCTACCACATCCTGACGGCCGGCAGCGGCCAGGAAGGGCTGGACGTGCTGGCCAGCCATGCCGTTGACGTGATCGTGTCGGACCAGCGCATGCCCGGCATGCTGGGCGCCGACTTCCTGCGCAAGGCCAAGCTGCTGTGCCCGCAAACCATCCGCATCATGCTGTCGGGCTATACCGAATTGCAGGCCGTCACGGACGCCGTCAACGAGGGCGCCATCTTCAAGTTCCTCACCAAGCCCTGGGAAGACCATCAGCTGCGCGAGCATATCGCCGAAGCGTTCCGCCTGAAGGGCATCGATGACGACAATGTGCGCCTGAATGCGCAGCTGCGCGACGCCAACCAGGCGCTGGCGGCAGCCAATGCCGCCATGCAGGCGCTGGTGCGCCAGCAGCAGCACCAGATCAGCCGCGACGAGGTCAGCCTGGGCATCGCGCGCGAATTGCTGCAATTCTTACCCTTGCCCGTGATCGGGCTCGATGAGGACGGCATGATCGCCTTCATCAACGCGGCGGCGGCCAGCCTGTTCGAGCGGGGCGCGGCCCTGCTGGGCAACGAGGCGGCGGTCGTCTTGCCGCAGCTGTTCGACGGGCAGGGCGCGCCCCGCCTGGCCGCCATCGACGGCCAGCCGTATGCCGTCGCCGTTCATCCCATGGGCCTGCATTCGCGCTCGCGCGGCAGCCTGGTCACATTGAGCCGTCATGGAGCGGATACATGAGTGGAAGCGTGAGTGAGAGCGGACGCGAGATTTCCATCGAGCAGGCGCAGGAAGGCATGGTGCTGGCGCTGGCGCTGAGCGACGCCAGCGGCGCCGTGCTGCTGGCTCAGGGCGCCACCCTGACGGCGGCGAACCTGACGGCCTTGCGCCGGCGTAACGTGGAGCGCTGCCACGTCGTCATGGCAGAGGAGCCCGACCCCGCCGCGCAGGCGCATGCCGAGCAGGAGCGGGCTCGCCGCCTGGAACGGCTGGCCGTGCTGTTCCGCGCCACGCCGCCCGATTCCGCCGGGGCGGAACTGCTGGCGCTGCTGCGGCGCTACCGGCAAGGGAGCGGGGCATGACACGGCTCAGTTTTGAACACATCATCCGCCAGATACAGGAGCTGCCCTCGCTGCCCGTGGTGGTGCTGGAACTGCTGTCGAGCATGGACCAGGACGACACGGACGTGCACGTGCTGGCGCAAAAGATCGAGCTGGACCAGGGGCTGGCGGCGAAGACCCTGCGCATCGCCAATTCCTCGTTCTACGGCATGCAATCGAAGGTCACCAGCATTCCGCAAGCCGTTTCCGTGCTGGGCTTTCACAGCATCCGCACCGTCGTCACGGCCTGCGCTCTGACGGGCAGCTTCGCGCCCGTCAGCGGCGGCTTCGATTTCCAGGCGTTCTGGCGCCACTCGCTGGCCACGGCCATCGCCGCGCGCCTGCTGGCGCCGCACTTGCGCGTCAATCCCGAAACGGCATTCACGGCCGGCCTGCTGCACGACCTGGGCACCCTGGTGCTGGTGACGCGCTTCCCGGCCGAGCACGCGCTCGTGCGCAGCCACCGCCAGGCGCACGACTGCCAGATGGCCGAGGCGGAATTGGCCGTCATCGGCATCGATCACGCGCAGGTGGGCAGTGCCCTGGCCGCCTACTGGAAGTTTCCCGAGACGATACAGCAGGCGGTGGCTGACCACCATGCCATCGAACGGCTGGAAGCGGGCGGCTTGCCGCTGGCCGTGCACATGGCCAATGCCGTCGCCCTGGCGCTCGACCTGGCCGGCGTCGACGATGCGCTGGTGCCGCCGCTGTCGCCGGCGGGCTGGCGCAGCATCGCCCTGGACGAGCAGGCCTGGCTGGCGCTGCTGGCGCAAACGGAACACACCTTCGATGAAATGTCGCGGATCATGCTGGCATGAACAGGACAAAGGCCATGGACACAGACGCAGGGCAGGCGCTGCCCGCCACGCCGGAACGCCGCCAGGGCGACACCATCGCGCTGTCGGCGTTTTTCGACGGCCATCCCGTGGCCACCTTCGCCATCGACACGGACCACGTGGTGACGCACTGGAACAGCGCCTGCGAGCAGCTGCTGGGCTTTACGGCCGCCGAGATGGTCGGCACGCGCGACCACTGGAAGGCGTTCTATCCGCAGCCGCGCGCCTGCCTGGCCGACCTGCTGGTGGCCGACGATATCGCGCTCGGTGAAAATGACCTCTACCTTGGCAAGCTGAAGCGTTCTCCCGTGATCCCCGGCGCCTACGAAGCCGAAGATTTCTTTGCCGATATCGGGCCCGACGGCCATTGGCTGCATTTCACGGCGGCGCCCCTGCGCGACCGCCAGGGGCGCCTGGTGGGCGCCATCGAAACCCTGCGCGACGTGAGCGAACGGCGCCTGGCGGAACTGGCGCTGCGCAAGGCGCACGACAACCTGGAGCACCTGGTGGCCAAGCGCACGGCCCAGCTGGCCGAAATGAACGAGCGCCTGGCCGACGACATCCGCCAGCGCCAGATCGCCGATCTGGAGCTGCGCGAACGCAACCTGGCCCTGACGGAATTGAACAGCAAGCTGTCGCTGGCCCAGCAAAAGCTGCTGCAGTCGGAAAAGCTGGCGTCGATCGGCCAGCTGGCCGCCGGCGTGGCGCACGAGATCAATAATCCCATCGGCTATGTGTTTTCCAATGTCGGCACCCTGGAAGGCTATCTGGATGACCTGTTCAGCATGCTCGACGCCTACGAGGACGCCGAACCGGCCGTCGCCGACCCCGTGGTGGCGGCGCGCCTGCGCGCGCTGCGCGAACAGATCGACCTCGACTTCCTGCGCAGCGACATTCCCATGCTGATGGGCGAGTCGAAGGAAGGCATTGCGCGCGTGCGCCGCATCGTGCAGGACCTGAAGGATTTTTCGCGCACGGATGCGCACCAGGAGTGGGTCTGGGCCGATCTGCGCCAGGGTATCGATACCACGCTCAATATCGTGAACAACGAGGTCAAGTACAAGGCCGACGTGGTGCGCGAGTATGGCGACATTCCCGACATCGAATGCCAGCCTTCCGAGCTGAACCAGGTGATCATGAACCTCGTCGTCAACGCGGCCCACGCCATGGGCGAGGCGCGCGGACGCATCACCCTGCGCACGGGCAGCGACAACGCGACGGAAGTGTGGATCGAGGTCGAGGACACGGGCGGCGGCATCGCGCCCGAACACCTGTCGCGCATCTTCGATCCGTTCTTCACCACCAAGGCCGTCGGCAAGGGCACGGGGCTGGGCCTGTCGCTGGCCTACACGACGGTGCAGAAACACCATGGCCGCATCGACGTGCGCAGCGTCATCGGCCGCGGCACCACCTTCCGCATCACCTTGCCCGTGCGCCAGGCGCAGGCCGTTGCACCATGACCGAACAGGACAGCATGAGCATGAGCACCAGTACCAGCGCCAGCACCGCGGCCGCGCCGCCCACCATCCTGTGCGTCGACGACGAGCCGAATATCCTGTCGTCGCTGCGGCGGCTGTTCCGCCCGCACGGCTACCGCGTGCTGACGGCCGACGGCGGCGCGGCCGGCCTGGCCCTGCTCGAGAGCGAGACGGTGGACCTGGTCATTTCCGACATGCGCATGCCGCACATGGATGGCGCGCAGTTCCTGGCCCAGGTGCGCCAGCGCTGGCCCGGCACCATCCGCCTGCTGCTGACCGGCTATGCCGACATCCAGTCCATCCTCGACGCCATTAACCAGGGCGAGATCTACCGCTACGTGACCAAGCCGTGGGACGAGAACGATATCGTGCTGGTGGTGCGCCACGCGCTGGAACGGCGCGCGCTGGAACAGGAAAAACGGCGCCTGGAAGCGCTGACGGCCAGCCAGAACGTGGAGCTGCAGGCGCTCAACGCCAGCCTGGAAGCGAAGGTGGCCACGCGCACGCAGCAGCTGAAGCAGTCGCACGACGAGGTGCAGGCGGCCAACGAGCGCCTGAAGGCCACGTTCGTGACGACCATCAAGGTGTTTTCCAACCTGATCGAAATGCGCGGCGGCAAGCTGGCCGGCCATGCGCGCAGGGTGGCCGAACTGTCGCGCAAGCTGGCGCAGGCGCTGGGCCTGGAAGGGCAGGAGGCGCGCGACGTGTTCATCGCGGCCCTGCTCAAGGATATCGGCAAGCTCAGCCTGAGTGACGACGTGCTGGAACTGCCGGCCAGCGCCTGGACGGGCGAGCAGCTGGCCGCCTTCCGCAAGCATCCGCTGCGCGCCGAACAGCTGCTGATGGCGCTCGACGAGCTGCGCGCCGTTTCCGTCATCCTGCGCTCGCAGCTGGAGCGCTTCGACGGCGGCGGCTTTCCCGACGGCCTGGTGGGCCTGGCCATCCCCATGGGCGCGCGCATCCTGGCGCTGGCGTCCGACTACGACGGCTTGCAGATCGGCGCCATGGTGCAGCGCAGCCTGCGCGCCGACGAAGCGCGCACCCTGATCTACGACAGCGTCGGCAAGCGCTACGACCCGGCCGTGGTGGCCGCTTTCCGCAGCATCATGGAGGAGACGGAGCCGCCGGCGCGCGACCTGACCGTGCTGTCGGGCCAGCTGGAGCCGGGCATGACGCTGTCGCGCGACCTGATCAGCCGCGACGGCCTGATGCTGCTGGCGGCCGAACACGTGCTGACGGCCCGCGTGATCGCCCAGCTGCTCGATTTCGAAGGCAAGAATGGCGGGCGCCTGAGCATCCGCGTGTACGCGCCCGTGAAGGATGCCTAGGCGTTCGCGGCAGCGGCGCTGGGCGGCTGCAGCGGCAGGTGCACGGTAAAGCGCGTGCCCTGGCCCACTTCCGACGCCACCTCGATGCGTCCGCCGTGCTTGTTGACGATGCCGTACGACAGCGACAGGCCCAGGCCCGTGCCGCTGCCCACGGCCTTGGTGGTGAAGAACGGCTCGAAGATGCGGTTCAGGTGCTCGGGCGCGATGCCGGCGCCCGTGTCGCCGATTTCCACCCACACCCAGTCGCCCGCGTGGCCCGTGCGGATGCTGATCACGCCGTCGCTGCTGATGGCCTGGCCCGCGTTGACGAGCAGGTTCATGAACACCTGGTTCAGCTGCGAAGCCAGGCACAGTATCGGCGGCAGCTCGCCATAGTGCTTCTCGATGCGCGCCTTGTATTTCAGTTCGTTGGCGACGATATTCAGGGTGCTGTCCAGGCCCGCATGCAGGCTGGCCACTTGCCAGTCCGTCTCGCCCACGTGGGAGAAATCCTTCAGCGCCTGCACGATGTCGCGCACGCGTTTCAAGCCATCCATCGATTCGCGCACCAGGTCGCCGATGTCGTCCTGCAGGAAGGCCAGATCGGCCTGGCCGCGCACCTGGGCCACGCGCGCGGCCAGGGCCGGGCCGTCGAGCGGCTCGCGCATCGCCGCTTCATACTGGGCGATCACGTCGAACAGGGTGCCGACATAGGCTTGTAGCGAACTCATGTTGGAGTTGACGAAACCGATCGGGTTGTTGATTTCATGCGCGATGCCGGCCGCCAGCTGGCCGATGGACGCCATCTTTTCCGATTGCAGCAGCTGGTCGTGCGCTTCCTGCAACTTGCTGATCAGTAGTTGCTGCTCCTCGCCGCGCGCCTGCAGCATCGCTTCCATGCCCTTGCGTTCCGTGATATCCGTCAGCGAACCGATGACCTCGAACGGTACGCCGTGCTCGTCGCGCACCAGGCGCAGGCTGTCGTGCATCCACAGATAGCTGCCGTCGCGCACGCGGAAACGGTATTCATAGGCGCGCGCGCCTTCGACGAAGATCTGTGCCAGGCTGGAAAAGATGCCGGGGGCATCGTCGGGGTGGATGTGATCGAACCAGAAATTCGGGTCGGCCACCATCTCCTCGGGCTGGTAGCCCAGCACATTGAGGGCATTGTTGCTGACAAAGGTCATCTTGAAGTCGCCGCTGGGCACGGTGCAATAGATGATGGAAGGCGTATTGTCGAGCAGGTATTGCAGGCGCACGGCCGTGGCCGCCGACGCGTCCGCATCAGGCGCTGCCCCGGCATGCCGGCCGGTATCGGGGGTGGAAAGGTCGAAATCCTCGAACTGCATCGTCACACCTCGCTGCCTGCACGGCATAGCTGTCATCCTGGCTGAATTATGCCTGATTCTGCCTGCCTTGGGCCGTCCATGGGCACACGCTCAAGGGGCCGGCGGCTGTTCGACGATGGCCATGCGCCGCGCGATGCGCTGCGCCGCTTGCGTGTCGCCCGCCTGTTCGGCGCGCAGGCGCTGCACGCCCAGCCAGGCCAGCAGCGGGCGGCGCCAGCCCTGGTCCGAGGCGGTGGCCACGGCCGTGTCGAGCAGCGCCGGCGTGGCGCGGCCCGAGCGCAGCAGCACGCCGGCCGCCACCAGCCGCGACAGCGGGTCATCGATGGCCGCCACGGCGCTGGCGGCGGCCGTGTCGGATGCGGCGCCGGCGGCCGCGCGCTGCGCTTGCGGCAGCAGGGCGGCGTCGGACCCTTGCGCCTTGCCGGCCAAATAGGCCGCATACGCGCGGTCGGCGTCGTTCGCGTCCGCTTGCAGGGCATCGAAGCCGGCGCAGTCCTCGAAGGCCAGGCTGGCCACGCGGGCGGCGCAGCGCAGCAGTTCGATGCGCGCCACCAGTTCGAGCTTGCCCGTGCCGGCCACCTGGCTGCGGGCGCGGCGGAATTCCGTCTGCTCGACCAGGGCGTTGCCATTCAGATAGGCGGCCTGGAAGCGTTCGATGGAACTTTGCGCATTCATCTTCCAGTCGGGCACGGGCGGGCCGCTGGAGCAGGCGGCGAGCAAGGTGGACAGCAGGGCGGCGAGGGCGGGGCGGGACATTTTCATGGCAGTTTGATCTCCGGATTGCGCTTGAACGGCCATTTGCGGTTGATGTCATTGACCAGCTGCTCGACCTTGCGCAGATTGCTTTCCACGTCCGCGCGCAGCGGACCCAGATCGGCGGTCGCCGCCCTGGCGTTGGCGCCCACGGCTTGCGCCTCGACCAGCACGGCGTCGACTTTTTTCAGGCTGGCGCGCGTGTCGGCCAGCAGGGCGTTCAGCTGCACGATGGTTGCCTGCGCATCCGTCATGACGCCCTTGTCGCCGAAGACGCGCGTGTCGGCATTGGCCACCAGGCCATCCGTGCGGCGCGCCAGCTGGTCGGCCGTAACCAGCAGGGCGTTGGCCCGCTCGACCAGCAGGCGCGACTGCTTGTCGTCGCCCGTCAGCAAGCCCATGGCGCCGCCAGGGCCGCTCAGCTTGCCCGTCACGGCCTGCACGTTGCGCAAGGTGCCGTCGAGGGCGGAATCGCTGCCCGTCAGGCTGGCCACGTTGTTGAGCAAATCCTTGGCGGCGGCCAGCAGGCGGGGGATTTCCGCCGCCATGTCGCCCACCAGCAAGTCGCGCGTGGCGTCGTCGGGCAGCGGCGGGTCCGTCAGGATGCCGCTGTAGGCGCGCAGCTTGGCGCCGCCCACGATGCCCCGCTCCAGGGTGAAGATGGAGCTGCTGCGCAGCCAGTGCGCATCCTTGCGCGGCACGTCGACGATGACGCGCGCGCGCCCGTCCGGCGCCAGTTCGATGCGCTGCACGCGGCCGATGGGAAAGCCGGAAAAGGTCAGGTCGGCGCCCACGCCCACGCCGTCCGAATCGTCGGCCGTCAGCACCAGGGTTTGCGTGGCTTCGAAGGCGCCGCGTGCATACATCAGGTAGACGACGGAGCCGACCACCAGCACGAACATGAAGATGAGCAGGATGGCCGCCTTCAGTTCGGCGTGGCGCACGGGCGGCGGGGCGGGCAGGACGGAATCTTGCGTGAGACCGGCTGGCGCCGTGACGTCGACCTGGTCGGGATTTTGCGGTTGGCTCATGGCTTCTGGCTCTGGTATGGGGGAAATCGGAATCGCTGGCGAGTGGCGGGCATCAGTAGTAATTGCCCATCAGCGAAGCCACTTCGATCAGCAGGATGACGGAAAACAGGCGCAGCATTTCGGACAGGCCGTGCGCGGCCCACAGGCGGTTGCGGCGGCCGTGCGGGTCTTCCGGATAGTACGAGGAGGCCAGCGGGATCAGGGCCACGGCAAAGCTGAAGAAGATCACCTTGAGCATCAGGATCAGGGCCACGGCCGGATTGAAGATCTGTCCCACCACCCGCGTGTAGCCTTGCAGCGCCCATGGCGTGAAACCGTAGATGGTGAGGTAGGCGAGGATCAGCGAGGTGACGCAGCTGACGATGGCCAGCATCCACACGGCGAAGATGCCGGACATGACGCGTGGAAAGTATTCGCGGCGCAGCAGGTCGACGCCCTGGCGCTGCATGGTGTCAAGCATGCCGGAAGAGCGCATTTGCGCAAATGCAATGCCGTCGGGTAGGGTCAGGCGCAGCGCCACGAACAGGGCGGCCGTCAGCGGTATCAGTTCCAGCACCAGCACGCGCACCACCATTTCCAGCGCATAGCGCGACAGGCCGTAGCTTTGCGCGCTGACGACGACGATGCGGATCAGCACCAGGCTGACGAGCGCGCAGGCCACGCTGAACCACACGAGGTTGGGCGCCGTGTTCGTCACGAGGCGGTGCGCGAGGATGGGACGGTTGTCGCGGTTATAGCTCGACGGCGACAGGGCCAGCGAAAACACGAGGATGGCGAAATGCAGCATGCGCCACCAGCTGACCAGCCAGGCCATGGTGGCCCGGTGCAGGCGGCGCAGGCTGATGATGAGGGAGACGGAGAGGGTCATCATGGCATCTTAACATTGGATGCGTTCGATACAAGCGATTGTCCTGCCGTGCGGCCGTGCCCGGCAGCCTGGCTACTGGCCGGCCACGCTGGCGACGCTGTGGATAATCGCGTCGGCCGCCGCGCGCACGCGGGCCGAGCGGTTCAGGTCGGCGTGCATGACCAGCCACACGTCGTAGCTTTCCGCCCGTTCGGGCCAGATGCGCACGAGCTGCGGGTCGATGTCGCCCAGGTGAGTGGCCAGCTCGGCCACGCCCAGGCCCGCGCGCGTGGCTTCCTGCAGCATGGCCGCCGAATTGACTTCCATGGCGACCCTGGCGTTGGCGACGGGCTCTCCCGCGATTTTCTCCGCGTGCCGCGGCGTCACGGAATGGTGGTAGATGACGATGTCGTGGCCGGCCAGCGCCGTGCCGCGCACGGGTTCGCCCCGTGCGGCCAGATAGGTCTTCGATGCGTACAGGCCCAGGCTGCGCTTGACCAGGTGGCGCGAAATGAGGTCCGGGTCGGTGGGACGCACGCCGCGTACGGCCAGGTCCGCTTCGCGCCGCGTCAGGCTGGCCAGCGCGGGCGCCACGTTGAGCACGATGCGGATGTCCGGATGCGCCGCGTGCAGCCGCTGCATGGCGCGGATGACGAAATGGCTGGCCATGGTGTCGGTGGTGGCCACGCGCACCAGGCCGCTTAAACGGGTGTCGACGCCCTGCATCTCGCGCTGCAGCTTGTCGGCCGCCCGTTCCATCGCCTCGGCGGCCGTCAGCGCCAGCTCGCCGGCCGGCGTGGGCACATAGCCCGACGGCGTGCGCAGGAACAGGGTGGCGCCCAGCGACGTTTCCAGCGCGGCCAGGCGGCGCCCGCAGGTGGCCTGGTCGATGCACAGCAGGGCGGCCGCGCCGCGCAGGGTGCCGGCCCGGCCGATGGCCAGAAAGATGCGCGCGTTATCCCAATCCAAGCTGCTTCTCCTATTGCGTATGGTAATGCATTTTTGCATCAGTGTGCCGAGTTTATGCCTGTTTACTGCATCGTGCAACGCTCGCATAATGGCTGCCCCCTGTTACTGCAAGGAGTACCATGACTGCCCCCACACCGCTCCTGTTGACCCTGGCCTTCGGCTTCGTCATGGCCATGCTCGACGTCACGGCCGTCAACGTGGCGCTGTCCGATATCGCGCTGGACTTGCATATCCCGCTGACGGGCCTGGTCTGGGTGGTCGACGGCTACACCTTGACGTTCGCCGCGCTGCTGCTGGCCGGCGGCGCGCTGGCCGACCGCTACGGGCCGAAAGCCGTGTACCAGGGCGGCCTCGGCGTCTTCATCCTCGGCTCGATCCTGTGCGGCGCCGCGCCCGACGGGCATTTCCTGACGGCGGCGCGCCTGCTGCAGGGCGCGGGCGCGGCCCTGTTCATGCCCAGTTCGCTCAGCCTGCTCACGCACAGCTTTGACGACGAGCGCGAACGCACGCGCATGCTGGGCGCCTGGTCGGCGCTGGTGGGCGTGGCCGGTGCGTCCGGCCCCTTGATCGGCGGCATCCTCGTGCACCAGTTCGGCTGGCGCAGCGTGTTCTGGGTCAACGTGCCGCTGGGCCTGCTGGCCATCGTCATGGCGCAGCTGCTGCTGGCCGCGCCGGCGCGCCAGCCGCGCGATCTGTCTCTGTTCAGCCATGCGCTGGGCGTGGCGGCGCTGGCGGGCCTCAGTTTCGTGCTGATCGAAGGGCCCGTGCTGGGCTGGCTGTCGCCCGGCGTGCTGGCGGCGGGGGCGTTGACGCTGTTGTCGGCCGGGCAGTTGCTGCGGCGCGAGCGCAGCGGCAGCCATCCGCTGTTGCCGCGTGAACTGTTTCACAGCAGCAGCTTCGGCGCGGCCAATGGCGTGGGTTTTCTGATCAATTTCTGCGTGTTCGGCCAGCTGTTCTTATTGAGCCTGTTCCTGCAGCAGTCGGGCGGCGCCGATGCCCTGCAGTCGGGCTTGCGCCTGCTGCCCATGATGGCGGCCTATACGGTGGGGAACTTCATGGCGGGAAGTATCGCGGCCCGTCATGGCACGCGCTGGCCCATGCTGGCCGGCTTGCTGGTGGGGGCCGCGATGGCCCTGCTGCTGATGGGCTTGCGTCCGGGCACGCCGTATGGCTGGCTGGCGCTGGGCACGGCCGTCATGAACGTGGCCATCGGCATCGCCATTCCCGCCATGACGGCCACCGTGATGCGGGTGGCCGGCAAGCGGCATGCGAACAGCGCGGCGGCGGCCCTGAATGCCAACCGCCAGATCGGCGCGCTGGTGGGCGTGGCGCTGATCGGCAGCATCCTGCACATGCTGCCCGACTGGTCGCTGCGCCTGCCGCTGGCCTACGCGACGATCGCCGCCGCGTATGGCCTGGCGGCGGGCCTCGTGTACCGCCACGTGCATCTGCCGAAGGCCGTGGCCGCCGCCTGAAGCAGGCTTACTGTTCGTGCGTGCTGCGCCATTCCACCAGTTCTTCGATGGTCAGGATCGGCATGCCGTGCAGTTCGGCGAAGCGTTCGATATCGTCGCCGCGCATCATGGTGCCGTCCGGGTTCATCAGCTCGCACAGCACGGCGGCCGGGTTCAGGCCCGCCATGCGCGACAGGTCGACGGAGCCTTCCGTGTGGCCACGGCGCTCGAGCACGCCGCCGGGCGCGGCGCGCAGGGGGAAGACGTGGCCGGGGCGCACCAGGTCGGCGGGCTTGGCGTTCGGTGCGATGGCGGCGCGGATGGTGGTGACCCGGTCGGCGGCCGACACGCCCGTCGTGACGCCGTCGCGCGCCTCGATGGAGACGGTGAACGGCGTGCCGTAGCGGCTGCCGTTGTCGGACGACATGGGCGGCAATTCCAGCGCGCTGACGACGTCCGTGGGCAGGCACAGGCAGACGATGCCGCTGCATTCGCGGATCAGCAAAGCCATGGTTTCGTGCGTGAGTTTCTCGGCAGACAGGATCAGGTCGGCTTCGTTTTCACGGTCGAAATCGTCGAGCAGGATGACGGGAATGCCGGCGCGCATGGCGGCCAGGGCGGACTGGATGCGACCTTCCAGGTCGTTGGAAAGCAGGGTATAGCTGTTGACTAACATGGTGAAACGCTCCTCGCATAGGCGAAAAACGCTGCAGGGCAAGCGAATAGACGCAGCCGGCCGCATCGACAGGTCGATCGGACATCGCGTTTACTGCACATCTTCTTTCATCCGGACTATACCGTCGGCCCCGGAGTCACACCGGATCTGCTGACCTCTCCAAGCGGTGCCTGGAAAGCGCTCGCGGGCTTGACCGTTGCCGGTCTTACCGCCGGTGGGGAATCGCACCCCGCCCCGAAGACGTATTGTTGTGCCGGTCCACATGACCGGCGGCAATACTTTAGCACAGATGAAAAAATGTGGCAGGACACTGTTGAGTTTGCTATTCGGCAAAGTTCCCTGGGAAAAATGGTTTACCCTAAGCTGTTTTTAATGGCGGAAAGACGATTTCAGTGTAAGGTATGACTACTGAATCTTACCGTTGAGAATACATGAAGCTGAGTAAATTACGCCTGATCTCGGGCGCCGTCTTGCTGGCGTGCGCCTGCATGGCCCAGGCGGAAATCCGTTTGACCGATCCCCTGCCGCTGGCACCAGAAGTTACCGTCGGAAAACTGCCGAACGGCTTGACCTATTACATCAAGAAAAATGCCCGTCCCGCGCAGAAAGTGGAGTTGCGCCTGGTGGTGAAAGCCGGCTCCATCCTGGAAGACGACGACCAGCAAGGCCTGGCGCATTTCACGGAGCACATGTCCTTCAATGGCTCCACGCATTTCAAGCGCAATGAACTGATTTCCTATTTGCAATCGATCGGCGTGAAGTTCGGCGCCGACCTGAACGCTTACACGAGCTTCGATGAAACCGTCTACGTGCTGCCGATTCCCACGAACAGGAAGGAAAACCTGGAAAAGGGGTTTCTCGTGCTGGAAGACTGGGCGCATGGCTTGAAATTCAATCCGGCCGACATTAACAGCGAGCGCGGCATCGTGCTGGAAGAGGCGCGCCTGGGCAAGGGCGCCAGCGACCGCATGAACAAGGTCTTGTATCCGAAACTGCTGAACGGTTCGCGCTATGCGGAACGCATGCCGATCGGCAAGGAATCCGTGTTAAAGACGTTCAAGCCGGAAGCCATCAAGCGTTTTTACAAGGATTGGTACCGTCCCGATCTGATGGCCGTGATGGTGGTGGGCGACGTGGAGCCGAAACAGGCTGAAAAGCTGATCCGGCAGCATTTCGGCAAGCTGAAAAACCCCGCGAAACCGCGTCCGCGCCTGTATGCGGAAGTGCCGCAGCGTTCGCAAACGGAAGCGCTGGTGATCACGGACAAGGAAGCGCCGGACGACAGCGTCTTCATCCGCTACCCCATCCGCGCCGCGCAGGAACCCGTCACCATCGCCGACTACCGCCGCCAGATGATCGAAAACCTGTATGGCCAGATGCTCAGCGCGCGCATGCAGGAATTGACGCAGCAGGCGAACCCGCCCTTCATCCAGGGCGGCAGCAGCATGGGCAAGCTGGTGCGCGGCTATGAATCGTTCAGCGCGTATGCCTTGCTGGGCAAGGGCGGCGTGCAGCCGGCCGTCGATGCGCTGGTGCAGGAAGATGAACGGGCGCGCCGCTTCGGCTTCAGCCAGGATGAGCTGGACCGCGCGCGCAAGGACATGCTGCGCAATTACGAGCGCGCGTACAGCGAGCGCGACAAGTCCGATTCGGCCGGTTTCGTGGCCGAGTATTCGCGCAACTTCCTGGAACAGGAAGCCATTCCCGGCATCGCCAACGAATTGCTGTACGCGCAGGAACTCTTGCCGCAGGTGACCTTGCAGGAAATCAACGAGACGGTGGCCAAGGTGATTCCCGACCAGCAAAAGAAGCTGGTGGTCTTCATGGGCGCCGAACCGACAGCGGGCGATGCGGCCTCGACTGTGCCGACGCAGCAGCAATTGCTCGACGCCGTGGCGCAAGCGGAGCGGCAAACCGTCGAGCCGCGCACGGAGAAAGTGCTTGCCAGCAAGCTGATGGACGGTCCGCCGGCCGGCGGCAGCATCGTCTCGGAAAAGTTGAACAGCGCCATCGGCGTGACGGAATTGATCCTGGGCAATGGCGTGCGCGTGCTGCTGAAACCGACGGATTTCAAGAACGACCAAGTGCTGATGGGCTCGACGCGCTTCGGCGGCCAGTCGCTGTTCGGCGACGCCGACATCTATAACGCCCGCTATGCCAGCGCCGTGGTCGGCAGCATGGGCCTGAAAGACCTGGCACCGCTGGACTTGCAGAAAGTGCTGGCCGGCAAGACGGTCAACGTGGGCGCTTCGCTGGGCGAGCTGAGCGAAGGTTTTGGCGGCTCGGCCAGCAGCGCCGACGTGGAAGCCATGCTGCAGCTCGTGTATTTGTATTTCCATGACGTGCGCAAGGATGCGGGCCTGTACCAGTCCTTCATCGGCAAGCAGCAGGACCTGGCGAAAAACAGCATGGCGCAGCCGGAAGCCGTGTTTTACGATGCCATCCAGCACGCCATGTATGGCGACAACCCGCGTGTCGATGGCGTGCCGCGCGCGGCCGACTTCGACAAGGTGGGCCTGGACCGTTCATTGGACATCTTCCGCCAGCGTTTTTCCAGCGCGCGCGACATGACCTTCATCTTTGCGGGCAGCTTCGAGCTCGACAAGATCAAGCCGCTGATCGCCAGCTACCTGGGCACCTTGCCCGTGGGCGAGGTGGCGCACGCCTACCGCGACGTGGGCATGCGCCCGGTGACCGGGGTCGTCAAGAAGGATATCTACATGGGCAGCGAGCCCAAAAGCACGATTTCCATCACCTTCAATGGCGACGCGGCGTATTCGGACGAGCAGAAACTGACCCTGCAGGCGCTGGGCGAGGTGCTGAACCTGAAAGTCATCGAAGTGCTGCGCGAAAAGATGAGCATGATCTATGGCGGCGGCTTTGAAACCTCGATGGGCCAGCATCCGTACGGCCATTACTCGGTGGCCTTGAATTTGCCGACGGGACCGGAAAACGTGGACAAGGTGATCGCCGCGGCCTTTGCCGAAATCAACAAGATGAAGGCGGACGGGCCGTCCGTGGCCGACCTGGAAAAGGTCAAGCTGAACTGGATCACGCGCCAGCAAAAATCGCTGCGCGAAAACCGCTACTGGATGAGCCAGCTGATGGGTTCGGTGACGCAGGGGCGCGATCCCGCGCACATCCTGCGTTACGAGCAGCGCGTGCGCGCCATCACGCCGCAAGCCGTCAAGCTGGCCGCGCAGCGCTACCTGGACATGCACAATTATGTGCAGGTGGTGCTGTATCCGGAACGTAAAAACGTCGCGGCCAAGTAATTTATATGCCGGGCTTGCCGGGACGCTAGCGTGCCGAAGCTGTTAAACTGCTGTTAATTGATCTGATCGCAATTTAACAAGCAAGGAAATACGATGGCGAAGAAAGAAGAACTCGATCCGGAAACCCTGGAATTGATCAACTGGTGTATCGAGGTCGAAGGCTTCCTCGTGGCCGGCGGTGCCACCGTGGCGCAGGCGCAGGACCATATCGAAGAGCAGGTCGAGTGGTTTACCGACCAGTTCTATGATGGTTTGACGCCCGAAGAGGCGGCCAAGGAAGCGCTGGCGTGACGCGTCAGTAACAGCGAGTAGCAACAAAGCGGGCGGTGCCTGCCGGGCATCAGCCCGGTAGCGCCGCCCGCTTTGCTTTTCTGAAAAGATTTCCATTGGGAAATTGTTTATAATTCCACATTTTCTTTATCCAGGCACCCATGACTCTCCGTTCGCGCATTCTTTTATTGTGTTTCAGCACCTTGCTTGGCATCGTCCTCATCGCTTCCTTTTCCCTGTATTCCTTGCGCCAGACCATGATGGCCGAGCGCGTCGAGCAATTGACGGTGCTGGTCGAGCTGGCCAACGCGTCGGTGGAAAAGGCGTATGCGCTGGAACAGTCGGGCAAGCTCACGCGGGAGCAGGCCCAGCAGCAGGCCAAGCTGGCCATCGGCAGCTTCGTCAAGGATGAGATGTATTACTTCGTGCGCGATTTCAGCACGGACTTGCTGTACGTGCATCCGAATGCTTCGCGCATCGGCACGCCGCAAAAGAACATGAAGCAGTCGGGCGACCGCTACCGCGCCGCGCTGGCCAACAGCCGCATCGGCCTGGTGCTGGCGGACGGCACGCGTCCGGGCGTGAAGGACCCGGTGGCGAAGATGTATGCCGTGGTGAAATTTGCGCCGTGGGACTGGCTGATCGGCACGGGCACGTATATCGATGACATCAACCACAAGTTCTGGGCCCAGGCGGGTGCGCTGCTGGCCATTGGCGGCGCGCTGATGGTGGTGGTGGGCGCCCTGGCGGCCCTGATGCTGCGCCGCATCCTGGCCCAGCTCGGTGGCGAGCCCGACTATGCTGTCGCCATCGTGGCGCAAATCGCCCAGGGCGATCTGACCACGCAGATCGACACGCGTCCCGGCGACACATCGAGCCTGTTGATGGCGATCAAGGCCATGCGCGACAACCTGGCGCACCTGGTGAGCCAGGTGCGCAGCGATGCGGAATCGATTTCCACGGCATCGGGCGAGATCGCTTCCGGCAACCACGACCTGTCGGCGCGCACGGAGCAGCAGGCGGGATCCCTGGAAGAAACGGCCTCGACCATGGAAGAAATGACCTCGACCGTGCGCCAGAATGCGGACAATGCGCGCCAGGCCAACCAGCTGGCCATTTCTGCCTCGCAAGTGGCGAGCCAGGCGGGCGGCGTGGTGAGCCAGGTGGTCGACACCATGGGCGCCATCAATGCCTCGTCGAAAAAGATCGGCGACATCATCGCCGTCATCGACGGCATCGCCTTCCAGACGAATATCCTGGCCCTGAACGCGGCCGTGGAAGCGGCGCGCGCGGGCGAGCAGGGCCGTGGCTTCGCCGTCGTCGCCAGCGAGGTGCGCAACCTGGCCCAGCGCTCGGCCGGTGCCGCCAAGGAGATCAAGCAATTGATCGACAGCTCCGCCGAACAGGTGGGCGCCGGTGAAAAACTGGTGGCGCTGGCGGGCGAAACGATGGAAAAAGTCGTGTCCAGCGTGCAGCACGTGACCGATATCGTGGCCGAGATTTCCTCGGCCAGCGCCGAGCAGAGCGCCGGCATCGAGCAGATCAACCAGGCCATCGTCGAGATGGATAACATGACGCAGCAAAACTCGGCCCTGGTCGAGCAGGCGTCGGCGGCGGCGCAGGCGATGAACGAGCAGGCGGCGGGGCTGGCGCAGATCGTCAGCGTGTTCAAGGTGGGCGCCGTGGCGCCGGCCGCGGCACCGCGGCGCCTGGCGCGCTAGCCGCTTTTTTCTGTCATGAGGGGAACTTATCCCCGGCTCACCTGTCCAAACTTTTTCGTCCGCATGGGCGCACAGAAGAGGTGAGCATGACAGACGGTTTTTCCTATCACGCGGCATTTGCCCGCAACCTAGGCTGGGTGACGCAGGCGGAGCAGGAGAGCTTGCGGGGCAAGCGCGTGGCCATCGCGGGCATGGGCGGCGTGGGCGGCGTGCACTTGCTGACCCTGGCGCGGCTGGGCATCGGCGCCTTCCACATCGCCGACTTCGACACCTTCGATATCGCCAACTTCAACCGCCAGGCCGGCGCCATGATGTCGACCCTGGGCCAGCCCAAGGTGGCCGTGCTGGCGCAGATGGCGACGGACATCAATCCCGAACTGGAGATTAAACAGTTTCCCGACGGCATACACGACAGCAACCTGGCCGAGTTCTTTGCCGGCGTCGACCTGTACGTGGATGGCCTCGATTTCTTTGCCTTCCCCGCGCGCCAGGCCACCTTCGCCACGTGCGCGCGCCTTGGAATTCCATCCATCACGGCCGCGCCGCTGGGCATGGGCACGGCCGTGCTCAGCTTCATGCCGGGCGGCATGACGTTCGAAGAATACTTTGGCTGGGGCGACTTGCCCGAGGAAGAGAAGGCGCTGCGCTTTCTCGTCGGATTGGCGCCGGCCGGCTTGCACGGCCCCTATCTGGTGGACCCGTCCGCCATCAACCTGAAGGAGCGGCGCGGGCCGTCGACCATCATGGGCTGCCAGCTGTGCGCGGGCGCGGCCGCCACGGAAGCCTTGAAAATTCTGTTAAAACGCGGCAAGGTGATGGCGGCGCCGCACGGCATGCATTTCGACGCCTACCGCAACAAGCTCGTGCATACATGGCGTCCCGGCGGCAACCGCCATCCGCTGCAACGGCTGACCATGGCCATCATCAAGCGGCGCCGCGCCGCACAGGGGGCATAAATGGCGCAAGCATTGCTGAACGATCCCGTGCTGGAAGACATCCTCGAGCAGGCGCGCTGGGCGCCCAGCGGCGACAACACGCAGCCTTGGCGCTTTGAAGTCGTGGACCAGCGGCACGTGGTCGTGCATGGCTTCGATACGCGCAGCCACTGCGTGTACGACCTCGACGGCCATCCCAGTCAGCTGTCCTTGGGCGCCTTGCTCGAAAGCATGGCCCTGGCGGCCAGCTGCCACGGCTTGCGCATGGAGGCGCGCCGGCGCACGGCCATGCCCGAGACCCTGCCCACCTTCGACGTACGGCTGGTCGACAGCCCCGGCATGCTGCCCGATGCGCTGGCGGCCTTCCTGCCCCGGCGCAGCGTGCAGCGGCGCCGGCTCAGCACGCGCAGCTTGCGCGCCAGCGAAAAGGCGGCGCTGGCGGCCAGCTTGCCGCCGGGCTACGGCGTGCAGTGGTGCGAAGGTGCGCGCGCGCGCCTGGCCTGTGCACGTCTGATGTTCGACAATGCGAAGCTGCGCCTGACCATGCCCGAAGCGCACAAGGTGCACCGCGACGTGATCGAATGGGGCGCGCGCTTCAGTGCCGACCGCATCCCGGAGCAGGCGCTCGGTGTCGATGCCATGACGGCGCGGCTGATGCGCTGGGTCATGCATAGCTGGCGCCGCGTGGATTTTTTCAATACCTGGCTGGGCGGCACTATTGCCCCCCGGCTGCAGATGGACTTGCTGCCGGGGCTGTATTGTGCCGCGCATTTCGTGTTGCTGGCCGATGCGCCGCCGCGCCATATCGACGATTACGTGGCGGCCGGCCGCGCCATGCAGCGCTTCTGGCTGACGGCCACGCAGCTGGGCCTGCAATTGCAGCCGGAATTGACGCCGCTGATCTTTGCCCGCTACGTGCGCGAACGGCGCACCTTTTCACGCACCGATGGCATGCAGGACATGGCGCAGGAACTGGCCGTGCAATGCCAGGCCGTGCTGGGAGCGGCGGCGGTCGAGCGGGCCGTGTTCCTCGGGCGCATAGGCGCGGGGCCGGCGGCGAGTGCGCGTTCGCTGCGCCGGCCGCTGCAAGACTTGCTGGTGGCGCCCACGGCTGGGCCGTGAGGCGTGCTTCCTGCGCGGTCAGCGCCGCCGCCGTGGCGCCAGGGCAGCCAGCGCCGCCAGGCCCGCCGCCAGCAACGGCAAGGTGCCCGGTAGGGGCATCGGCGTGACCGCCGGCACATACGCCAGTTCGGAGCTGTTGAGCATGTTCAACACCAGGGTATAGCTGCCCGCCACCAGGTTGTCCGTGACGGCGCCATACTGCCCGCCGCACGTCGTGCCGATGCCCGTGCCCGTGGGCGCGCCGCAGCCGCTGGGGTCGTACGTGAACATGCTGCCGCTGGTCAGCGGCGTTTGCGCGTATCCTGTGTTGAGGTTGGCGGCGTCGGCCAGTTCGGTGCCGCCCAGGATGCCGGAGCCCAGGCTGCCGTCGGGGGCCCAGTTGAAGACGATCTGGCCATGTTCATCGATGATGGTAAACGTCATCGCCATATTCGTCGTGGCCGCCGAGCCTGTGCCGGCCAGGGCGTCCAGGTACAACTGCATGAAGGGCAGGGCCTGGAAGTCGAAGGCCAGGGTCGCGCCCGGTTGGCCGACGACGAAATTGACGGTCATCGCGGTGCTGGAACCGTTGCGTCCCGAGGCGTCGGCGCTGCCGCCGCCCGTGAGGAAGGTTTCCGCCGCATTCACGGTATGCGTGCTGGTCGAACCCGGTGGAAAGGGCGGGATTTGCGAGGTGACGATCTGCGCCTCGCCGCGCGCATACGAGGCATTGCCCATGCCTTGCTGCGTAAAGTCGTTTTCTCCCTTGGTCACGGCGCCGCGTGTCGCTTGCGGCGCGTCGATCTCGTTGCTGCCGCCGTGGATGATGCTGCTGCCATTGAGCGTGGCGGTGGTGCGCGACAGGTCGATATTGCTGAGCAGGGAGACGGAGCCGGAGGGATTGCTGATGACCAGGCCAAAGACGCTGGTGTACGAATAGCCATAGGCGGCGGCGCTGGCAGTGCCGCTGCTGGCCAGCAACAGCAAGGCCAGCAGGGCCGTTGGCAAGCGGGTACAAGAAAATATAGTCATGAAAATCCTCATCTGCCGGTCGGCCGCGTTGTAAGGAAAGCCGACAGGCTTGCCACATAAAAAAAGGCGAGGAGACTCCCTCGCCTGTAAATCCCCCTGTTGCCTGTTTCAGGCGGCAAGCTTGCGGCGGCGGGCATAGCCCAGGCCAGCCAGGCCCAGACCCAGCAGTGCAAGAGTGCCAGGTTCCGGCACCGCCTGTTTCACCAGGTCCACGCTTTCCACCGCATTCAAGGTCAAGGTGTAGTTGCCGGTCGCGAGGGCATTGCTGACGGAACTGAAGTTGCCGCCGCAAGCCGTACCCACGCCTGTGCCCGTGGGTGTGCCGCAACCGGTGGGGTCATACGTAAACAGGTTGCCGCGCGTCAGGAAGTTGGTCGCCAGGCTGGTGTTCAGGTTGGCCGCATCGGCCGATTCCGTGCCACCGAAGATGCCGGAGCCGATAACGCCATCGGGTGTCCAGTTGAAGACAGTCGCGCCGGTCGAGTCGGTGATGGTGATGGTCATCACCAGGTTGGCCGTCGCGGTGGACAGCTGGCCCACTGTGCTTTGCAGGAAGACTTGCATGAATGGCGACGAGAAGAAGTCAAAGCTCAGCGTTGCCGTGGGGGAACCGACGACGAAGTTGACGGAGAAGCCCGTGGTCGAACCGTTGCGCCCGGACGCATCGGCCGTGCCGGCAGGATCATCCAGATGGGCTTCGGCCACGTTCACCGCCTGCGTGGAGGTGGAGCCGGGCGGGAACGAGGGGAACTGCGTGCTGACGATCTGCGCGTCGCCGCGCGAAAAGTTGCCCGTGGCACCTTGTTGCGTGAAGTCGTTCTCGCCCTTGGTCACGGCACCGACGGCGGCGCGGGGCGAGTCGAGCAGGCCGGGACCACCATTGATGACGCTGACGCCATTCAGGGTGGCCGTGGCGCGCGAGATCGTGGTGCTGTTCAGGGCGGTGATGGAACCCGTGGCGGCGGCGATCTGCAGGCCGAAGATATTGTTGTAGGCATAGCCGTAGGCGCCCGCTTGTGCGCTACCGGCCGCGCACAGCATGGCCAGTGTCGCTGCCGCTGGGAGCAGTTTCAGTTTAGAAAGTTTCATGTCATTCACCTCGTGGTTGAGTGAGTCTGGAAGTCTTGCCTGAGTCCTGTCGGCAGGTGCTCATGGCCAGACTTAAGCGACTTCCATGCCAACGCATGAGGTTCTTTTGAAATCAAGGACTTGGCGTGCTTTTGTTGACGCAGTGCAGGTGTTGCCGGACGCGTTGTAAGAAAAACCGACGCTGCCGCTCAAGGCTGCTCGTCTTGCGGCAAGGAGCCCAGCAGGGCGTGCAGGTGGGACAGCAGGCGTTGCCCTGGCACATAGTCGCGCATGGCCGTGGCCAGTTGGCGCGCCGCCAGTCTGGCGCGGCCATCGTCGAGCATGCGCGTGGCGGCATGGCGCAGGGTGGTTTCCTGGAAGCGGTCGGCGCGCAGCAGCAGGCCGGCGCCGGCGCCGGCGATGCCGTGCATGTTGAGGAATTGATCGAGGTTGCCGGCGATGCCGATGACGGGCACGCCTGCCGTCAGCGCCTGCTGGCTGGTGGGGCTGCCGCCGTTGCAGATCACCAGGCTGGCGCGGCGGGCGGCCGCGTCGCCCGGCAAAAAGGGGGCGACATAGGCATTCGGCGGCACGGCATCGACGCGGATGGTGCCGGCCGTGGCCGCCAGCACGGTGACGGGCAGGGGCGCCAGCGCGCGCAGCACGCGCGGCAGCAGCTGCCCCTGGCCCGAGCTGCCGAGGGTGACATAGATGATCGGGCGTCCGCTGCTCAGTTCAGGGCGCTGCCACCAGGCCGGCAAGTCGAGCGGCGGCGCCCAGATGACGGGGCCCAGGTAGTCGTGCGTGGACGGCATGCCGTGCGGCGGGAACAGTTGCGGAATATCCGCGTACAAGGTGCGGTCGGCATCCGTGTAGATGCGCCGCAGGTCGCTGCCCAGCGAGGGCAAGCCATGGCGGCGGCGCACGCGGTTCAGGGGCACGGCATGCGAGGCGAAGGCCAGCGGCCGGATCAGGCGGAACAGGGGATCGGCCAGCCAGATGGGCAGCATGCCGGTCAGGGGCAGGCTGGGCACCGTGTAGTGCTGGCGCACCCAGGGACTCCAGTAGGCGTTGCTGATGGTAATGTAGGGAATGCGCTGCAGGCGCGCGCTGACGGACAGCGACAGGCGGAAGTCGCCGATCACGAGATCGGGCTGGACGGCATTGAGCAGGCGCAAATCGTCTTCCACGTACGCGTGCAGGGTGCTTTCCGTGTAGACGGGCTTGCCGTGGGCCAGCGCTTGCAGGAATTGCAGCGACGAAATGCTGTCGATGCGCCAGCGCCGGAAGGGGACTTGCTTGAAACAAAAGTCATAGCCGTCGGCGCAGGCAAAATGCACCTCATAGGCGTCCTCGTCCAGGTCCTGGGCCAGGCTCAGGGGACGGCCAACATGGGCCAGGGTCACTGCCTCGGCCATGAATAAGATTTTCTTGCGCGCCATCGTGTGGGGATCGCTTGCACTCGTACCGTAGGGGATGCTCTCCAATTGGAGCGGCGCCGCGCCGTTTAGTTCCCGAGGCATGCCACAGGCGGGCGCCGGGCATTTGCCGCATCGGCTACAGTGGGACAAAAGGAGGCTACCATGCAGCCACGATTCCGTCATGCCCCGCTGCGTGCGCACAGCACGCCCGAACCCGATATGCCGCCACCGCCGGAAGGCGATCCCCTCACGCCGCCGCCGGAGCAGCCGCCGCACATCGACCCTGTGCCGGTCGAGGAACCGACGCCGCCGCCGCCGCCCGTCAAGATGGGCTGAACGGCAGGCTGCGTGCCGCGTCTGCTGCCGACGTGTGGTTTATTTCCAGTCGGAAATGGAACACTTGCGCGGCGGTATAGCCACGCCATTTAAACAACAAAAATCTCAATAAATGTTGCCGAGTGGATACAAATCAAGCTTGAACTGTCGAGTGTCATGCGGCCGTCACGATTCTGTTCTTATAATGAGACATCATAAAAATTCTTGTACAGGAGACCATCATGGGCAATTCCTTGCATAACAAAATCTACCTGGGCCGTCGCCCTGTGCTCACCAGCAAGAACCTCGCCGCGCTGGCGCTGGCGGGCGCCGTGGCCGGCTGCGGCCTGGCCTGGCTGCTGCTGCGCAGCTACAAATAAGCGTCTTCTCGTCCGTGTTTCAGCCGCCTGGCCGCATGGCGGGCGGCGGTAGATTCACGTTGCCTGTTGCCGATGCGCAGCGGGGCGCGTACCATGGGGGCCGAACACCTGGCCTTTTATGGAAAAGTAATGAAGAACGAGAAATTAACAACCGATGAATATGACGCGCTGGAGCAAGTTGCACGCGGCATCAAGACCGAGCGCCCGAGCGCCTGCGTTGCCCGCAATGCCAAGCGCCTGTCGGGCCTGAAGCTGCTCAGCTATGCGCGCGATGGCCGTCTGTCCATCACGGATAAGGCGCAGCAACTGCTGTTCCTGCGCCGCTGCATCATGGGCTTGCGCGCCGTGGCCGCCGATCCGCTGACCAAGCTGGACACGGAAGTGGCATACTTCCTGGGCAAGAAAGCCCACATCGTGGCGCGCGCCGAAGGCGAGGGCCACGACATTTCCGACAAGGGCCGCGAATCGCTGGCCGACATCGACAACCTGGGACTGTAACAGCCTGTCCCGGCAACCGGCCCCTGGGGCCGGTTTTCACATCCCCCTCACTTTTATTTCCCCTTTGGAGAACACTTTGGACAGCGCGATGAACTGGTCGGCCCACGAACTGACGATGACGGTCCTGATGACGCCCGATATGGCCAACTTTTCCGGTAACGTGCACGGCGGCACCATCCTGAAATACCTCGACAGCGTCGCCTACGCCTGCGCCAGCCGCTATTCGGGCAGCTATGTGGTGACCTTGTCCGTGGACCAGGTGATGTTTTTGCAGCCTATCCACGTGGGCGAGCTGGTGACGTTCCTGGCCTCGATCAATTACACGGGCACGACGTCGATGGAAGTGGGCATCCGCGTGGTGACGGAAAACATCCAGCAGCGCCTGGTGCGCCACGCCAACAGCTGCTATTTCACCATGGTGGCCGTGGACGCCAACCGCAAGCCCGTGGCCGTGCCGCCGCTGGCGCTGGAAACGCCGGAGCAGCAGCTGCGCTTCGAGCAGGCCAAGCTGCGCAAGCTGTCGCGCCAGAAGGTGTCGAAGAAATAAAGCGTTGCGGGCATAAAAAAACGGCCGCCAGAGTGATCTGGTGGCCGTTTTTTTATTGCTTGCCGCCCGTTGGCGGCATGGCGCCGTGATTAACGGTCGCCGTAGCTGCGGCGTGCGCCGTCGGTGCTGCGCGGGTTCGAACCCTTGTAGCCGCCGCCGGTGCTAGGAGCGCCGTCTTTACGCGGTGCGCCTGGCTTGCTGAACGTGCGTTGGCCTGGCTTCGCGCCGCCACGGTTGTCGCCTGGTTTCCAGCCGCCTGGACGGGCGCTCGAACGTGGTGCCGATGCCGTTTTCTTTGGCTCGAAACCTTCGATGACATTGACCGGGATCAATTGCTTGGTGAAGCGTTCGATGCGCTTGACGTTCATGCCTTCAGCGTGGTTCACCAGCGAGATGGCCAGGCCATTGCGGCCAGCGCGGCCGGTACGGCCGATGCGGTGGACGTAGTCTTCCGGGAACTTCGGCAGATCGTAGTTGAACACGTGGGTGATCGTCGGCACGTCGATGCCGCGGGCGGCAACGTCGGTGGCGACCAGCACTTTGACCTGGCCGCGGCGCATGCCGTCCAGGGTGCGGTTGCGCGCGCCCTGATGCATGTCGCCGTGCAAGGCGGCAGCCGAGAAACCGGCGATGTTCAGACGGTCGGCGATGGTGTCGGCGTCACGCTTGGTGGCGGTGAACACAACAGCCTGGTCCAAGGTTTCGTCGCGCAGCAGGTGGTCCAGCAGGCGATTCTTGTGCGACAGGTCGTCGACGAAGTGGACGCGCTGGGTGATGTTTTCATGCTTGTTGCTCGAGCTTGCCACCTGGATGACCAGCGGGTTTTTCGTGATGCGGCGCGCCATGTTGCCGACCACGCCATCCAAGGTTGCCGAGAACAGCATGGTCTGGCGGCCTTCCGGCGTCGCTTCGACGATCTTTTCGATGTCGTCGATGAAACCCATGTCCAGCATGCGGTCGGCTTCGTCCAGCACCAGGATTTCCAGTTGCGAGAAGTCGATCTTGCCCGAATCCATGTGGTCGATCAAACGGCCAGGGGTAGCGACCAGGATCTCAGGATTCTTGGCCAGCAACTGCATTTGTTTAGGGTAAGGCATGCCACCCAGGATCGACACAGCCTTGATGCGGCGGATGCCGGTGCTGTACTTGTCGGTGTTGGTCGTCACTTGCAGGGCCAGTTCGCGCGTTGGCGTCAGCACCAGCATTTTTGGCTGGGCAGCCTTGAAACGTGGACGCTCGCCGCGGGCGCGCGATGCTTGCATTTCCTGGTTTGGCGTCTTGCCGGCGGCGCTTTGTTCGGCGCTGGCCAGTTTGTGCAGCGATGGCAGCATGAAAGCTGCCGTCTTGCCCGAACCGGTCTGCGACGAGACCAGCAGGTCACGGCCTTCGATCGCGGCTGGAATCGCTTGCGACTGTACCGCGGTTGGCGC
The DNA here is from genome assembly GCF_056174685.1 of Janthinobacterium sp. BHSEK. NCBI lineage: Bacteria > Pseudomonadati > Pseudomonadota > Betaproteobacteria > Burkholderiales > Oxalobacteraceae > Janthinobacterium > Janthinobacterium sp. BHSEK. The sequence goes on from NZ_JBWBYV010000030.1 coordinate 103,095, forward strand.
GGTGTAGCCCGATTCGGTCAGAGCGGCGAGGATGGACGGATGCAGGCCTAAGGATTCAAATGTCATTCTTTTTCTTTCGTGAAAATCAGCGTTCTTGCAAAAAGCAGAACGCAAAATAGCAACGCCAACCAAAACGAAATGACTCAACTAGAAAGAAATTTCGGCACAAAAGCTTTGCGCCGGGACGGTGTCAGGTGCGACACACAAGGCGGGAGGGCTTTATTAAGCGGCATCCTGTGGATGCGCTAAGGCTTGCGAAGCTGCTAAGTTTGTAGTGCATGTAACTGCGGTGTTGCCATCGCTTCAAGGAAACATATTGCAGCGCACAACGACACTATACCGTATTTGCCGCCGTTTTGCACGGCCTAAATGGGAAGAAACGACAGTCCTACCACGTTTTGATCATGTTTCCTATGTGAAATCAGTAGGAATACGTAGTTTTCTTCCGTTTAATGGAGCATGGCCACGATGTCGGCGGGCAGCGGCGGCGCCTGTCGCGTTTCCCTGGCCAGGTTGATTTGCCGGGCCGCTTGCGCCACGTCGACCAGGTGCCAATTACTCTACTTCCGGATTGACGGCCATTACTTGCGAAAAGCCGCCATCGACGTAGGTAATCTCGCCCGTGATGCCGGAAGCCAGGTCGGACAGCAGGAAGGCGGCCGTGTTGCCCACCTCTTCGATGGTGACGTTGCGGCGCAGCGGGGCGTGCTCGGCCACGAAACCCAGCAGCTTGCTGAAATCCTTGATGCCGGAGGCGGCCAGGGTCTTGATGGGGCCGGCCGAGATGCCGTTGGCGCGGATGCCGCGCGGGCCCAGCGATTCGGCCAGGTAGCGCACGGACGCTTCCAGCGAGGCCTTGGCCAGGCCCATGGTGTTGTAGTAGGGCACGGCGCGCACGGCGCCCAGGTAAGTCAGGGTCAGGACCGAAGCGCCCGGATGCAGCAGGGGCAGGGCGGCCTTGGCCATGGCGGGGAAGCTGTAGGCGGAAATGTCGTGCGCGATGCGGAAGCTGTCGCGCGACAGGCCGTCGAGGAAGTCGCCGGCGATCGCCTCGCGCGGCGCGAAGCCGATGGCATGCACGAGACCATCCAGATGTTCCCAGTGCTGCGCCAGGTCGCGGAAGACGGCGCTGATCTGTTCATCGCTGGATACGTCGCAGTCGAACACCAGTTCGCTGCCGAATTCCGCCGCGAATTCCGTGATGCGCTCCTTGAAGCGTTCGCCCACGTACGTGAAGGCGAGGGTGGCGCCTTCGCGGTGGCAGGCCTTGGCGATGCCATAGGCGATGGAGCGGTTCGACAACAAGCCCGTGATGAGGATTTTTTTGCCTTGCAAGAAAGCCATGACGACTCCTGTCTGGGGTGGTGGGGCGGATGTGCAACCGGCCGCGACAGCAAAGCTGTGGCGGCCGGCGAGGTGGCTCTATACAGATCAGGCGATCAGTGGCGGGCCTTGGCGCGACTGTTGCCGCCGCCGCGCTGGATGCGCGGTTTCACCAGGGAAATTGGCGCCGTTTGCACCTTGCCGCCCTTGGCGGCGCGGCGCAGTGCCTTGGCGGCCCGTTCCGGACGGTCCGCTTCCAGCAGCATGGTGGCGCTGTCGGCGATTTCCTGGGTGATGTCCTTGTTCATCGTGGCCGAGGTTTTCGGCACGAGGATGGTGGAGCCGGCGCGCAGGCTGGTGCGCTGCGGAATGTTGTTGGCCTGGCGCAGCACGTCGGCCGTGGTGCCGAATTTCGACGCCAGGGTTTCGATGCGCTCGCGCGCATTCGTGATCTTGTGCGTGGTCCAGCTCGACAAGGCATGGCCCCATTGCGCCAGGTTGGTGGTGAACTTGGCAGCGTTTTCCTGTGGCAACAGAATCTTCGTCTTTTCGCCGCCGATGATGACGGGGCGGTTGAATTGCGGATTCAAGGCCTTGAATTCATCCATCGACAGTTCGGCCAGCTGGGCGGCGACGGTGATGTCGATGTCGCTGGTCTTGTCGATGGCCGTGAAATAGGGCTGGTTGTCGACCACGGGCAGGGTCAGACCGAACTGGGCCGGATTGGCGATGATGTTTTTGACCGCTTGCAATTTCGGCACGTAGTTGCGCGTTTCGGCCGGCATCAGGTCGGCCAGGCTTTCGAAGTCGGTCGGTTTGCCCAGCGCCTGGTTTTTCTTGATGGCGCGCTGCACCGAGCCTTCGCCCCAGTTGTAGGCGGCCAGGGCCAGTTGCCAGTCGCCAAACATGTCATACAGGCGCTGCAGATACGTCAGGGCCGCATCGGTCGAGGCCAGCACGCCGCGGCGTTCGTCCTTGAACATGTTTTGCTTGAGGTTGAAATCGCGCCCCGTGGCGGGCACGAATTGCCACATGCCGGCCGCGTTGGCGCTGGAGAACGCTTGCGGGTTGAAGGCGGATTCGATGAACGGCAGCAAGGCCAGTTCCGTCGGCATGCCGCGCTTTTCCAGTTCCTGCACCACGTGGAAAATGTAGCGCGAGGCGCGCGCCGTGGTGCGGGCGATGTAGTCGGGGCGGGTGGCGTACCAGTTGACGTGGTTGGCCACCAGCTGGTTGTTAATGTCGGGAATCGCATAGCCGCTGCGGATGCGGCCCCAGACGTCGGCTTCGCGCAGCGGATCGGAATTGTCGCTGAGGTTTTTCAGCAGACGGTCGGTCTTTTGCAGGCGGTTGTCGAGGGTGGGGAGTTTCGCCGTGACCTGGGCGGTCATCGGGATCAGGGCCGGCGTGGCGGCGGCGACTGGCGCGTTATCGCTCTCAACACCGGCTTCGTACGCCTGGCTGAGGGCGGGCGCAAGCGCCAGGGCCAACGCCGCCAGGACGGTAGATTTAAAGGAGTTTTCGTGCATAGTGTTCCATTGTTGTCGTCGGAGAAACATCGGACAGACCCATGATCAAGCTGCGAGTGTACGTATATCCACATGCCGGAGTCAAGAATTATGTCAGCATGATGACAGGAAATAAGCGGCAATAAGTGGGAAGCGGCTGAGTTTCCATTCGCAAATGCTGTCATTATTGCAAATTTAATTTGCCCAATGCGCGATTCGGCCGCTGTTATAGCATACATGGCGACGAGGCTGGCGCAAGCCTGGCCGTCGTCCGGTATGAGACTGCGCAAAGAGTGCGTACAATTTGGCTTTGGCCGGCCATTCGGCTGCCGGCCGCCTTATTGATAGAGAGTCAAGTATATGAACACCCCGCCGCGCCACGACGACGACAACGCCGTCATCATCGCCAATACCGTCGCCTGGCTGGAAAAGGCCGTGATCGGCCTGAACCTGTGCCCGTTCGCCAAGGCCGTGCACGTCAAGAAGCAGATCCGCTATGTGGTGTGCGAATCGAGCAATCCGGAAGATCTGCTGGCGATGCTGATGGACGAGCTGCAAACCCTGGCCGACACGGACCCCGAGCAGATCGACACGACCCTGCTGATCCACCCGTACACCCTCAACGATTTCCTCGACTACAACGAATTCCTCGATGTGGCCGACGCGGCCGTGGAAGACATGCACCTGGCCGGCGAACTGCAGGTGGCCAGTTTCCACCCGCACTACCAGTTTGCCGAGACGTTCGAGGACGACATCAGCAACTACACCAACCGTTCGCCCTACCCGACCCTGCACCTGCTGCGCGAGGACAGCATCGAGCGCGCCGTCGAGGCGTTTCCGGAAGCGTCGGAAATCTTCGACAAGAATATCGCCACCCTGGAAGCGCTGGGCGTCGAAGGCTGGGAAAAGCTCGGCTTGCCGAAGGTATCCTGATGGCTGACAAGGAATTGCCGCCGCGTCCAGACACGCCCTGCGTGGCCGTGTGCTCGACGACCTTCGATGAAATCTGCCGCGGCTGCGGCCGCACCGTGGTGGAAGTGGCCCACTGGGTGTCGATGACGGATGAAGAGAAGGAAGTGGTGTGGGTGCGCATCCTGGCGCAGGGGTATCCGCGCCGGAATACTTAATAGCGACGCAATAGAGTATTGCATTACTCCATTGCGTCGACGCTTAAGCAAATCGTAGCGAGCGGCGATGATTTGTGGCTAAGAAGCGCAGCCGTACTCAAGTACGGCGAGCATCGCAGGCCGCAAAGCGCGCCGCGCAGTAGATTTGCTTATGCGTCTCAGAAGCTGCCGATAAAATCCTTCTTGCCCACTTCAATGCCATTGTGGCGCAGGATGTCGTACGCCGTCGTCGCGTGGAAGAAGAAGTGCGGCAGCGCGTAGTGGAACAGATAGGTCTGGCCCGTGAAATGCTTGGTCTTTTCGCCGCTGCCGGTGGTGATGGCGCGCGTTTCGCTGCCGTCGATGTCCGCTTGCGGCAGGCTTTCCAGGAAGGCGATGGTTTTCACGATGCGCGCCTTCAGTTCCGCAAAGCTCTGTTCGCTGTCTTCATATGGCGGCACGGCCACGCCGGCCAGGCGCGCGCCGCAGCCCTTGGCGAAGTCGGTGGCGATCTGGATCTGGCGCACGAACGGCAGCATGTCCGGGAACAAACGGAATTGCAGCAGGGCGTTCGGGTCGATTTTCTTGTCTTGCGCGTGCGTTTCCGCCTTGTCCAGGATGGCGGCCAGGCTGCCCAGGATCTGTTTGAAGACGGGGATCGATGCGGAGTAGATGGAGAAGGTCATGGTGGTTCCTCTAGGTAAAGTGGCGCGATGATAGCAAGCTGCGCGCTTTTCTGCTGGCGCTGGCCGGGCGCGCGGGCTTGCTTGTGGTTTTTCCACCCTGTCTATATGACATGCGGTAGCCGCTGGCGCGTGTTTATTGGTGACTTTTCCCGCTTTTTCCATGCATAATTGCTCCTGAAAAAGTTTCTTCCCGCCTTATCACCCAGATTCCCCGTAAAGTTCGATGATCGCCCGCCTGATCCCTGTTGCCCTGTTGTCGCATGTTTAATTCACCTTATCAGCGCCTGCGCGCCAGCCTGCGCGTGCTGTACGGCTCGTCGATCTATGGCGCCCTGCTGCTGGTGGTGTTTGGCGGCCTGGTCGTGCCCGCCATCTTCGGCAGCTATGTGCTGGTCGGCGTGCACGAGCGCCAGTCGGCGCGCACCAGCCTGAACGAGGCCTTGCAGCGCAATGCCGACATCCTGGCGCTGGGCATGCAGGAGTCGCTGTGGAACATGAATGCGGAATCGGCCCATTCGCTGGTCGAGTCGGTGATGCGCGACCGCGCCGTGCTGCTGGTGAAGGTGCTGGGGCAGGGCGACACGGAATTCATCCGCCTGCAGGCGCCGCAGCGGCCCGTGGGCAATCTGTACCGCGCCGAACGCGACATCCTCGTGCGCGGCGAACGCATCGGCCACGTCGTCGTCGAGATGGACGATGCGCGCAGCCAGCAGGAGCTGCGCGAAAAGCAGATCTCCTATATTTTCGTGCTGGGCGCGCAGCTGGCCGTGTCGATGGCGCTGATCGTGCTGTTCCTGAACCGCCGCCTGCTGAAACCGCTGCGCCGCCTGACGCGCTTTTCCGACCGCCTGTCGCACGGCGATTTCGACACGCCCCTGGTCTCGCACAGCAATGACGAGCTGGGACGCCTGACGGCCCAGCTCGAGCAAATGCGCGCGGCCATCGGCCAGTTGTTCGAGGACGTGGGCCAGCGCGAAGAGCGTTTCCGCACCATCGTCACGCAGGTGCCGGGCGCCGTCTTCCGCTACCGGCCCGACGGCCCCATCGATTTCGTCAGCGATGCCATCGAAGAGATTTCCGGCTATTCGGCGCGCCAGTTCATGCGCGGCACCACGCATGCCTGGGCCGACCTGATCTGCCCGGAAGACCGCCGCGAGCACCGCCGCGCCGTGCGCCAGGCGGTGGCCGACGTGCGGCCGTATGCGCTGGAATACCGCATCGTCGATGCCTTCGGCATCGAGCGCTGGGTGGCCGAGAATGGCCAGCCGCAGGCGGGCGAGCAGGGCGTCATCTGGGTCGACGGCATCATTGCCGACATCAGCCAGCGCAAGCACCACGAGATGCGCATCGAAGCGCTGCTCACGGAGCAGAGCGCCATCCTCGACAACGTGATGTTCGGCGTGATGTTCGTGCGCCACCGCCGCATCATTTCCGTCAACCGCCGCTGCGAGGAACTGTTCGGTTACGGCCATGCTGAGATGACGGGCAATTCGACCGCCATCGTGTTCATGACCTCGTATGACTTCGAGGAGGCGGGCGAGCGCCAGTATCCGGCCATGGCGACGGGCGCCGACTTCAGCGAGGAGCGCCAGTACAAGCGCCGCGACGGCAGCCTGTTCTGGGCGCTCGTCAGCGGCTGCGCGCTCGATCCGCTGCGCCCCAACGAAGGCAGCATCTGGGTGTATGCCGACATCACGGCGCGCAAGGAAGCGGAGGAAAAGCTGCGCCTGTCGGCCACCGTGCTGGAACACATCGCCGACGGCGTGATGGTGGTCGATGCCAGCGGCATCATCGTCACCGTCAATCCCGCCTTCACGCAGATCACGGGCTACAGCGAAGCGGAGGCGCTGGGCCGGCACTCTTCGCTGACACGCTCGGCGCGCCACGACGCGGCATTCTACGAGGCCATGTGGGACGAGCTGAAGACCAGCGGTTTCTGGCGCGGCGAAATCTGGCACCAGCGCAAGAACGGTGAAGTCTATCTGGAGTGGCTGACCATCAGCGCCGTGCGCGACGCGCGCGCCGGCACCACGCATTACGTGGGCGTATTCAGCGACATCACGCTGATCAAGCAGTCGCAGGAAAAGCTCGACCACATGGCGCACCACGATCCGCTGACGGCGCTGCCGAACCGCCTGCTGTTCCATGACCGCCTGCAGCATGCCTTGCTGCGCGCCGCGCGCGACCAGGAGCAGCTGGCCGTCCTGTTCATCGACCTGGACCGCTTCAAGAACGTCAACGACACCCTGGGCCACCATGTGGGCGACGAATTGCTGCAAAAGGTGGCCGGCCAGCTGGCGGCCCGCCTGCGCGAAGGCGATACCCTGGCGCGCCTGGGCGGCGACGAGTTCATCGTGCTGCTCGAGGGTATCGACGGCGAGTACGGCGCGACGCAGGTGGCGGAAAAGCTGATGACCATGTTCGACCAGCCGTTCACGGTGGCCGACCACGAACTGTTCGTCACCTGCAGCGTGGGCATCAGCCTGTATCCGGACGATGCGCTGGACTTGAACATGCTGATCCGCAACGCCGACGTGGCCATGTACCAGGCCAAGGCGCGCGGGCGCAACGGCTACCGCTTCTATGCGCCGTCGATGACGGGCGAGGGCGTCGAGCGCCTGCGCCTGGAAACCTTCCTGCGCCGCTCGATCGAAAAGAACGAAATCTTCCTCAATTACCAGCCGCAGGTGGAAATCGACACGGGCCGCCTGGTCGGCGTCGAGGCGCTGGTGCGCTGGAACCACCCGGAACTGGGCCTGGTGCCGCCCGCGCGCTTCATTCCGCTGGCCGAGGACAGCGGTTTCATCAACCAGCTGGGCAAATGGGTGCTCGACGAAGCGTGCCGCCAGATGATGCGCTGGCAGGCGCAGGGCTTGCACGTGCCGAAGATGGCCGTCAACCTGTCCGTCAAGCAGTTCGAGCGGGGCAGCATCGCCGGCATGGTGGCCGACATCCTGAAGGAAACGGGACTGGAGCCGCAGCGGCTGCAGCTGGAAGTGACGGAATCGGTGATCATGAACACGGGCGACGCCCTTGGCTTCATCAACGATCTGCACGCCATCGGCGTGGGCCTGGCCATCGACGATTTCGGCACCGGCTATTCCTCGCTCGCGTATCTGAAACAGCTGCCCGTGCAAACCCTGAAGATCGACCGCTCCTTCATCAAGGATATCTCGACGGACGTCAACGACGAAGCGATCGCCATTGCCATCATCCAGCTGGGCAAGAGCATGCAATTGTCCGTGATCGCCGAAGGCGTGGAGACGGAAGAGCAGGCCGCCTTCCTGCTGCGCCATGGCTGCAAGCTGGCGCAAGGTTATTTTTATAGCCGTCCGGTGCTGGCACAGGATATGCTGGAGCGCTGGAGCGCTGGATCGATCACTCACCACTATAAAGGATAGCCCATGGCCGCAGAATCCTCCCCGTCGCGCCGCCGTTTCCTGCTCGGCGGCCTTGGTCTCGGCGTGGCCGGCGTGGGCGCCCTGGTGCTGGGCTGGGGCGTGCTGCCGCCGCGCCAGCGCCTGCACGGCAGCGCGCCGCTGCCGCTGCATGATGGCGCCGTGGCCTTGAACGGCTGGCTGGCGATTCAATCGGACGGCACGGTGCTCCTGGCCATGCCGCGCAGCGAGATGGGGCAGGGCGTGCACACGGCCTTGCCGATGCTGGTGGCCGAGGAACTCGACGTGCCGCTGGCCGGCGTCAAGCTGATCCAGGCGCCCATGGATAAAATCTTCGGCAACGTCGCCATGCTCAAGGACAGCCTGCCGTTCCACCCGGATGACCAGGGCCGCGTCAAAGCGCTGGCGCAGTGGACGGTGGCCAAGGCGGCGCGCGAACTGGGCGTGATCGTCACGGGCGGCTCGTCGAGCGTGAAGGATGGCTGGGGCCCCATGCGCGAGGCGGGGGCGTCCGCGCGCGCCATGCTGGTGGGGGCCGCCGCCGCGTTGTGGCAGGTGCCGGCCGCGCAATGCCGCACGGAAAATGGCGCAGTGCTCCACCCGGACGGCCGGCGCGCCAGCTACGCCAGCCTGGCGCAGCGCGCCGCCGCCATCGATCCGGGCACGCCCGTGCTCAAATCCCCTAAGGATTTCAAGCTGATCGGCCAGCCGGCGCCACGCCGCGACACGCCGTCGAAAGTGAATGGCAGCGCGCGTTTCGGCATCGATGCGCGCCCGCCGGGCATGCTGTACGCGGCCCTGCATCTGCCGCCGCGCCTGGGCGATACCCTGGCCGCCTTCGACGCGGCGCCCGTGCTCGCCATGGCCGGGGTCAAGAAAGTGCTGGACCTGACGCCGCAGCTGGCCCAGCGCAGCGTGTCTTGTGCCGCCGTGGTGGCCGATACCTGGTGGCGCGCCAGACAGGCCGCTGCCGCCTTGCCGACGCAGTGGAAGGCGGGCCAGCACGCGAACTTGTCCAGCGCGGGCGTGTATGCGGAATTTGCCCGCCTGCTGGACACCGAAGCCGGTTATGCCTACCACGCCAGCGGCGAGGTGGTAAGTAAAGCCGTGCAAGGCTTGCGCAGCGTCAAGGCCGAATACCGCGCGCCGTTCCTCGCGCACGCCGCCATGGAGCCCGTCAACTGCACCGCGCAGGTGAAAAATGGCAAGGTGATGCTGTGGGTCTCGACGCAGGCGCCCGGCATCGCCATCGACGTGGCGGCGAAGGTGGCCGGCGTCGATGCGAAGGACGTGGCCATCGAAGTGCTGCTGCTCGGCGGCGGTTTCGGCCGCCGCCTGGAAGTGGATATGATCGCGCAAGCCGTGGCCATCGCGCTGCAGTGCGATGGCGCGCCCGTGCAGCTGGTATGGACGCGCGAACAGGACACGGCACACGATATGTACCGTCCCGCCGCGCTGGCCCGCTTCGCGGCCCGGCTCGACGAGCACGGCCGCATCGCTTCCTGGGAGAATAAATCCGTCAGCGGCTCCATCACGCACCAGTTTCTGCAGCGCAATTTCGGCTTGCCCGGTGCGGGGCCGGACAAGACCACGGCCGAAGGCGAATTCGACATGCCGTATGAAATCGCCAACCAGCGCATCGCCCACGTGATCGCCGACAGTCCCGTGCCGGTCGGTTACTGGCGCTCGGTCGGGCATTCGCACAACGCTTTCTTCAAGGAAAGTTTTATCGACGAACTGGCGCACGCGGCGGGGCAGGACGGCATCGCCTTCCGCCGTGCCATGCTGGTGAACCATCCGCGCCACCTAGCCGTGCTCGACGCGGCGGTGGCCAAGGCGGACAGTCCTCCGCCCGGCCATGCGCATGGCGTGGCCCTGCACCAGTCGTTCGGCAGCATCGTCGCGCAAGTGGCGCAAGTATCGGTGGAAAACGGCGAGATCCGCGTGCGGCGCGTGGTGTGCGCCATCGATTGCGGCATCGCCGTCAATCCGAACATCATCGCCCAGCAGATGGAGTCGGCCGTGCTGTTCGGCCTGTCGGCGGCGCTGGGCGGCGAGATCACCTTCAAGGATGGCAAAGTCGAGCAGAGCAATTTCCACGACTATCCCGTGCTGCGCATGGGGCAAACGCCCGAGGTGGAAACCATCATCATCGCCAGCGCCGAGCATCCCGAAGGCGTGGGCGAGCCGGGCACGCCGCCGATCGCGCCAGCCGTGGCCAACGCGGTGTTCAGTCTGACGGGAAAACGGCTGCGCAGCCTGCCGCTGCGCCTGGCTTGATGTGGATCAGGCCAGGGTGGCGGCCAGCAGATGACGCAGATTGCAGTCGCGCTGCCAGTCGCGCCGTTCCTGCGTGCTGGCGGCCAGCGCCGCCAGTTCCCCGGCGCTGAGCGCCTGCTGCGCCTGCACCATGCGGTGCGCCAGGCCGCCGTCGGGCAGCACGGTGCCGAAGAAGGCCACGTTATCCTCGTGCTGGATCAGCAGGGTGGGGAAGTTGTCGATGTCGAGGTCGCCGACCACGTCGGCCTGGTCTTCGATGTCGATCCAGACGAAGACGACGTCCGGGTGGCGCGCGGCCAGTTCCTCGAACGTGGCGCGGTAGCTGCCGCAGGTGCCGCACCATAGCGCGCACAGGCAGGCCACCGTCCAGCGCGGGCCGGCCAGGGCTGCCGCGACGTCGGCGCGGTTATCGGTCGTGAGGGTCAGGCTGTGCATGGTTGTATCTAGTTGGTAGGCGGATGGACGCGGGGCGCCCGATGCGCGTATTCTACCGCGCCCGGCCCCCGCGGTCCCGAGAATGCATGAGCTTGTTTATGGGTGTTTTTTGATGCAATACACCTTTCTGGTGGATAATGCTGATAATTGCGCGCTGATTACGCTGGTCCATGCTGTTTCCTGGCCCCGCAGCCTGACCCCTCCAGTCTGTTCTCATGCCCTGCCCGGTGTCAGCGCTCCCGCCTTTGTTTATTTTTATTATGGAATTAGCCAGCTTATGTTGAGTTACCGCCACGCCTTTCACGCGGGTAATCACGCCGATGTGTTGAAGCATTATGTGCAGATTCAGTTGTTGCAATATCTGAATCAAAAAGATACCGCCTATAGTTATATCGATACCCACTCCGGCGCGGGCGTGTACGCGCTCGACGGCGGTTATGCCTCGAAAAATGCCGAGTACGAAACGGGCATCGCGCCCCTGTGGGACCGCACGGACTGGCCGGCCTCGCTCGCCGAGTACATGAAGCTGATCAAGGAAATGAATCCGAGCGGCAAGATGCGCTACTACCCGGGTTCGCCGTACTGCGCCGACAAGGTCAGCCGCGAGCAAGACCGTTTGCGCCTGTTCGAACTGCATCCTGCCGATGCAAAGATTCTGGCCGACAACTTCCGCAAGGTCGAGGCGCATGCGCTGGCCCAGGGCGAGCGTCCCACCGTGCGCGGCAAGCGCGTGCTCATCACCAAGGCGGACGGCTTCCAGAGCCTGAAGGCTCTGCTGCCGCCGCCATCGCGCCGCGCGCTGGTGCTGATCGACCCGCCGTACGAAGACAAGATGGATTACCGCAAGGTCAAGGACACCCTGGCCGACGCCCTCGTGCGCTTCCCATCCGGCATGTACGCCGTCTGGTATCCGGTGCTGCAGCGCATGGAATCGCGCCAGTTCGCCGACAAGCTCAAGCAATTGCCCAGCTCGGACTGGCTGCATGTGACCCTGACGGTCAACACGCCGTCGCCGGATGGCTTCGGCTTGCACAGCAGCGGCATGTTCATCTTGAACCCGCCGTACACCTTGGAGCCGATGTTGCGCGAAGTCATGCCTTACCTGGTGAAGGTGCTGGGCCGCGACGATGGCGCGAAGTTTGTGTTGGAGACGGGCAAGGGCGGCCAAAAGAACACCGGTACACGGCGCGTATAGTCGTCCTCGGTTGGTGCTGCAATAAAAAACGCCACGGTTGATGCAGCCGTGGCGTTTTTTTATGAGAGGGAGATTACTGTCCCAGCAACAGGAACACGGTCGGTTTCTTGTGGAAGTCCGGTGCCTTGCCAGCGGCCAATTGTTTCTTCCACTGTCCGCCATTCCACGTCTGCACGCTTTCCGAGTCCAGGCTCAGGTCGGTGGCGACGCAGATCAGGGTCGATGGCGCGCATTGCGCCACGAGGGCTTCGAGCATGGCGGCGTTGCGGTATGGCGTTTCGATGAACAGCTGTGTCTGCTTTTCATTGCGCGACCGGCTTTCCAGTTCCTTGATGCGCTTGGCGCGCAGGGCCGCATCGGTGGGCAGGTAGCCGTTGAAGGCGAAGCTCTGGCCGTTCAAGCCGCTGGCCATCACGGCCAGCAGGATCGACGACGGTCCCACCAGCGGACGCACCTTGATGCCGTGCTGATGCGCCAGACGCACCAGGTCGGCGCCGGGATCGGCCACGGCGGGCACGCCCGCTTCCGACACGAGGCCCGCGTCGCGGCCCGCCAACAGCGGTGCCAGCAGGCCAGCCAGCGCTTGCGCCGGGGTATTCACGTTCAGTTCGGAAATCGTGATTTCCTGCAGCGGCCTGGCCAGCGGATGCTGGCTGCCGATCAATTTCAAAAAGGCGCGCGCCGTCTTGGCGTTTTCCGCGACGAAATAATCGAGTTGCGAGGTGATCTGCCGTACTTGCTCCGGAATGATGCGGGCCAGCGGGTCGATGGCGCCGTCGGACAGGCCGAGGTGGTTGGGGATCAGGTACAGGGTGCCGGTCATATTCTTAGCTTTGTATTGGCCGGGGTCAGACCCGTCGGGTCTGACCCCAGGGTGGTTAAGGGGTGAAAAACGCCACGCCCGCCTTGCGCAGCATGCCGGTGAGGGCGATCAGCGGCAAGCCTGTGAGGGCGGTCGGGTCGGTGCTGTCGATGCGTTCGAGCAGGGCGATGCCCAGGCCTTCGTTCTTGGCGCTGCCGGCGCAGTCGTACGGCTGCTCGATGCGCAGGTAGGCGTCCAGTTCCGCGTCGGGCAAGTCGCGCACAGTGACGAGGGTCTGGATGTCTTCCACCTGCGCCACGGCGGGAGTGTGGCGCCCGTCGAGCAGGCATAGTGCCGTGTGGAACACGGTCCGGCGCCCGCGCATGGTTTGCAGTTGGCGCAGGGCATTGGCATGGTTGCCGGGCTTGCCGATCTGCGCGCCGTCCAGGGTGGCGACCTGGTCGGAGCCGATGACGAGACTGCCAGGATAGCGGTCGAGCACGGCCTGCGCCTTGGCCTGGGCCAGGCGCAGGGCCGTGGCGCTGGGGCTTTCGTCTGGCAGGGGGCTTTCGTCGAGATCGGGCACGGCCACCTCGAAAGGCAGGCGCAGGCGTTGCAGCAATTCCTTGCGGTAGGTCGAACTCGATGCAAGAATCAAGCGCGATGGGGCGGAAGTTGGTATCATTCGGCAGTGGATGGCGGCCGGCATGGCCGCACTGGTCGGTGTCAGTGGAATTTCATGCAAATTCCAGGGCGCGGAGCCCATAACTGAGGCTCCATGCGGCATGACGGTGTTGATGAATATGTCATGTTTATGGCAATCATTACGTCAAAAAAGATGCTTAGTCTTTGACTCGGTGCTAAAAACCCTGTTATTATCGCAGGTTTTCCGGGGAAATTTTCTACCAATGAATGCTTTTGTGATCGACGCCTTTGATTTTTGTCGTATCAGCGGGAGCCGCGAGGGTGTAACTCCTGTCGCTGAAATGACCCGGTTGACCAAGGATTGTGCAGATAGTTCCGGCGAGATCGCCTGGAAGATCGTCGGCGGCACCAGCAAGCTGGGCTACCCGCAACTGACCTTGTCGGTCAACGGCACCGTTCAGCTGGTTTGCCAGCGCTGCCTGACTCCGTATGCTTACGCAATTGATTCTTCGACTGTTCTGATGCTGGGCAAGGATGACGAGCACGCGGACGAGATCGAAGAAATCATCAACGATGAAACGATCGACGTGATCGTCGGCAGCCGCAGCATGGATGCCGCGGCCCTGATCGAAGATGAAGCCTTGCTGGCCCTGCCGCAGGTACCCAAACACGACGTCTGCCCCGATACGGCGCAGCTCGATGCTCTCAAGTCTGAAAAGAAGTCGCCGTTCGCGGCACTGAAAGACTTGAAGCCAGAATAAGTAGTGTAAGAAAGGAAGCCTTAAAAAACCGTAGCGAGCGGCCCGATATCGTCTTGAGTAGCGCAAGCGTACGAAGGTACGCTGAGCAACGCCGAGGCGATAGCGGGAAGCTCAGTAGGTTTTTTATGCTTCCTGTAAAGAACGTGTCAAACGCGTGTAGTAATCGAGTATGGCAAGTGTAGTGAAATGTAATTGTAATAAACGATGTCGGTCCGGACTGTTTTCGGGTAGTCTTTGCCGCTGGGATACTCGATTCGCATGTATTTGCCAATCGATTGTGCTAAAATTTTAGAACTTATGTATTAGGAGTCATCATGGCAGTTCAACAGAACAAGAAAACCCCTTCCAAGCGCGGCATGCACCGTTCGCACGACTTCCTGGTCGCGCCGCAATTGAGCGTCGAGCCAGTTACCGGCGAAACACACATGCGTCACCATATCAGCCCTAACGGCTTCTATCGTGGCCGTAAAGTGTTGAAGACCAAAAACGACGAGTAATCGACGTTTTTGTTGGGTAAGATGAAAGCGGTGTTGCGTGGTTATTCGGCGTGGCGCCGCTTCTTCTTTTTTATCGGCTGCAATTCATCTTGCGCACCCGTCATTTTGAATCAAGCTTGCTCAGGCGTGCATGACATGCTGCGCCCTGCATATGCTCCAGTCCGATTCACATCTTGCCGCACGCCCGCAGCGGTATTGAATCAACACAAATGACAATCAAAATTTCTATCGACTGCATGGGCGGAGATCACGGTCCCTCAGTCACTATTCCCGCAGCAATTTCCTTCGTAAAACATGAGCCTGAAGCCGAACTGATCCTTGTTGGATTGGAAGACGTGATCCGTGCCGAACTGAAAAAACATAAAGCCGACACGCATCCGCGCCTGTCGGTATTGCATGCCTCCGAACAAGTTACCATGGACGATCCCCTGGAAGTGGCCCTGCGCCGCAAGAAGGATTCCTCCATGCGCGTGGCCATCGAACAGGTCAAGAGCGGCGTGGCGCAAGCCTCCGTTTCCGCCGGTAATACGGCAGCCCTGATGGCCGTGTCGCGCTATGTATTGAAAACCATGTCTGGCGTCGACCGCCCTGCCATCTGCAGCATCTTGCCGAATCAAAAGAACGGCCCGACCTACATGCTGGACCTGGGCGCCAACGTCGATTGCGAACCGCATCACTTGCACCAGTTCGCCATCATGGGCTCCGTGCTCGTGTCCGCCATGGAAGGCATCGCACGCCCGACGATCGGCTTGCTGAACGTGGGCACGGAAGATATCAAGGGCAATGAAGTGGTGAAACTCACCTCGAAGCTGCTGCAGGCCGACCACGAGCGTGGCGCGCTGAACTTCTACGGCAACGTGGAAGGCAACGATATCTTCAAGGGCACGACCGATATCGTCGTCTGCGACGGTTTTGTCGGCAATGTCACCCTGAAAGCCATCGAGGGCCTGGCGCGCTTCATGAAAGACGTGCTCACTTCCGAATTCAAGCGCAATCCGATCACCATGCTGGGCGCGCTGATCGCCCGCGGGGCCCTGAAAGCCATCGGCAACCGTTTGAATCCCTCGCGTTACAACGGCGCCAGCCTGCTGGGCTTGCGTGGTCTCGTCTTCAAGAGCCATGGCAGCGCCGATGCCTATTCCTTCGAATGGGCCTTGCGCCGCGCCTTTGATGCGGCAAAAAATGACGTGCAAGCGCACCTGGCCAGCCTGATCGCCGAGCTGATGCCGCGCACGCCAGTACCGGACGAACCTACATCAACAAGCTCTACCATTTAGTGGACGGGTATTTGCATGACTGTTTTTAGCAAAACTTACAGCAAAATTATCGGTACCGGCAGCTACTTGCCGGAGAAGCGCGTCACGAACCAGGATTTGACCGAACAGCTCGCCGCCAAGGGCATCGAGACGTCGGATGAATGGATCGTCTCGCGCAGCGGCATTTCGGCGCGCCATTACGCGGCGCCGTCGCAAAATTCCTCGGACCTGGGCGTGGAAGCGGCCAAAAAGGCCCTGGACATGGCGGGCCTGAACGGCAATGACCTGGACCTGATCATCGTCGCCAGCTCGACCCCCGATTTCTTCGGCAGCTTCCCCAGCACGGCCTGCATCGTGCAAAACAAGCTGGGCATCACGAACAACTGCGCCGCCGTCGACGTGCAAGCCGTCTGCAGCGGCTTCGTGTATGCGGTGGCCACGGCCGACAGTTTCATTCAATCGGGCATGCATAAAAACGTGCTGGTGATCGGCGCCGAAGTATTTTCGCGCATCCTCAATTTCGACGACCGCGGCACTTGCGTGCTGTTCGGCGACGGCGCCGGCGCCATCGTCATGACGGCGTCGAAAGAGCCGGGCATCCTGGCCACCAAGCTGCACGCGGACGGTCGCCACTCGGACATCCTCAGCGTGCCCGGCAGCCTGGCCGGCGGCGCGCTGGCCGGCAGCGCTTTCCTGTACATGGATGGCCCGGCCGTGTTCAAGCTGGCCGTGTCCGTGCTGGAAAAGGTCGCGCACGAAGCGTTGGCGCACGCCAACATGACGTCGGACCAGATCGACTGGTTGATCCCGCACCAGGCGAACATCCGCATCATGAACAGCACGGCCAAGAAACTCCGCTTGCCACTGGACAAGATGGTCGTCACCGTCGACCAGCATGGCAACACATCGGCCGCCTCGATCCCGCTGGCGCTCGACATCGCCGTGCGCGACGGCCGCGTCAAGAAAGGCGACAACGTCATGATGGAAGGCGTGGGCGGAGGCTTTACCTGGGGCGCCGTGCTGGCGCGCATGTAATCCCGCAACACTATTAAAAAAACGGAGTCGACATGACACAATTTGCATTTGTTTTTCCAGGCCAAGGCTCGCAAGCGATTGCGATGCTCGATGGTTTTGCCGGCAACCCCGTGGTGGCGCAAACCGTCGCCGAAGCGTCGGATGCCCTGCAATGCGACCTGGGCAAGCTGATCGCCGAAGGTCCGAAGGAAGAGCTGGATCTCACCACCAACACGCAACCGGTGATGCTGACGGCGGCCGTGGCCTTCTACCGCGCCTGGCTGGCGGCCGGCGGCCCCGTGCCGACGGTCGTGGCCGGTCATAGCCTCGGTGAATATTCGGCGCTGGTCGCCGCCGGCGTGATCTCGTTCAAGGATGCCGTGCCGCTCGTGCGTTTCCGCGCGCAAGCCATGCAGGAAGCCGTGCCTGTGGGGCAGGGCACGATGGCCGTCGTGCTGGGCCTGTCAGACGACGACGTGCGCGCCGCCTGTGCGGAAGCAGCGGCGGAAAACCCGGCCCTCGTGGTCGAGCCCGTCAATTTCAATGCGCCTGCGCAAGTCGTCATCGCCGGCCACACTGCTGCCGTCGAGCGCGCCTGCGAACTGGCCAAGGCCAAGGGCGCCAAGCGCGCCATGAAGCTGCCCGTCTCCGCGCCATTCCACTCGTCGCTGCTGCAACCGGCATCGGACCGCCTGCGCGAGTACATGGCCGGCCTGACGTTCGCCGCGCCGCAGATCGCCCTGATCAACAACGTCGACGTGGCCATCGTCAACGACGTCGCCGGCATCAAGGATGCATTGGTGCGTCAGGCAGCCAGCCCCGTGCGCTGGGTGGAAACCATGCAGAAAGTGGCAGCCGACGGCATTACGCAAGTGATCGAATGCGGTCCGGGCAAGGTCCTGATGGGTCTGGCCAAGCGCATCGATCCCGTGCTGGTGGGCGACGCCATCGTCGACCAGGCATCGCTGGAACGTATTTTGACGCAGCTCAAATAAACATCAGATCGCGGCAGCCTGCCTGCCGCGGTTGCTCTTAAGGAAACTCATGAATTTAGCAAATCAAGTCGTGCTGGTCACGGGCGCCTCGCGCGGCATCGGCCGCGCCATCGCCACCGAACTGGGCAAGCAGGGCGCCACCGTCGTCGGCACCGCCACCTCGGAAAGCGGCGCGCAAGCGATCACCGATTATCTGGCCGCCGAAGGCGTGGCGGGCAAGGGCCTGGTCCTGAACGTGACCGATGCGGCGCGTTGCGCGGCTGTCGTCGACGAGGTGCAGAAAACCTACGGCAGCCTGTCCATCCTGGTTAACAATGCGGGCATCACGCAAGACCAGCTGGCCATGCGCATGAAGGATGAGGAGTGGGACAGCGTCATTTCGACGAACCTGTCGGCCGTCGGCCGCCTGTCGCGCGCGGTACTGCGTGGCATGATGAAAGCCAAAACCGGGCGTATCATTAACATCACGTCGGTGGTGGCTTCGTCGGGCAATCCGGGGCAGATGAATTACGCGGCGGCCAAGGCCGGCGTGGAAGGCATGAGCCGCGCGCTGGCGCGCGAAATCGGCAGCCGCAACATTACCGTGAACTGCATCGCCCCCGGCTTCATCGATACCGACATGACCAAGGCCCTGAGCGAAGAGCAGCACGCGGCCCTGTTGACGCAAATTCCCCTGTCCCGCCTGGGCAAACCGGAAGATGTGGCGGCGGCGGTGGCCTTTCTGGCTTCGCCGCAGGCGGCGTATATCACGGGCACGACCCTGCACGTGAACGGCGGAATGTACATGAATTGATGTGAAAGCTAGACAGGGCGGGCGTTTGTGGCATGATTCAACGGCCGTTTTTGTCTATAATCGCATCTTTTAGCAGCAGCTTCGGTCGAATTAGCAGCAGACACCGAAATTAGTATTCGGACGCGCAAACCTGATAAAATGCGCGCACTTTCCGTAACACACACTTTGGAGCCATAACATGTCGGATATCGAACAACGCGTTAAGAAAATCGTCGCTGAGCAACTGGGCGTTGCAGAAGCAGACATCAAAATCGAATCCTCCTTCGTCGACGATCTCGGCGCCGATTCCCTGGACACCGTGGAACTGGTCATGGCCCTGGAAGACGAATTCGAAATGGAAATCCCTGACGAACAAGCTGAAAAAATCACCACCGTGCAACAGGCGATCGACTACGCCACCGCACACGTCAAGGCCTAAGCCTGTCTGACCGACTTCAGGAGAATCGCTTGAGCCGTTCTAAAAACCGTCGTGTTGTTGTTACCGGCCTGGGCTGCGTTTCACCTGTCGGCAATACTATTGCCGAGGCGTGGGGCGCAATCATTGAAGGTAAATCCGGCATTGCCACGATTACCAAGTTTGATGCACAGCCATTCACCACGCATTTTGCCGGTGAAGTCAAAGGCTTCAATATCGAAGATTACATCTCCGGTAAGGAAGCCCGCCATATGGATACCTTTATCCATTACGGCATGGCTGCGGGCATCCAGGCGATGCAGGACTCCGGCCTGGAAGTGACCGAGGAAAACGCCGAGCGCATCGGCGTGATCATCGGTTCCGGTATCGGCGGCTTGCCGCTGATCGAGGAAACCAAGTCCGAGTACGAAAAGCGCGGTCCGCGCCGTATCTCGCCCTTTTTCGTGCCTGCCTCGATCATTAACATGATTTCTGGCAACCTTTCGATCAAATATGGTCTGAAGGGCCCGAATCTGGCGATCGTGACGGCGTGTACCACCGGTTTGCACAGCATCGGTGCCGCAGCGCGCATGATCGAGTACGGCGATGCCGACGTCATGATCGCCGGCGGTGCCGAATCGACCGTGTCGCCGCTGGGCCTGGGCGGTTTCGCCTCGGCACGCGCCTTGTCGACCCGCAACGACGATCCGGCAACGGCATCGCGTCCGTGGGATGCCGACCGCGACGGCTTCGTGCTGGGCGAGGGTGCTGGCGTCATGGTGCTGGAAGACTACGAGCACGCGGTGGCCCGTGGCGCCAAGATCTATGCCGAAGTGCATGGTTTCGGGATGAGCGCAGATGCTTATCACATGACCTCGCCGTTGGAAGATGGCAGCGGCGGCAGCAAATCGGTGATCGCGGCCCTCAACAACGCCGGCTTGAACGCGGATCAGATTCAATACCTGAACGCGCACGGCACGTCGACCCCGCAAGGCGACGTGGCGGAAGTGATGGGCATCAAACGCACCTTCGGCGAGCACGCCAAGAATCTGGTCGTCAACTCGACGAAGTCGATGACGGGCCATTTGCTGGGCGGCGCGGGCGGTCTGGAAGCGGTGTTTACGGTCCTGGCATTGCACCATCAGGTGTCGCCTCCGACCATCAACATCTTCAACCAGGATCCGGCTTGCGATCTCGATTTCTGCGCCAACACGGCGCGGGACATGAAGATCGATTATGCAGTGAAGAATTCGTTCGGCTTTGGCGGAACGAATGGCACGCTGATTTTCGGTAAAGCGAAATAAGCAGGAACTTTCAAGCGCTCGCTACGGTCAAATCGTAGTGAGCGCTGATTCGGCGCCAACGTTCGTTGGCGCCTGAATTTGCCCGGCATGGTGCCGGCGCGCCTTTTTTTTTCCATGAAGTATGTCGATCGCGGTAGCGGCTGTCATTCGCACGCCTGTCTGTTTGCGCCTGTTGCAAGCGGTGCTGGGACTGTGTGCCTTGCTCGCCGCCTGGCCCTTGAGCGGCGCGTGGCGCGCTGCGGCGGTGCCTGCCCAGCTGGTGGGCGGCTATGCGCTGGGCTGGCCCGGTGCAGTGCTGAGTGCGGCTGGCGGTGTGTTTTTGCTGGCTTTGCTGCGCAGGCGCAGAAAGCCGCTGGCGCTTGATATTTCGCCGGTCGGCCAGTTGCGGCTGGCGGTATATCTGGAGCGTGGCGGGACGTCGCGGACGGATGCCGCCGGGCTGGCGGTGCCGGCCGGCGCGGGGCTGGCGCCGCCGTCAGGGCTGCGCCTGTTGCCGGGCTCGACCCTGTGGCCGTCGCTGCTGGTGCTGTGCCTGGCCGATGCTGCGGGGCGGCACATGCAGGTGCTGGTGCAGCGCGGCGGCAGTTGCCCCGCCTTCCGTCCGCTGGCCGTGGCGTGCCGGGCCATCGCGGCGCGGAGTGGGGAAGAATAAAAGTGGGATGAACACTGAACTTCTTGCAGCGGGCCAACTCTATATCCATACAGGCGCCCACGCTGCATGACTACAGGGACATTGGGCGTGAGGACAGAGCGCGAGTATGATCAGTTACTGGTCGAGCGGGTGCAGGCTGGCGACAAACGGGCATTCGATGTGCTGGTATCGAAATATCAGCGCCGCTTGATGCGTCTCGTGTCGCGTCTTGTGCATGACCCGGCGGAGGCCGAAGATGTGGTGCAGGAAACCTTTATCAAGGCGTACCGGGCGCTGCGCCATTTTCGCGGCGATGCCGCCTTCTATACCTGGCTGTATCGCATCGGCATCAATACGGCCAAGAATTATCTCGTCACGCAGGGGAGGCGCGCCGCCACGTCCAGCGATGCCGACGCCGAGCAGGCGGAGTCCTTCGATGATGGCAATAAATTGCGCGACAACAATACACCCGAATCGGTGCTGGCCAGCAAACAGATTGCGGCCACCGTCAATGCGGCCATGGATGTGCTGCCCATCGAATTGCGCACGGCCATCGTGCTGCGCGAAATCGAGGGCCTGAGCTATGAAGAAATATCGGAGATCATGGCGTGCCCCATCGGCACCGTGCGCAGCCGGATTTTTCGTGCGCGCGAAGTGATTGCGGAGAAATTGAAACCGTTGTTGGACATGCCGATTGACAAGCGCTGGTAATCTGAGGAGTATGAGGTTGGCATGGCTGCGTCCGGTTTTCGCACCGATCCTCTTGAAATGGCAGGACCCATCATGGATACGCATACACGATTGCACGAGACTATTTCCGCGCTGGCCGATGGCGAGCTGGCGGCGAGCGAACTCGAACTGGCTTTTGCCGCTCTCGATACGCCATCGGGGCGGCAAGCCTGGAATGCCTATCGCCATATCGGTGACGTGCTGCGCTCGGAGGAGTGCGGCCACGCGCTGAGCGCCCAGTTCGACGGGCGCCTGGCCAGCCGCCTGGCCGCCGAGGCGGCGCCTGAGGACCCGGTTGCCCATGCGGAGCCGGTGCTGCCCTTGTCCGCCGCCATCGTGCCGACCGGTGCGGCCGAGCCGCTGGAGGCGGGACCGCTGGCGCAGCGCTAGCGCCAGGGCTGCTTTCCATCTTATGCCAGGCTTAACGCCCGCGTCACCCTCTTGACACTGGACTTCGGTACGATTGACACTGTGTGCAGGCAATATCTTGCTTTTGCGATATATTGTTGCTGCCATGCGCGCTGCCGGGTGTGGATGTCCCTGAGGTGCCGTCATTGTGGCCAAATCATGCACGCAGGCAATCGCCTGATCCGCGTTTTGATCCGTTTATATCTTCGAAGAGATCCTTTCCATGAAAAAAAACATGTGTGCCGCCAGCAAGTCGTTTTCCGTGAAGACGCTTTCCGCCTTATTGTTCGGTACCGCTGGCGTGTTTCTGGCTCCCGCCATGCTGGGGCTGGCGCCGCAGGCGCAGGCCGCCGTGCCGGCTGTGAAGCTGCCTGATTTCTCGGACCTGGTCGACGCCGTCGGCCCCGCCGTCGTGAATATCCGCACCACCGAGCGCCTGAAAATGGGCGGCCCCGGCGCTGGCGCCGGTAGCCAGGACGAGCAGGAAATGCAGGAATTTCTGCGCCGCTTCTTCGGCGGCGCCATGCCGACCCCGCGCCAGCAGGCGCCGCGCGGCGGCCGCCGCGCCGTGCCGCAGGAACAGGAAGTGCAACGCGGCGTCGGTTCCGGCTTCATCATCTCGGCCGATGGCTACGTGCTGAGCAATGCCCACGTGGTCGATGGCGCCGATGAGGTCTACGTGACCCTGACGGACAAGCGCGAATTCAAGGCCAAGGTGATCGGCGCCGATGCGCGCACCGACGTGGCCCTGCTGAAAATCGAGGGCGGCAACCTGCCGCGCCTGACCATCGGCGACTCGAACAGGATACGCGTGGGCGAGTGGGTCATCGCCATCGGCTCGCCGTTCAACCTGGAAAACACGGTGACGGCCGGCATCATTTCCGCCAAATCGCGCGATACGGGCGACTACCTGCCCCTGATCCAGAGCGACGTCGCCGTCAACCCCGGCAACTCGGGCGGTCCCTTGATCAATATGCGCGGCGAAGTGATCGGCATCAATTCGCAGATCGCCACCTTGTCCGGCGCCTACAACGGCATTTCGTTTGCCGTGCCCATCGATGAAGCCATGCGCGTGGGCGAGCAGCTGAAAAAGACGGGCAAGGTCGTGCGCGGCCGCATCGGCGTGCAGATCGGCGAGGTGAGCAAGGATGTGGCGGAATCGCTGGGCTTGCCGAACGCCAAGGGCGCGCAAGTGTCGATGGTGGAGCCGGGCGGTCCGGCCGACAAGGCGGGCATCAAGCCGGGCGACATCATCCTGAAATTCAACGGCGCGCCGATCGAGCGTTCGTCCGACCTGCCGCGCCTGGTGGGCGGCGCCGCCGTCAACGGCAAGTCCACGGTCACCGTCTGGCGCAAGGGCGCGCAGCAGGACATTCCCGTCACCGTCGTCGAGCTGGAAAGCGAGAAAACGGCGAAGAAGGGCGCCAGGGAGCCGGAAGCGCAAGCCGTCAATGCGCTGGGACTGAAGGTCAGCGACGTGCCGGCCGCGAAGAAGCAGGAATTGAAGATCGACGCCGGCGTGCTGGTCGAGGATGCCGATGGCGTGGCGGCCCTGGCCGGCCTGCAGCCTGGCGACGTGATCTTGCAATTGAATAATGTTGCCGTGAAAGATGCCAAGCAGTTCAATGCCCTGGTGGCCAAGCTCGATCCGAAGAAATCGTCGGCCGTGCTGGTGCGCCGTGGCGATACGGCGCAATTCGTTTCGCTGCGTCCGTCGGCCAAGTAAGTTGCTGATTCACCCGCATCCCGGCTCCGGCAGGGATGCCTTTCCCCTTTCTTCATGCACTTCACCCTCTATTCCCGCAGTTATTGCCATTTATGCCAGGACATGCTCGACGCCTTGCTCCTGCTGCAGCCACCTGAAAAACCGTTCACGGTGGACGTGATCGATATCGATGCCTCGCCCGATGCCACGCTGCTGGCCCGTTTCGACGAGCTGGTGCCGGTGCTGTTTGGCGACTTGGCGCAGCCCGAACTCTGTCATTATTTTCTCGACGAGGCGGCCGTGCGGCGCTGCCTGGTGTAGCTTAATTGCCAATATTGACACTGCAATGCACCATTCTGGTGCTGAAAACAGCCGAAAATGTCGGCTTGCCCCGGTGCCGGCCTCATAAGACGGGCTTTCTACTCTGAAATCCGGTAAAATGGGGAGGTCGAAAAAGCTACTGTCCGAGGCAGCAGCTTCTGTCGCTTCAAAAGCGCTCGCCTGGGCATGCAGATGTCCTGCTCGGAGCGCTTTTTTCATCATGAGTGGGGCGCCTGGTTTTGGCCCTGTTTGGCCCGGACATGATCCCCCTGATTCCTGTTAAAGCAGTGTCGTCAACTTCGCACTTATATTAGTTAATGAACAACATACGCAACTTCTCCATCATCGCCCATATTGACCACGGTAAATCGACCTTGGCTGACCGCATCATTCAATTGTGCGGCGGCTTGTCCGACCGCGAGATGGAGGCGCAGGTGCTCGATTCGATGGATCTGGAGCGCGAGCGCGGCATTACCATCAAGGCGCAAACGGCGGCCCTGCACTACAAGGCGCGCGACGGCCAGATCTACAACCTGAACCTGATCGATACGCCGGGCCACGTCGACTTCAGCTATGAAGTGTCGCGCTCGCTCTCAGCGTGCGAAGGCGCGCTGCTGGTGGTGGACGCGTCGCAAGGCGTGGAAGCGCAAACGGTCGCCAACTGCTACACGGCGCTGGACCTGGGCGTGGAAGTGGTGCCCGTGCTGAACAAGATCGACTTGCCGAACGCCGACCCGCCGAACGCCATTGCCGAGATCGAAGACGTGATCGGCATCGACGCGGGCGACGCCGTGCATTGCTCGGCCAAGACGGGCCTGGGCGTGCAGGACGTGCTGGAATCCCTGATCGCCAAGGTGCCGCCGCCGAAGGGCGACCCGGATGCGCCGCTGCAGGCGCTGATCGTCGATTCCTGGTACGACTCCTATGTGGGTGTGGTCATGCTGGTGCGCGTGGTCAACGGTACCCTGAAGCCAAAGGACAAGATCCGCCTGATGGCCACCGATTCGGTGCAGCTGGTGGAAGACATCGGCGTATTTTCGCCCCGTTCGCAATCCCTGCCGCAACTCTCCGCTGGCCAGGTGGGCTTCATCATCGCCGGCATCAAGGAATTGAAAGCGGCGAAAGTGGGCGACACCGTCACCCTGGCCAATCGTCCCGCCGCCGAGCCATTGCCTGGCTTCAAGGAAGTGCAGCCGCAGGTGTTCGCCGGCCTGTTCCCCGTGGAAGCGAACCAGTACGACGCGCTGCGCGACTCGCTGGAAAAGCTGAAACTGAACGACGCGGCCCTGATGTACGAGCCGGAAGTGTCGCAGGCGCTGGGCTTCGGTTTCCGCTGCGGCTTCCTGGGCTTGCTGCACATGGAAATCGTGCAGGAGCGCCTCGAGCGCGAATTCGACATGGACCTGATCACGACGGCGCCGACCGTGGTGTATGAAGTGATCCAGCGCGATGGCAGCCTGATCAACGTCGACAACCCGTCGAAGATGCCGGACCCGTCGCGCATCGAGGAAGTGCGCGAGCCTATCGTCACCGTCAACCTGTACATGCCGCAGGAATATGTGGGTTCCGTGATTACCCTGTGCATCGCCAAGCGCGGCATCCAGATGGACATGAGCTACCACGGCCGCCAGGTCAAGCTGGTGTATGAAATGCCGATGGCCGAGATCGTGCTGGACTTCTTCGATCGCCTGAAATCGACGTCGCGCGGCTATGCCTCGATGGACTACGAGTTCAAGGAATACCGCGCGGCCGACGTGGTCAAGGTCGACATGCTGATCAACAGCGAAAAAGTCGATGCGCTGGCCATCATCGTCCACCGTTCGAACAGCCAGTACCGTGGCCGCCAGGTGGCCGCCAAGATGCGCGAACTGATCCCGCGCCAGATGTTCGACGTGGCGATCCAGGCGACCATCGGCGCGAACATCATTTCGCGCGAGAACGTGAAAGCCCTGCGCAAGAACGTGCTGGCGAAGTGCTATGGCGGCGATATCAGCCGCAAGAAGAAATTGCTGGAAAAACAAAAGGCGGGCAAGAAGCGCATGAAGCAAGTGGGTTCCGTGGAAATCCCGCAAGAAGCATTCCTGGCAATTTTACAAGTGGACGATAAATGAACCTGCAAGTGATCTTAGGAAATTTCGCTTTAATCCTGTTCGTGCTGATGGTGCTGACGGGCCTGGTCTGGTGCCTGGATGTGTTTTATCTGTCCAAGCAGCGCCGCAAGGCGGCCGACCGCGCCCTGGCCGAGTTCGATGCGCGCCAGTCCAAGCTGGCCGCCGAGGGCATCAAGTCCGATGCGGGCGGCAGCCGCGCGAGCATCGAGGCGGCCCTGTTGCGCCAGCCCACCTGGGTCGAGTATTCGGGCAGCTTCTTCCCCGTCATCGCCCTGGTGTTCTGTCTGCGCTCGTTCCTGTACGAGCCGTTCAAGATCCCGTCGAGCTCGATGGTGCCGACCTTGCTGGTCGGTGACTTGATCCTGGTCAACAAGTTCACCTATGGCATTCGTTTGCCGATCGTCAACAAGCGCATCATTGAAGTCAACGATCCGCAGCGCGGCGACGTGATGGTGTTCAAGTACCCGAAAGATATGTCGCAAGACTATATCAAGCGCGTGATCGGTGTGCCCGGTGATAAAATCACCTATGAAAACAAGCGCTTGACGGTTAACGGCAAGGAAGTGGCGTACACCCCGCTGGACGACTACCTCGATGACGAAAGCACGGTCTACCACAAGCAGCTGGAAGAAAACCTGACGGGCGTGAGCCACCGCATCCTCAACGACGAGCCCGCTCCCACGTTGAACTTGCGTGAAGTGAAGGATTTCCCGCACAAGGAGGCGTGCAACTACAACGAAGACGGTTTTACGTGTGTGGTGCCACAAGGCAATTACTTCATGATGGGCGACAACCGCGACAATAGCGCGGACAGCCGCTACTGGGGCTTCGTGCCGAACGAGAACATCGTCGGCAAGGCTTTCCTGGTGTGGATGAACTTCAGCAATCCGAAACGCGTGGGCGGCATACACTAAGCCGGCCTGGTCTGTAATGGACCGCCCCTGGCTGCCGCGCCGATTCCCCGCGCGGCGGCCAGCCGAATTACTCAGATGACACAGAAACAATAATGAATCTTCAGCTATTGCAAACCCGTTTAGGCTATACGTTCCAGGATGCTGGCCTGTTGCAGCAAGCCTTGACGCACCGTAGCCACAGCAGTTTGCATAACGAGCGGCTGGAATTCCTCGGCGACTCCATCCTCAACTGCGTGGTCGCCTCCATCCTGTACGAGCGTTTCAAGTCCATCGACGAGGGCGATCTGTCGCGCCTGCGCGCCAACCTGGTCAAGCAGCAGTCGCTGTATGAGATCGCGCAAAAGCTGGAACTGTCGCAATTCCTGCGCCTGGGCGAAGGCGAGCTGAAATCGGGCGGCTTCCGCCGTCCATCGATCCTCGCCGACACGCTGGAAGCCCTGCTGGGCGCCATCTTCCTCGACACGGGTTTCGACGCCGCCAGCACGGTGATCCGCGCGTTCTATATCCCCATCCTCGACTCGGTCGATCCGCAAACGCTGGGCAAGGATGCCAAGACCCTGCTGCAGGAGTTTCTGCAGAGCAAGAAAATTTCGCTGCCACAGTACAACGTGGTGGCCACCCACGGCGCCGCCCACAGCCAGGAATTCGAGATCGAATGCCTGGTGCCGAAATTGAATATCCAGGTTTACGGCCGTGGCGGAAGCCGCCGCGCCGGTGAGCAAGCCGCCGCCAAACTGGCGCTGGACGTGGCCGAGCAGGCACTGTTGAAGTCGCCTGCCGCCAGCCGCAAGCCCAAACCGCGCGCCGCCCAGCTCAAGCTGGCCGGCATTGCCACCATCCAGAGCGACGACGCGCAAGCCACCGCTGCCCCAGCGATCGCCGCTCACACTAAACAGAATCGACACTAGCATGACAGCCACCAAAATGCCCGACAACTTCCGCTGCGGCTATATCGCCATCGTGGGCCGCCCCAACGTGGGCAAATCGACCCTGATGAACGTGCTGATCGGCGCGAAGGTCAGCATCACTTCGCGCAAGGCGCAAACCACGCGCCACCGCATCACGGGCATCCAGACGCTGCCGGACGCGCAATTCATCTACGTCGACACGCCTGGCTTCCAGACGCGCCATTCGAACGCGCTGAACAAGACGCTGAACAAGACCGTCACGAACACGCTGATTTCCTCGGACGTCATCCTGTACGTGATCGAGGCGGGCACCTTCGGTCCGGCCGACCAGCAAGTGATGGACCTGCTGCCGAAGGAAGTGCCGTGCATCCTCGTCATCAATAAATCGGACCGCGTGAAGGACAAGGCCGTGCTGCTGCCGTTCGCGCAAAAGATCGCCGCCATGCGCGACTTCGCCGCCATCGTGCCTGTCTCGGCCAAGCTGCATTTCCAGCTGGAAGGCTTGCAGAACGAGATCAAGCGTTTCTTGCCGGAAAACCAGCCCATCTTTGGCCCGGACGACATCACGGACCGCAGCGAAAAATTCCTCGCCTCGGAAATCGTGCGCGAAAAACTGTTCCGCTTCGTGGGCGACGAACTGCCGTACACGAGCACCGTGCTGATCGAGAAATTCGAGCAGGAAGGCGATCTGCGCCGCGTGTTCGCCGCCATCCTGGTCGAGCGCGATACGCATAAATCCATGATTATCGGCAACAAGGGCGCGCGCCTGAAGGAAGTCTCCACCCAGGCCCGCCTGGACATGGAAAAGCTGTTCGGCGGCCCCGTGTACCTGGAAATCTGGGTCAAGGTCAAGTCGGGCTGGGCCGACAACGAGGCGGGCTTGCGCGCCTACGGCTACGAGTAATCCGCAACCCGGGGGCGACGCTACACGCATGAGCACCACCACGCCAGCGCAGCGCGATCCTGCGCCAGCTTCATCTGCTGCATCTGCACCCGTCCCCGCGCCGGCGGCCATCGCGCCGCCGGCCGCACCTTCCGCAGCGCCTGCGTCGGCGCCTCCACGGCGCAGCCGTCCGCCCGCGCGCGACGGCCGCATCACGGGCCAGCCCGCCTTCGTGCTGCACAGCTACCCGCATAAAGAAACCAGCCTCATCGTCGACGTGTTTACGCGCGAGTACGGCCGCATCGCGCTCGTCGCCAAGGGCGCCAAGCGGCCCCATTCGCAGTTGCGCGGCGTGCTGCAGACGTTTCAGCCGCTGCAGGCGGGCTGGACGGGGAAGTCCGAGCTGCGCATCCTGACGGGCGCGGAATGGGTGGGCGGCATGTTGCCGCTGGAAAAGACCGCCCTGCTGTGCGGTTTCTATTTGAACGAATTGCTGGTGAAACTGCTGGCGCGCGACGATCCGCATCCCGTCCTGTTCGACCACTACGTTGCCACCTTGAATCAACTGGCGCACAATGAGCCGCCGCCCATCGTGCTGCGCAAGTTCGAGCGCGCGCTGCTCAAGGAAACGGGCGTGGCGGCCGACCTGACGCGCTGCACGGGCACGCGCCAGGCCGTCGAAGCGGGGCAGGTGTACGTGGTCGACCCGGAACGGGGGCCGCGCCCGGCGCGCGCCGCCGACGCCTGGCCCAAGATCACGGGCAAGACCCTGCTCGACATGGAGCGCGAAGATTATCTCGATGTGGCCACGCAGGCGCAAAGCAAGCTGCTGATGCGCTTTTTGCTGGCCCATCAACTGGGGGGCGCCACCTTGAACACGCGCCAGATACTGATCGATTTAATGCAGCTGTAGTGCTGCTCTTTACATTGCAGCGCTACGGCACTTTACGGATACCATCACTATGAGCTTTTTGCAGCCTGCCGGCCCCGTCATCGACCTGGGCGTCAATATCGACCACGTGGCCACCTTGCGCAATGCGCGCGGCACCGCGTATCCGGACCCGGTCCGCGCTGCCCTGCTGGCCGAACAGGCGGGTGCCGACGCCATCACCCTGCATCTGCGCGAAGACCGCCGCCACATCAAGGATGCGGACGTGATCGCCATCGCGCCGCAATTGCTCACGCGCATGAACCTGGAAGCGGCCGTGACGCAGGAAATGCTCGACTTCGCCTGCCGCATCCGCCCGGCGGACGTGTGCCTGGTGCCGGAAAAACGCACGGAAGTGACCACCGAGGGCGGTCTGGACGTGGTGCGCTACTTCAAGGAAGTGCAGGCGGCCGTGAAGCAATTGCAAGGCGAGGGCATCCGCGTGAGCCTGTTCATCGATGCGGACGAGCAGCAGATCGCCGCCGCCGCCGAACTCGGTGCGCCCGTGATCGAACTGCACACGGGGCGCTATGCCGATACGGCAGGCGCGGAACAGCAGGCGGAGCTGGAGCGCATCAAGGCGGGCGTGCTGTTCGGCGTCGGGCGCGGCCTGAAGGTCAACGCGGGTCACGGCTTGCATTACACCAATGTGCAAGCGATTGCCGCCATTCCCGATATCGCCGAACTGAACATCGGCCACGCCATCGTCGCGCATGCCGTGTTTGTCGGCTGGGAAAATGCCGTGCGCGAAATGAAGGCCATCATGGTGGCCACGCGCCTCGGCCACCGGGCTTGATCATAGATAGCAAGGAGGCGGCATGATCTACGGCATCGGCACCGATATCTGCAAGATTCCCCGCATCGAGGCGGCCCTGGCGCGCCACGGCGAGCGTTTCGCCAAAAAGATACTGGGACCGCAGGAGCTGGACAAGTTCCGCGCCCGCAGCGCCAAGAACGCCGTGCGCGGCGTGCGCTTCCTGGCCACCCGCTTTGCGGCCAAGGAGGCGTTTTCCAAGGCCATCGGCCTGGGCCTGCGCATGCCGATGACGTGGCCCGCCGCGCAGATGCTGAACCACCCCAGCGGCAAGCCGATGATCGTCTGCAGCGGCGTGCTGGCGGACTTCATGGTGCAACATCGGCTGAGCGCGCAAGTGACCATCAGCGATGAAGAAGAATATGCGGTCGCGTTCGTGATCGTGGAACAGGCAGTGCAAGAATGAGCCAGCAATGACCGAAGCAATACCCGACCTCAATTCCACGGAAACGCCGCCCGACCCGCGCGCGCAGGTGCTGGCCACCGTCGCCAAGCTGCCGAACCTGCCCGGCGTGTACCGCTATTTCGATGCCGCCGACAAGGTGTTGTACGTCGGCAAGGCGCGCGACCTGAAAAAGCGCGTCTCCAGCTATTTCCAGAAAAACCTGGCCAGTCCCCGCATCGCCATGATGGTCGAGCGCATCGCGCGCCTGGAAACGACGGTCACGCACAGCGAGGCGGAAGCGCTGATCCTGGAAAACAACCTGATCAAGGCGCTGCAGCCGCGCTACAACATCCTGTTCCGCGATGATAAATCGTATCCGTATCTGAAAATCACCAATGGCGACGCGCCGCGCATGGTGTATTACCGGGGCGCGGTGGACAAGAAAAACCAGTATTTCGGGCCGTTCCCCAGTTCCTGGGCCGTCAAGGAATCGATGCAGATCCTGCAAAAGGTGTTCTTGATCCGCACCTGCGAGGACAGCGTCTACGCGAACCGCACGCGGCCCTGCCTGCTGCACCAGATCGGCCGCTGCAGCGCGCCCTGCGTGGACCTGATCAGCAAGGAAGACTATAAAAACGACGTGGAAAACGCGGCGCGCTTCCTGCGTGGGCGCCAGAGCGAAGTGCTGGCCGACCTGGAAAAGAAGATGCACGCGTTTGCCGCCGAGCTGAAATTCGAGCAGGCCGTCGTGGTGCGCAACCAGATCGCTTCGCTGTCGCGCGTGCTGCACCAGCAGAGCATGGAAACGACGGGCGACGCCGACGTCGACATCATCGCCGTGCTGGTCCAGGGCGGACGCGCCTGCGTCAACCTGGCCATGGTGCGCGGCGGGCGCCACCTGGGAGACCGCGCGTATTTCCCCAGCCAGCTCAGCGATGCGGCGGCGATTGCCGAAGAAGCCATCGAGGTGGAAGTGCTGGCCGCCTTCCTGGCCCAGCACTACACGGAGAAATTCATCCCCGGCACCCTGATCCTGAACATCGAATTCGACCAGCCGGCCCTGATGGTGGCGCTGATGGAACAGTGCGGCCACCGCATCAACCTGATCTTCCAGCCGCAGGGACAGCGCCGCCAGTGGCTGGAAATGGCGCAAAAGGGCGCCGGGATTTCGCTGGCGCGCCTGCTGTCGGAGCAGGGCTCGCAGCAGTCGCGCACGCGCGCGCTGGCCGAGGCGCTGCGCCTGGAAACGGAAGACCTCGACAGCCTGCGCGTCGAGTGTTTCGACATCAGTCACACGCAGGGCGAAGCGACGCAGGCCTCGTGCGTGGTGTTCCACCACCACGCCATGCAGAACGGCGAATACCGGCGCTACAACATCAACGACATCACGCCCGGCGACGATTATGCGGCCATGCGCCAGGTCTTGATGCGCCGCTATGAAAAGGTGGCGAATGGCGACGGCGTGATGCCCGACGTGGTCCTGATCGACGGTGGCAAGGGCCAGATCGAAATGGCGCGCCAGGTGTTCGCCGAGCTGGGACTCGATATCAGCTTGATTGTCGGCGTAGCCAAGGGGGAAGGGCGCAAGGTGGGCCTGGAAACCCTGCTGTTCGTCGATGGCCGCGCGGCGCAGGAACTGGGCAAGGAATCGGCGGCGCTGATGTTGATCGCGCAGATCCGCGACGAGGCGCACCGCTTCGCCATCACGGGCATGCGCGCCAAGCGGGCCAAGACGCGCCAGACCTCGCGCCTGGAGGAGATCGAAGGCATCGGCGCCAAGCGCCGCCAGAAACTGCTGTCGCGCTTTGGCGGCTTGCGCGGCGTGGTCGACGCCAGCGTCGAGGACCTGATGTCGGTGGAGGGAATTTCCACGCAGCTGGCGGAAGAGATTTACCGCCAATTGCACTGATGGCGGCGTGGCCTGGTCCGGCGCTGCCGCAACCGGACTAGGCTAATGTTGCCGGGCCATGTAGACTAGTGGCGCTTTCTTCACGCTTTCTTCATGCTCAATTTACCCGTCGGCCGATTGCTCTCTTATGCCTTTTAATATTCCCATCCTTTTGACCTGGCTGCGCGTGGCCCTGATACCGCTCGTCGTCGGCGTGTTTTACCTGCCGCCGTCGATGCTGCTGCATGGCGACCAGAACCTGGTTGCCACCCTGGTCTTCATCGTTGCGGCCGTGACCGACTGGTTCGATGGTTTTCTTGCGCGGCGCTGGAACCAGACGTCGGCCTTCGGTGCCTTCCTCGACCCCGTGGCCGACAAGCTGATGGTGGCGGGCGCCTTGCTGGTGCTGGTGCAGCTGGACCGGGTCAATGCCGTGCTGGCCTTCATCATCATCGGCCGCGAAATCACCATTTCCGCCTTGCGCGAATGGATGGCGCAGATCGGCGCGTCGAAATCGGTGGCCGTCAGCTCGATCGGCAAGATCAAGACGGCCGCGCAAATGACGGCCATTCCCCTGCTGCTGTACCACGAAGTGATCTTCGGCGCGATCGACACCCATGTGTGGGGCGAGAAGCTGCTGTGGATCGCCTGCGTGCTGACAGTGTGGTCGATGTTCTATTACTTGCGCCTGGCATGGCCCTTGATCAAGGAAAAGGCCGGCAATCTCCATTAATTGCACAGGGATTAGGCAGTCGACGGCTTTCTTCGGAATATTTTGCAAAAGACCAGATATTGCCCGTTGACAGCCCCTGTAATCCCTCTATAATGCTGGCCTGTTGTTGATGACGCGGGAGTAGCTCAGTTGGTAGAGCGCAACCTTGCCAAGGTTGAGGTCGAGAGTTCGAGACTCTTCTCCCGCTCCAGTTTTCTGGATCGTGTCATAGGTAAAAACAGCGAATGCAGTAAAAAGTAGTACTGGCGATGTAGTAGAGCTTCTGATACAATGTTGTCCACTGCGGGAGTAGCTCAGTTGGTAGAGCGCAACCTTGCCAAGGTTGAGGTCGAGAGTTCGAGACTCTTCTCCCGCTCCAGTGAACACTGGATCAGCAGTAAAGCAGCACTGGTAAACGGTAGTAAAAAGCAGTAAAATAGCGGTTCGTATGCGGGAGTAGCTCAGTTGGTAGAGCGCAACCTTGCCAAGGTTGAGGTCGAGAGTTCGAGACTCTTCTCCCGCTCCAGCGAAAGCTGAAGCAGTACAGCAAGAATGGCAGTAGCAGAAAATAGAAGCTCCAATGCGGGAGTAGCTCAGTTGGTAGAGCGCAACCTTGCCAAGGTTGAGGTCGAGAGTTCGAGACTCTTCTCCCGCTCCAGAATTCTAAAGGGGAGCTCAGCTGGCTTCCTTTTTTTATCCGCCGCAACGCAGTCATGCGGCGTGATCAGGCGGTAAACAAGCTCCAATGCGGGAGTAGCTCAGTTGGTAGAGCGCAACCTTGCCAAGGTTGAGGTCGAGAGTTCGAGACTCTTCTCCCGCTCCAGTTTTCAAGGTGGGCCGCAAGGCGCATCCAAGCAGTTCCTCTGGCGAGGTAGCAAAGAGGTTATGCAGCGGCCTGCAAAGCCGTTTAGACGGGTTCGATTCCCGTCCTCGCCTCCAGATGAAAAAAATAGCCCACTTTCGAGTGGGCTATTTTTTTGTCTGCGCTCTCGCCAGACTTTGCCCGCTGTGCCTCTTGTATAATGCCGGCAAGCTCAGCCGCGCCGCCTGGCGCCTTGATGAAACTTCCCCTTTCCGCCAGACCGATGTAGTCACTGACGACTTTCCTGCTCCGTTCAACCTCAGCGCAACTTTTCTGTGACGCCCGCTGGCTTGGCTGCGCCTGGTTATTTTTCATCAGGCCGGCATTTCTCTGTTCCGACTTTGGATACGCATCAATGATCAACGCAACTTTTCGGGAAGAGTGGTTCTCGAACATACAAAAAAACGTCCTGGCGGGCCTGACCACCTCGTTCGCGCTGGTGCCGGAATGCATCGCCTTTGCCCTGGTGGCGCAGTTGAATCCCCTGATGGGCCTGTATGGCGCCTTCATCATCTGCGCATTCACGGCCATCTTTGGCGGGCGCCCCGGCATGATTTCCGGCGCGGCCGGTTCCATGGCCGTCGTCATCGTGGCGCTGGTGGCCCAGCATGGCGTGCAATACCTGCTGGCGACCGTGGTGCTGAGCGGCATCATCATGGCGCTGTTCGGCCTCTTGCGCCTTGGGAAGTTGATACGCATGGTGCCCTACCCGGTGATGCTGGGCTTCGTGAATGGCCTGGCCATCGTCATCGCCATGGCCCAGCTGGAACACTTTCGCCAGGCCACGCCGCAGGGTGAACAATGGCTGCAAGGCACGCCCTTGTATGCGATGGGTGCGCTGGTGCTGCTCACCATGGCCATCGTCTACGTGCTGCCGCGCATCACGCGCGCCGTGCCGCCGGCGCTGGTGGCCATCCTGGGCGTGGGCGTGCTCAGCCATTTCCTGCACCTGCCCACGCGCACCCTGGGCGACCTCGCGCATATCGCCGGCGGCTTGCCGGCCCTGCATTGGCCCACGGTGCCGCTGAACATGGCCACCTTGCACATCATCTTTCCGTATGCGGCGCTGATGGCCATGGTGGGGCTGCTGGAAACCTTGCTCACCTTTAATCTCACGGATGAGATGACGGAAACGCGGGGCCAGCCCAATCGCGAATGCATCGCCCTGGGCGCCTCGAACGTCGTGTCGGGCCTGTTTGGCGGCATGGGCGGCTGCGCCATGATCGGGCAGACCATGATCAACCTGAGCTCGGGCGGCCGCTCGCGCCTGTCCGGCGTCACGGCCGGCGTGATGATTTTATTGTTCATCCTGTTCCTCTCGCCGCTGATCGAACGCATTCCGCTGGCCGCGCTGGTGGGCGTGATGTTTGTCGTGGCGCAGCAGACGTTTGCCTGGGGTTCCCTGCGCGTGCTGGGCAAGGTGCCGCTGCAGGATGCGCTGGTGATCGTCGCCGTGACGGTGATCACGGTGTTTACGGACCTGGCGATGGCGGTGCTGTGCGGCATCGTGATTGCCGCCTTGAAT
This sequence comes from Janthinobacterium sp. BHSEK, assembly GCF_056174685.1. NCBI lineage: Bacteria > Pseudomonadati > Pseudomonadota > Betaproteobacteria > Burkholderiales > Oxalobacteraceae > Janthinobacterium > Janthinobacterium sp. BHSEK. The sequence goes on from NZ_JBWBYV010000030.1 coordinate 139,211, forward strand.
TTTGCCTGGCAACATGCGCGCGAGATGCGCGCCGACATCGATGATGGCAGCTCCGGCGTGCGCGTGTACCTGCCGCACGGCACCCTGTTTTTCGCCTCGACCACGCATTTCCAGGAACTGTTCCAGCCGGCCGCCGATCCGGCCCGCGTCATCCTCGATTGCCGGCATCTGCACATGGCCGATCACTCGGCCATCGCGGCCATCGAAGCCTTGTATGAGCGCTACGACAAGGCCGGCAAGCACCTGCAGGTGACGCATCTGTCCGCCCGTAACCAGGCCTTGCTGCAGCGGGCCGGGGTGGATGTGAGCGTGGCGTAAAATATGGGAAAGTCTGCTCCGCCCGATTTCTCGGGATGGGCGGAATTGTCGAATGTCTGTGGAGTGTGAATGCTGTCGTACGAACAAGAACAATTATTGCAACAAAGCCAGACGGCTTTTGATGCCTACTATGACGCGCTGGGTGCGTCGCTGGTGAATTTCGTCGAGCGCCTGGGCATCCAGCCCGCGCACGAAGTGCTGAGCAACGCGGCCGAGTACCTGCCGTACATCGATGCGGCCATGCGCACCATCGTCATCCGCGACGAGAGCTGGCAATGGGTGAAGACCATGCTCGGCTACTTTATCGGCGAATACTTCGTGCAAGGCCATGCGGGTTGCTGGTATGTGGAAACGCGGGCCGAATCGCCGCATTTCTGCCGCATCATGGTGGGCGGCTTCGAGCATGGCTTGCCGATGGACGCCGCCATCGATCCGGAGGCGCTGGCGCTGGCATTCCTGGGGCAATCCGCGCCGCGCGAGCTGGCGGCACTGATCGCCACAGCGCAAGCCGGCGCGGCTTGATGCCGCGCGGCTTGCAGCAGCTTTAAAACTCTTCCCACTCGCCTTCGGCAGGTGCCGTTGCCTTGCCGCTGGCGCGCGTCGCGGGCAGGCGCAGGGCAGGGGCCGATGCCTTGCGGACTGGCGCTGCCGGGGTTGCCGGCGCGCTGCGCTGCGCCGCCTTGGCGCTGAAGCGGTCGGTGGCCGCCGCGTTGGCGTCCAGGCGGAAGACGCTGACCACCTGCGCCAGTTCGCTCGCCTGTTCCTGCATCGCTTCGGCCGCTGCCGACGCTTCTTCCACCAGCGCCGCATTTTGCTGGGTTACCTGGTCCATTTCGGAAATGGCCTGGTTGACTTGCTCGATGCCCGCGCTCTGCTCTTCGCTGGCGTTGCTGATTTCGCTCATGATGGACGTGACGAAGCCGATGCTTTGCACGATTTCTTCCATCGTCTTGCCCGCCTTGTCGACCAGGTCCGTGCCCACGTCGACTTTTTGCACGGAATCGTCGATCAAGCCCTTGATCTCTTTCGCTGCCGCTGCCGAGCGCTGCGCCAGGTTGCGCACCTCGGTTGCCACGACGGCGAAGCCGCGGCCCTGTTCGCCGGCACGCGCCGCTTCCACGGCCGCGTTCAGGGCCAGGATGTTGGTCTGGAAGGCGATGCCGTCGATGACAGAGATAATATCGACGATTTTCTTCGACGAGGTATTGATCTCGCCCATGGTGGCGACCACTTCGGCCACCACGGCGCCGCCGCGGCTGGCGATGCCGGCCGCGTCGCCGGCCAGTTTATTCGCCTGGCGCGCATTGTCCGCATTCTGTTTCACGGTCGAGGTCAGTTCTTCCATCGACGAGGCCGTTTCTTCCAGCGAACTGGCTTGCTGTTCCGTGCGCGACGACAGGTCCTGGTTGCCGGCGGCGATTTCCGCGGACGCCGTGGCGATGGTGTCGGTGCCGCTGCGCACCTGGCCCACGATGCCGACGAGGCTGTCGTTCATGGTTTTCAGCGCATGCATCAGCTGGGCCGTTTCATCGCGGCCCTGCACCGTGATGGTGCTGCTCAGGTCGCCAGCTGCCACGGTTTCCGCCACTTTCACGGCGTCGCGGATGGGGCCGGTGATCGAGCGCGTGATCCACCACGCAAAACCGATGCCCATCAGCACGGCCAGCACGCCCATGGTGATCAGGAAGATGCGCGTGCCGCTGTAGGCTTCGATGATGCTGGCGCCGACGCCGTCGGCAGCCTTGATCTGCATGCCGGCAAAGCGTTTCACTTCGGCCAGGTAGGCCACGGTGATCGGTGCGACCTCCTTCTCGAATACGATCTTGGCACCGGCTACGTCGCCGTCGGCCTTCATCTTGAAGGCGCGCGCGCGCGTCGTCACGTAGTCGGTGCGCACCTTGCGCACGACCTTGAACTGCTCGATCACGGCCGGGTTGAGCAAGGAGGCGATGATGTCGTCCTGCAGCTTGCTGGAACGTTCCGCATCGACCTTCAGGTCTTCCTCGATCTTGGCGCGCACGACGGGATCGGTGATCTCGAACGAGGCGACGCCGCGCACGCTGTTGAGTTCAATGATCTTCGACCATTCGGCCACCATGCGCTGGTTCTTGATGCTGGTATTGATCAGGCGGTAAGTCAGATCGCTGGCCGTTTGCATGCGCACGAGGGCGGTAACGGTCAAGGCGGCAAGCAACAGCAATACGACAGCAAAGCCGACGCCAAGGCGGCTGCCGATGTTCAGGTTTTTCATGTAATTCCTAACAGTTTAATAGTCATGATCGCCGCCGCCAGCAGGGGCGGACAGGCGCCGCAAGGCGCAGGGGATCGGGGTCTTCGGGTGCCGCGTGATGGCTGTGCGGCGCGCCGCGCTGAGCGTGGCGTTGGAGGTGAAGCAGGGGGCATGCCGGTCAGGCTGACCGTTGCCCAGCAAGCCGCAAGTATAGCATTGACGCACAGAAATAGTTTCTTACGGCAATTTTAATTATTTTTTGATATTGATTTCCTGTTGCTTTTTTACATCAAGTCCCTCGTCCATAAGTACTATCACTTACATTCCGCCTTACTTTTTCCATTCGTGGCTGATAAAATACTAATGATAATCATTCGTATTAAACCATCGACCAGGGAATTGTATGCAGCAACGTCGCAAGCCAGGATGCAAACCGATCACCATCGCCGTACTGGGCGCCTTGACCTTCGGCGCCACGCCATTGGCGGCATGGGCGCAGGAAAGCATGCCCGCCGTCACCGTGACCGCGGCCAAGGACAAGGATGGCTATGTCGCCGCCACCTCCGCCAGCGGCACCAAGACGGAAATGGCCCTGCGCGACGTGCCGCAGACGATCAACGTGGTGCCGGCCGCCGTGATCCGCGACCAGAACGCCATGTCGATCCAGGACATCATGAAGAATATCCCCGGCGTGGGCCTGTCCACGGGCGACGGCCAGCGCGACCAGGTGTTCATCCGCGGTTTCACGGCCATCGGCGACCAGTTCGTCGACGGCTTCCGCGATGACGCCCTGTATTTCCGCGACCTGTCGAACGTCGAGCGCCTGGAAGTGATCAAGGGGCCGGCCGCCGTGCTGTACGGCCGTGGTTCCTCGGGCGGCCTGGTCAACCGCATCACCAAGAAGCCGGGTATCGATATCACGGACGTGGCTTTGAGCCTGACGAATACGGCAGGGCGCCGCGGCGAAGTCGATGTGGGCCGTGTCGGTGAGACGGTGGACTGGCGCGTCACGGGCGCGCGCGAATTGTCCGACAGCTACCGCGACCAGCAATTCATCAACCGCACGGCGCTGGCGCCTTCCTTGGCCATCCGCCTCTCAAACGCGACGAAACTGCTGCTGCAGGGCGACTACCTGGAAGACCGCCGCCTGACGGACTTCGGCATCCCTTCCTGGCACGGCCGTCCCGTCGCCGTCGATGCGGGCACCTATTATGGCGCCGCGAATGCCCGCGATGCGGATTTCAGCCAGTCGCGCGTGGTGTCCACGGCCGCCACCCTGACGCACAAGTTCAGCGATAGTTTGTCGCTGCGCAATGCCTTCCGCTACTACGACTATCACCTGGACCGCAACAACACGAATATTTCCGGCAACGTCAACGAAGTCAATGGCACGATGAGCCTAGGTCATGCCAAGCTGAACCGCGACGAGAGCGGCTGGTTCAACCAGACGGAACTGACGCAAAAGCTGGTCACGGGCAGCCTGCGCCACGAAGTGCTGTACGGCGCCGAGTTCGGCAAGCAGAACAAGGATGCCAGCAGCTGGGCCTCGACCGTGGTGGCGACGAATGTGTCGATCTTCCATCCCGTGCTGCCCGTGGTCGACCGGACCAAGCTGGGCGCGCGCGGCGATACCTTCGGCACCTATGATACGGCCGCCGCCTACGTGCAGGACGCCATCAGTTTCAGCGACGAGTGGAAGGCGCTGGCCGGCCTGCGCTATGACCGCTACAAGCAGCAGTCGCGCCTGGCCAATGCGCTAGGCGTGACGACGGCGGACCTGTCGCGCACGGATTCGGCCTACAGCCCCCGCGCCGGTCTCGTCTGGCAACCGGGCGCTGCGCAGTCGTACTACGCGTCGTGGAGCCGTTCGTTCCAGCCGAGCGGCGAGAACTTCGCCCTGGCCGCGAATAATGCCGACCTGGCGCCGGAAACCACGCGCAACACGGAGGTGGGCGCCAAGTACGATCTGTGGGGCGGCCGCGCCAACGCCACCGTGTCGCTGTTCCGCCTGGAGCGCGACAATATCAAGACCAGCGACCCGATCACCAACCGCATCGTGCCCGTCGGCACGCAGCGCACGGATGGCCTGGAGCTGACCTTCAATGCGGACTTGCACGATGGCTGGAAAATGATGGCCGGCTACGCTTACCTCGATGCCACCATCACCGATTCCATCGCCAAGGACAAGAGCGTCAATGTGCCAGGCAGCACCGTCGCCAGAGAAGTGCCGGTCAAGGGCAAGCGCGCCACCTTGACCGCGCGCAATACGGCCAACCTGTGGCTGACGAAAGACCTGGGCCACGGCTTCACGGTGGGCGGCGGCGCGAATGCCGTCGGCAGCCGTTTCGCCAATCCGGGCAACACGGTGGTCCTGCCCGGCTACGTGACGGCCGACGCCATGGCCGCTTACCGCACGGGCCGCTATGAAGTGCAGCTGAACGTCAACAATATCGGCGACACGCGCTACATCGTGTCGGGCCACGGTTCCAGCCCGAACCTGAGCTTGCCGGGCGCGCCGCGCAACGTGGCGTTGACCTTGCGCTACAGCCTGTAATTTTTGCCGTTCCCCGAAAGAACCCGCTCGCGAGCGGGTTTTTTCATGCCTGCCCATTTAGAGGAAGTGTTCGGTATGGATAAATTAATGTTGACTGTGGGCAATTTTTTCCGGCGGACTGAGCCTTGACTGGGTTTGAGGGGTAAAATACGCGTCATACGGCACAGGCATGGTGCTTATATCTTGGTGATATGACACTATCATGACGCCGTATGACTTTTTATTTACTCACATCATAGAGGTCTGATATGGTTCAGATATCCAGGCGCCAGTTCCTTCGGGTAACTGGCGCCACGATTGCTGGCTCCAGCCTCGCCTTGCTCGGTTTCGCGCCGGGGCAGGCGTTGGCAGAGGTACGGCAATACAAGCTGGCTCGCACGACCGAGACCCGCAATACCTGTCCTTACTGTTCCGTTGGCTGCGGCGTCCTGCTGTATGGCCTGGGCGATGGCGCGAAAAACGCCGTCTCCAGCATCATCCACGTGGAAGGCGATGCCGATCACCCGGTGAACCGCGGCACGCTGTGCCCGAAAGGCGCCAGCCTGGTCGACTTCATCCACAGCCCGAACCGCCTGAAAGTGCCCGAGTACCGCGCACCGGGCGGCACGGAATGGCAACCGATCTCCTGGGATGTGGCGCTCGACAAGATCGCGCGCCTGATGAAGGATGACCGCGACGCCAACCTGATCGAAAAGAATGCCGACGGCAAGACCGTCAACCGCTGGCTCTCCACCGGCATGCTGGCCGCGTCCGCCGGCAGCAACGAAGTCGGGTATCTGACCCACAAGACAGTGCGCAGCATGGGGATGCTGACCTTTGATAATCAGGCGCGTGTATGACACGGACCGACGGTGGCAGGTCTTGCCCCGACGTTTGGCCGTGGCGCGATGACGAATCATTGGGTCGATATCAAGAATGCCGACGTGATCCTGGTCATGGGCGGCAATGCAGCAGAAGCACATCCTTGCGGATTCAAATGGGTAACGGAAGCGAAGGCGCATAACAAGGCCAAGCTGATCGTTGTCGATCCGCGTTTTACCCGTACCGCATCCGTGGCAGATTACTACTGCGCCACGCGTACCGGCACGGACATCGTCTTCCTCGGCGCGATCATCAATTATCTGCTGACGAACGACAAGATCCAGCATGAGTACGTGCGCAACTACACGGACATGCCTTTCATCGTGCGCGAAGACTATGCGTTCGAAGACGGCCTGTTCTCTGGTTTCGACAAGGAAAAAGGCAAGTACACCAACAAGGCCACCTGGGATTACGAGATCGGCGACGACGGCTACGCCAAGGTCGACCCGACCCTGGAACACCCGCGCTGCGTCTACCAGATGATGAAGAAGCACTACGCGCGCTACACGACCGAAATGGTCGAGCGCACGTGCGGCGTGTCGGCCGACAAGTTCCACAAGGTGGCGGAAGCCCTGGCTTCGACCGCCGTGCCGGGACGCGCCGGGACCATCCTGTACGCGCTGGGCTGGACGCACCACTCGACGGGTGCGCAAACCATCCGCACGGGCGCCATGGTGCAGCTGTTGCTGGGCAATATGGGGATCGCGGGCGGCGGCATGAACGCCTTGCGCGGCCACTCGAACATCCAGGGCTTGACCGATCTGGGCCTGATGTCGAACCTGTTGCCAGGCTACATGACCCTGCCGAACGAGGGCGAGCAGGATTTCGACGGCTATATCGCCGCGCGCGCCACCAAGCCGCTGCGGCCGAATCAGCTCAGCTACTGGAGCAATTACCGTAAGTTCCACGTCAGCTTCATGAAGACGTGGTGGGGCGATTTCGCCACCGCGGACAATAACTACGCCTTCGACTATCTGCCGAAACTCGACAAGCCGTATGACTTGATGCAAGCCATCGAGAACATGCACCAAGGCAAGATGACGGGTTATATCTGCCAGGGCTTCAATGTGCTGGCGTCCGCGCCGAACAAGCAGAAGGTCACGGAAGCGCTGGCTAAGCTGAAGTTCCTCGTCATCATGGACCCGCTGGCCGTGGAAACGGGCGAATTCTGGAAGGCGCACGGGCAATACCACGAAGTCGATCCCACCAAGATCATGACGGAAGTGTTCCGCCTGCCAACGAGCTGCTTCGCCGAAGAACGCGGTTCGCTGGTGAGCTCTTCGCGCGTGCTGCAGTGGCACTGGCAGGCGGCCGAACCGCCGGGCCAGGCGCGCAGCGACCTGGAGATCATGTCCGGCCTGTTCCTGCGCATGCGCAGCATGTACAAGAAAGAGGGCGGCAAGTTCCCCGATCCTATCGTCAACCTGACGTGGAATTATGCGCAGCCGCATAACCCGCAGCCGGAAGAAATCGCCCGCGAATTCAACGGCAAGGCGCTGGCCGACTTGTACGATCCGAAAGATCCGACCAAGCTGCTGGTGAAGAAGGGCGAACAGCTGGCCTCGTTTGCGCAATTGCGCGACGACGGCACCACCACCAGCGGTTGCTGGATCTTCGCCGGCAGCTGGACGCAGGCGGGCAATCAGATGGGACGGCGCGACAACAGCGACCCGACCGGCATCGGCCAGACCCTGGGCTGGGCCTGGGCGTGGCCGGCGAACCGCCGCGTGCTGTACAACCGCGCCTCGTGCGACCTGAAGGGCAAGGCCTTCGATCCGACCCGCAAGTTGATCGAGTGGAATGGCACGAACTGGAGCGGGGCCGATATTCCCGACTTCAAGGTCGACGAACCGCCGGAAAACGGCATGGGGCCGTTCATCATGCTGGGCGAGGGCGTGGCGCGCTTCTTTGCGCGCGGCGCCATGGCCGAAGGGCCGTTCCCCGAGCATTACGAGCCGTTCGAAAATCCGCTGGGCTACAACCCCATGCATCCGAAAAACCCGCAGGCGACCAGCAATCCGGCCGCGCGCGTGTTCGCCGATGACCGCAAGCTGTTCGGCACGCATGAGGAATATCCGCATGTGGCCACCAGCTACCGTTTGACCGAGCATTTCCATTACTGGACCAAGCATGCGCGCCTGAACGCCATCATCCAGCCGCAGCAATTCGTCGAAATCGGCGAAGAGCTGGCCAAGAGCATCGGCGTGGTGGCTGGCGGCGAAGTGCGCGTCAGTTCCAAGCGGGGGCACATCATCGCCAAGGCCGTCGTCACCAAGCGCATCAAGGCCTTGATGATCGAAGGCAAGCCGGTGCATACCGTGGGCCTGCCGCTGCACTGGGGCTTTACGGGCGTGGCCAAGCCGGGGTATCTGATCAATACCCTGACGCCGGGCGTGGGGGATGCGAATTCGCAAACGCCGGAATTCAAGTCCTTCCTCGTGAAGGTGGAAAAAGCATGATGGGAGCTCAATAATGGCACTGCAATCCTTAGATATCCGGCGCCTGTCGGCCACCACGGTAACGCCGCCGCAAGGGCGCAGCCCGGTGACGGGCACCGTGGCCAAGCTGATCGATGTGTCGAAATGCATCGGCTGCAAGGCTTGCCAGACGGCGTGCATGGAATGGAACGACTTGCGGGACGAAGTCGGCGAAAACCATGGCACCTATGACAATCCGACGGACCTGACGCCGCAATCGTGGACGGTGATGCGTTTTGCCGAACACGAAAACAATGACGGCAACCTCGAGTGGCTGATCCGCAAGGATGGCTGTATGCACTGCGAGGACCCGGGCTGTCTGAAAGCCTGTCCGGCGCCGGGCGCCATCGTGCAGTACACGAACGGCATCGTGGATTTCCACCAGGAAAACTGCATCGGCTGCGGCTACTGCGTGGCCGGCTGTCCTTTCGACGTGCCCCGCATTTCGAAAAAGGACGACCGCGCCTACAAGTGCACCTTGTGCTCGGACCGCGTGGCCGTGGGCCAGGAACCGGCTTGCGTGAAGACCTGTCCGACGGGCGCCATCGTCTTCGGCACCAAGGAAGACATGAAGGTGCATGCGGAAGAGCGCATCGTCGACCTGAAGTCGCGCGGTTTCGAAAACGCGGGCCTGTACGATCCGCTGGGCGTGGGCGGCACGCACGTGATGTACGTGCTGCACCATGCCGACAAGCCGAAGCTGTATTCGAACTTGCCGGAACGCCCGCGCATCAGCCCGATGGTGGGCTTCTGGAAAGGCTGGTCCAAGCCGCTGGCGGTGGCCGGCATGGCCGCCACGGCGCTGGCAGGCTTCTTCCATTACACGCGTGTCGGTCCGAACGAAGTGAGCAAGGAAGAAGAGCACGAGGCTTTGGAAGAAGCCAGGCGCATCCGGGAGGAACATAATGAGCCACAGTGACCTGCATGATGGAAAGCTGCGCGACAAGGATGGCAATCCCTTGATCGAACGCTACAACCCGAACGAGCGCACGAATCACTGGGTGACGGCCATCACCTTCGTCATGCTGGCCTTGTCCGGCCTGGCCATGTTCCATCCCTCGATGGCGTGGCTGGCGAACCTGTTCGGCGGCGGGCAATGGACGCGCATTTTGCATCCGTTTGCCGGCCTGGTGATGTTCGTCTCGTTCGCGATCCTCGTGGTGCGCTTCTGGCACCACAACAAGTTCGAGGACGGCGACAAGCAGTGGCTGAAACAGATGGATGACGTGCTCAACAACCGCGAGGACAAGCTTCCGAAGATCGGCAAATACAATGCCGGCCAGAAGATCCTGTTCTTCGTGCTGCTGTTCTGCATGGTGGGCTTGCTGCTGTCGGGCATCGTGATCTGGCGCGCGTATTTCGCGTTCTATTTCCCGATCGGCGTGGTGCGCTTTGCCGCCTTGCTGCATGCCGGTTGCGCATTCGGCATCATCTGCGCCATCATCGTGCACATCTACGCGGCGATCTGGGTCAAGGGCTCGGTCGGCGCCATGGTGCGCGGCACCGTCACCTATGGCTGGGCGCGCAAGCACCATCCGAAGTGGTTTGAGGCCGTGATCCGTCATACGGAAAAATAGGCGGAAGCGATTTACCTCCGCACTAAATGCTGGGGTCAGACCCGCCGGGTCTGACCCCTGTTTTCTTTTGCGGCTTGCTATGACTGTATCGATTAAAATACTTTTACATCCCCTTTTTTGATGGGAACTCCATTGGTACAACGTATTCTTCAGCCAGGCGAAATCGAAGGCCTGGACCACAACGCGATTCCGCGCCTGCTGCTGCCGCAGCCAGTCAGCCTGTTTACGGCGCGTGCCTTGCGCTTGCGCGAACTGGCGCAGGGCAATATCAAGGGCATCCCCGTCGACGCGGGCATGCAGGGCTATCTGGTGCTGATGGCCGCGCTGGCCGATGCGCAGGCCGCCGTGGTGGGAAAACTGGCGCCCGGCGCCGTGCCTGCCGCCGACCCCGATGCGCTGCGCCGTGCCATCGCCCACCGCATGCCGGTGTTGCCCGTCAGCGGCGCCCGTCCGCCCGTCTGGCGCGACATCTTTGCCAGCCTGCTCGATGAACTGGCCGCCACGGCGGCACGCCAGCCGGCCCTGTCCGGCGGCCTGACGCAGGTGCTGGCGCAACTGCGCGCGCTCGACGCGCCAGCGCTGGACGCCTGCGCCGATGCCGTGCTCGATGAAAACGGCGACAACCTCAATCCCATGCACGCGCCGTTCGTCGCGGCCGCCCTGCAAATCCTGTGGTCGGTGTCGGCCAGCGAACTGCGCGCCGCGCGCGTGCCGGACCTGGAAACGGGCACCCTGTGCCCCGTCTGCGGCTCGCACCCCGTCGCCAGCGTGATCCGCATCGGCGGCCAGTCGCAGGGCTACCGCTACCTGCATTGCGGCATCTGCGAAAGCGAATGGCATATGGTGCGCGTGAAGTGCTCGACCTGCGAACAGAATGGCAAGATCGCCTACCAGGGTCTCGATGCGGCCGACGCCGCGCCGTTCGACCCCGTGGCGGCGAAGGACGACAAGTTACCCAACAAGGCGAATGACCCGAAGAAGGTGGCGCGCGCGGAAACCTGCGACGATTGCCATACCTATCGAAAAGTCTTCAACCAGGAACACGATTACAACGTCGAACCGCTGGCCGACGATCTGGCCAGCCTGATGCTCGACCTGCTGGTGGGCGAAGCGGGCTACCAGCGCGCCAGCGGCAATCCGCTGCTGTGGCTGGGGAAGGGCGAAAGCGGCGAGGGCCAGCAAGCATGACGACGGGGCAGACCGTGCGCCTGCCGTCGGTGGACCGCATCCTGGGCGACGCGGCTTGCCTTGAGCTGATCGCCGCATACGGCCGCGCGCAGACCCTGGCCTGCGCGCGCTCCGTGCTGGCCGACCTGCGCACGGCCATGCTCGCCGGTGCAGTCTGCGAAGAGGGCGCGTCAATCGCCGCCATCGTCGCGCAGGTGGACGAACGGCTGCAATCGCAAGCGCACCCGCGGCTGCGCCCCGTGTTCAACCTGACGGGCACCGTGCTGCACACGAACCTGGGCCGCGCGCTGCTGCCCGACGCCGCCGTGCACGCCGTGGTCGAGGCGCTGCAGTGGCCGATGAACCTGGAATTCGACCTGGAAACGGGCAAGCGCGGCGACCGCGACGACCTGGTCGAGGAACTGCTGCGCGAACTGACGGGGGCCGAAGCGGCCACCATCGTCAACAACAACGCGGCCGCCGTGCTGCTGATGCTGAACACTTTGGCGCAGAACAAGGAAGTGATCGTCTCGCGCGGCGAACTGGTGGAAATCGGCGGCGCCTTCCGCATCCCCGACGTGATGACGCGCGCGGGCGCCGTGCTGTGCGAAGTGGGCAGCACCAACCGCACGCACCTGGCCGATTACGCGGACGCGATCAACGCGCATACCAGCCTGCTGATGAAGGTCCATTGCAGCAATTACGCGATCACGGGTTTCACGAAAAGCGTGGAACTCGACGAACTGGTGCCGCTGGCGGCGCAACACGCGATTCCTACGGCCGTGGACCTGGGCAGCGGTACCCTCGTCGACCTGGCGCAATACGGCTTGCCGCATGAAACGACGGTGCGCGAAACCATCGCGGCGGGCGCCGACCTGGTGACCTTCAGCGGCGACAAATTGCTCGGTGGCCCCCAATGCGGCGTCATCGTCGGGCGCGCCGACCTGATCGCGCAAATCAAGCGCAATCCCTTGAAACGCGCACTGAGGGTGGGCAAGCTCACCCTGGCGGCCCTGGCCCCCGTGCTGCAGCTGTACCGCGCGCCGGACCTGCTGGCCGAACGCCTGACCACCTTGCGCCTCTTGACGCGCCCCGCGGCCGCCATGCGCGCGCAGGCGCAAACCCTGCTGCCGCAGTTGCAAGGCGTGCTCGGTGTCGCCTATGTGGTCACGGCCGAAGCCATGCAAAGCCAGATCGGCAGCGGCGCCTTGCCCGTCGATCAGCTGCCCAGCTTTGGCCTGGCCATCCGCAGCGCCCCCGGCTCGCGCCTGAGCAACCCATTGGGTGTGCTGGAACAGCGCCTGCGCGCCTTGCCTTGCCCCGTGATCGGCCGCATCGGCCAGGACACGCTGTGGCTCGATTTGCGCTGCCTGGAAGCGGCGCACGAGACGGCCTTCATTGCGCAGCTGGCCGGGTTGTCCGCATGATCGTCGGCACTGCAGGCCATATCGACCATGGCAAGACGACCCTCACGCGCGCGCTGACGGGCGTGCACACGGACCGGCTGAAGGAAGAGCAGGCGCGCGGCATCTCGATTGAACTCGGCTACGCCTATCTGCCGCTGGCGGACGGCACGGTGCTGGGCGTGATCGACGTGCCGGGCCACGAAAAATTCATCCGCACCATGGCGTCCGGCGTGACGGGCATTGACTTCGCCCTGCTGGTGGTGGCGGCCGACGATGGCATCATGCCGCAGACGCACGAGCACCTGGCCATCTTGCAGCTGCTGGGCGTGACGCGCGGCGCCGTGGCATTGACCAAGATCGACCGCGCAGACAGCGCCCGCGTGGCGCAGGTGGAGGCGGACATCGAGGCGCTGCTGGCCGGCACGCCGCTGGCCGGCAGCCCGATCTTCCCCACCGCCGCCAACCGCGACAGCGATGCGGGCGTGGCGGCCTTGCTGGCGCACCTGACGCTGGTGGCGCGCAGCCTGCCGCAACGCGACGAGCGGCGCTTGTTCCGCCTGGGCGTGGACCGCGTGTTCACCTTGTCGGGGCAGGGCACCATCGTCACCGGCACGGCGCTGGCGGGACGCGCACAGGTGGGCGACATGCTGCAGCTGGCGCCCGGCGGCGCGCCGGCGCGCGTGCGCAGCATCCATGCGCAGAACCGCGCGGCCGAGACGGGCATGGCGGGCCAGCGCCTGGCGCTGAACCTGGCCGGCATCGACCGCGAACGCATCGAACGGGGTAACTGGATCGTCGCGCCGGCACTGGCGCAGTGCTCCGAGCGCCTCGACGTGGAACTGACCCTGCTGCCCGACGCCGGCGTGCAGCTGAAAGCCTGGTCGCCGCTGCACGTACACCTGGGCGCCGCGCACCAGCTGGCGCGCGCCGTCATGCTCGATGGCGAAACCCTGTCGCCGGGCCAGACGGGCAGGGTACAGCTGGTGTTCGAGGCGCCCATGCACGGCGTGCCGGGCGACCGTTTCGTGGTGCGCAATGCGCAGGCGACGCAGACGGTGGGCGGCGGCATGGTGCTCGACCCGTTCGGCCCCGCGCGCAAGCGCCGCAGCCCGGCGCGCCTGGCCTGGCTCGATGCCTTGGCCGCGTTTGTGGCGCAGGGCGACTATGCGGCCCTGCTGGCGCAAAGCCCGCTGGGGCTGCGCGAGTCGCTGCTGGTGCGGCTGTCGCTGCTGCCGGCGGACGCCATCGCGCTGCCGCCAGACACGCGGCGCATTGCCCTGCGCGGCGACGACGCCCTGCTGCTGGCGCCAGCAGCCTTGCTGGCGCTGCAAGAGCGGGTGCTGGCCGCCCTGGCGGTCTTCCATGCGCGCGCCCCCGACGAGGCGGGGCCGGAACTGTGGCGTTTGAAACGCATCGTCGACGCGGAGATGGAAGACGCCTTGTGGAGCCACCTGATCGAAGGCTTGCTGGCGCAGGGCGGCATCCTGGCGCGCGGCGCCAGTCTGCACTTGCCGACGCACAGCGTGGAACTCACGCCGCAGGAGCAGGCGCTGGCCGAGCCCTTGCTGGCCGCGCTGGAGCAGGGGCGTGCCGATCCGCCCTGGACGCGCGACCTGGCGCGCGACCTCGGCCTGGCCGAGGACGACACGCGCCGGCTCTTGCGCAAACTGGCCAAGGCAGGGCAGATCAGCCAGGTGGTGCACGACCTGTTTTATCACCAGGCGGCGCTGGCCGGGCTGGCGCAGCTGGTGCGGGAACTGGCGCGCCAGGCGGAAGAGGATGCCGGTTTGCCAGCCGGCAATGGCGCCGTGGGCGCGGCCACTTTCCGCGATGCCAGCGGCCTGGGCCGCAAGCGGGCGATCCAGGTTCTGGAGTTCTTCGACCGCGTCGGTTATACTCGCCGTGTTGGCAATGGGCATTTGTTGCGTCCGCAAGCATTGTGGTCCTACACCGCAGCCTTGCCCAACGACTAGCTCAGGCACCGCGGAAAGCACACTCATCCGGTGATGTGGCCGGGCTTCAAACCCGGTGGAGGGCGTCAGACGTTCTCCCGTAGGTTCGACTCCTACTGTTTTCCGCCACTTGTCTTTCTCGCCATCTTCCCCCTCGCATGATGATCCCGGCGTTGGCCCTGAGCCACGTTACGGGAAAATAATGGTTTAATTGATAATGTTCGGCCATGGCTGGCGGGGGCCGATGATACCATCGGGCAGGTGGCAGGGATGCGTATCCCCTGTGGTAGAAGAAGGCAAGCATGAAACAAGCAAGCATGGCATGGTTGCTGGCGGCACTGTTGCTGCCGGCGGCGGCCGGGGCGGGAGGCCTGCGCATCGTCGGCGAGCATTTGCCGCCGTCAAGCATGATGGAAGGCAATGTCGTCGTGGGACGCGAAACGCTGAAGGTGCGCGAGATCATGGCGCGCGCCGGCATCGGCTATACGATGGAACTGCTGCCGTGGAAACGCGCGTATGCGCAGGCGCTGCGCGAGCCTGACACCTGCATCTTTTCCACCACGCGCACGCAAGAGCGCGAAGCGCAGTTTCGCTGGATCGGCCCCCTCAACGAAGCGGAGTGGATACTGTATGGCCTGGCCGAGCGGCATCTGGCGCTGCGCACCCTGGCCGATGCGCGCGGCCTGGTAATCGGCACGGTGCTGGGCGACGCGCGCGACGATTACCTGCGCCAGCACGGCCTGAACGTGGCGCCCGTCACGCAGGAGTGGCTCAATCCGCAAAAGCTGCTGCTGGGGCGCATCGACCTGTGGGCCGTCGGGCTGGCGGTGGGCAGCAAGCCTTTCGTCGGCAAGGAATGGGAGGGCAAGGTGGTGCCGCTGCTGACTTTTAATCGCGTGCAGACTTACCTGGCCTGCAACCTCAAGGTGTCCGAGACGCAGGTGGCGGCCATGCAGCGCGCGGCGGCGGCCATGCGCCGCGACGGCAGCATGGCGCGCGAACAGCTGCGCTGATCCGGTGCGCTGACTCAGCTCTCCAGCCACTGGCGCACGCAGTTGCGCCCTTCGCGCTTGGCCTGGTACAGGGCCTGGTCCGCATGGCTGTAGGCCGTGTCGAACGGCGTGCCGGCGCGGTTCCAGCTCAGGCCCACGCTGACGGTGATGGCGCGCGTGATGGGCGCCGCATGGCGCTGGCGGCCGACCGTCTCGCAGATGCGCTGCGCCACCTGCGCCGCGTCGTCGCGCGAAGAGGTGGGCCAGACCACGGAAAACTCTTCGCCGCCGACCCGGCCGATGGCCGTCTCCTGTCCCAATAATCCTTTTAAACAGTCGACTACGGCCTGGATCACGCCGTCTCCTGCCGGGTGGCCGAAGTCGTCGTTGACCTGCTTGAACAGGTCGATATCGAGCACGATCAGCGCCATGTCGCCCTGCTCCAGGCAGCGCGAGGCGTGGTCGATCACGGCGCCGCGGTTCAGGGCGCCCGTCAGCGGGTCGTGCGTGGCGCGGTATTCGAGCTGGCCGGCCAGCGTCTGCAACTGGCGGTTCAGCAGATGCATGTCGCGCTCGGCGCGGTCGCTGCGGCCGATCAGCCGGCGCGTCTCGCGCATCAGCCGCTCGTAGTGAACGATCAGTTCACCGAGCACGCGGCGCTGCGCCTCGCCGCTGGCGTGAAGGTCGGCGTGCATGCGGCGCGCGGCAGCCAGCGCCGCCGCTTCCACGGTGAACAGGTCGGGTTCCGGTCCGGCCTCGGAGATGGCGGCGCGCATGCCCTAGCTGCCTTGCACGGGATGGTCGTGGAAGTCCAGCGCCGTAAAGTCCTGCTGCAGCTCCTGGCCGAATTCCAGGATGGTGTCGTCGTCCTCGTCGTGATACCAGTTCAGGCGCACCTGGTTGCCGTCCACGGCCGCCTGGTTCAGGGTGTCGAACAGGGTAAACAGCATCTTCGTGCTGGAGCTGTTGAAGTAGGCCAGCGAGACGTTGACGGTGATGGCTGCTGCGCGGCAGTCTTCCAGGTAGGCGCGCACGGCGGCGATCAGCGGGCCATAGAAGGCGGCTGCGTTTTCCGGATACGACTCGCCCTTGATCGACAGGGTGTGCTGCTCGAAACGGAAGTCGATTTCGGGCGAACTCGGGGTCGCGGCGATGAACAGTGGTGACGGTAATTGCATATGCTTTCCTGAGTCGGCTCTTTCAAATGATGGCTTTGATGCAGAAGATGGTGTGGCCAGGCTCCTGTGGGTCCTGGACGAATTCGAATTCCAGCGGCTCGCTGGCGTCGCGCGCCATGGTGAGGAAGCCCAGGCCCGCGCCCTTGCTGTCGGACGGCGCTTCCTCGCGCAGGGCCTTCTTGTAGGCGAGGCGGATTTCTTCCATCGTCATCGTGTGCAGCGGCTCCAGGCGCGCGCGGATCTGCGCCACGTTGTCCGTCGAGACGGGGTTGGCGCACAGCAGGAAAAAGCTGTCGCCGCGCGTGCCGATGCAGAACGAGCCGCGCCGCATCTGCTGGTCCAGCTGCGCATCGGGCGTCAGGCTGTCGGCCGAATAATGCATGATGTTTTGCGACATCTCGATGAACGAGGAAAAGATGCGCCGCCGCGTGGGCCCGGCCGCGCCGGCCGTATCGAGGCGCGCCTTGATGGTTTCGGAAATGGCGCTGACCACGTGCTGCGAGAAATAGCCCACGTAAAAAAAGATGATGTTGCGCTTGCGGGCCACATCCCAAAACTCGTTGAATTCTTCGTACAGCACGTGCGTGCTCCTGGCTAGCCGGTGACCCGGTTTCTTGTTGATAAGGTGGCTCGATGGCGCCCAAACTACAGGCGGAAACAGAAAAAGGTCAGGTCGTCGCGGCGCGGCTGTTTTCCCTGCCACGCGGCGCTGTCCTGCAGCAGCGCCGCCGCCACCTCGCCGGCCGGCGCGTCGCGCCGCGCCAGCAGCTGCTCGCGCATGCGCCGCTTGCCGTAGGCGATGTCGCGCGCGCCGCCGATCTGGTCGAGCAAGCCGTCGGTGGTGAGGAACAGCAGGCTGCCGGCGGGAATGTCGGGCGTCTCGTTGTGCCAGCAGTAGCCGGCCGGCGTGTCGACGTAGCCCACGCCCATGCGAGCGCCGTCGATGGCGCGCACGGTTTCTTCGCCGGGGGCCGCCACGTAGAGCGCCAGTTTCGCCCCCGCGAAACGCAGGCTGGCGCTGGCCTCGTCGTAGCACAAAAAGGCGCAATCCATGCCGTCGTTCGAGCCGGCGTGGCCGGTGGCCGCGCCGCTGTCGGCGCCGTCCTGGCCCAGCAGGGTCTTGATGGCGCGGCTGACGGCGCCGATCAGGGCGGCCGGATCGCGCGGCCCCCGTTCGCGCAGGGCCTGGCTCAGGGCCGACGAGGCGATCAGGGTCATGAAGGCGCCCGGCACGCCGTGGCCCGTGCAGTCGGCGATGGCGGCGAACCAGCCCCCTTCGTAGCGTTCGAAAAAGTAGAAGTCGCCGCCGACCACGTCGCGCGGCTGCCATTCCAGGTGGGCGTCGGGGAGGGCCGCGCGCAGTTCCGCATCGGAGGTGCGCAGCAGGGCGCGCTGGATCACGCTGGCGTAATCGATGCTGTGCATGATCTGCCGGTTCTTTTCGGCCTGCATGGTGGCCACCACGTTCATCAGCTGCAGGCCGAAGCCCACGCCGGCCAGCGCGCCGTCTTCGGTGATGATGAAGCCGTCGGCCAGCGCCTTCTCTCCCGCTTCCACGGCGCGGAAGGTGAGGTCCTCGATGCTCATGGCGCCATCGACGATCAGCGGTTCCTTGTCCATGAAGGCGATGCAGCTCTTCTTGCCGTACACCTCGTGATAAAAGGGCTTGGACATCTGCGACATGAAGATGTTGCGGCTGATTAAGCCGATGGGCTTCTGCTGTTCCGTGACGGGCAGGCTCATCATGTCACGCCGCTCCGTGAACAGTTCCAGCACGGCGAAGTTGCTGGCGTCGGCCTGCACGGATTCCGTGGGAATGCACAGGTCAAGCGCCACGGACGTGCGATAACGGGGAAGATGCAATCGAGAAGCGTTGAACTCCACAGCGGCTACCTTTACATGACGATCGGACCCTTGTTGTCACGCGGGCAAGGCGACTGACAAACAGGCAATATCATCATGGTAGCCGTCGAATGTGACGGCTTGATTACCGACTTGTCAAAACCGTATGCAAGATGGCTGCATGGCAATCCGTTGCCGGGCTTACAGACGCCTGGCCAGCGCCTGTGCCTGCTCCAGCCAGCGTGCGCGCTGCGTGCCGGTGGAATCGATCATGGGGCCGAAGCAGGCCACCTTGACGGGCTTGACGCCGCAAAATTCCAGGGTCGTCTTGCGCAGCTGGTGAATGCCGGGCATGTGGTAGACCCAGCGGAAATACCAGGGCGGCGTGTCCATCGCCACCAGCAGCTGGGCCGTGCGGCCCTTCAGCAGCTGGGCGGGAAACGCCTTGCCCGGGCGGTATTTGAAGGCAAAGCCGGGCAGGAAGATACGGTCGACAAAACCCTTCAGCAGGGCCGGCGCGCCGCCCCACCAGATCGGGTAGGCGAACACCAGGTGTTCGGCCCAGCTGATGGCTTCCTGCGCGGCCAGCAAGTCCGGCTCCAGCGGCTGCACCTGGCGGTAGCCTTTATGCAGGTTCTGGTCGAAGTCCAGCTGTCCCAGGCGCAGTTCGCGCACGGTATGGCCTGCGCCGCGGGCCGTGGCGGCGTAGGCCTCGGCCAGGGCGGCGCAGAAACTGTCGCTGGACGGGTGGCCGAGGAGAATCAATATGCGCTTGGGTGTCGTCTTGGTCATGATGCAGGCTGTCCGTTAAAGAAGAGCTTGCATGCTAAAGCCTGCCCCTAGTGGCAGAGTCAAGCGCGGAATGTCAGGCTGCCTGCAATTGCTGGCGCGCCAGGCAGTCGCGGATTTCCGTGTCGATGTCGGCCAGCTGCGCGTCGAGCTGGCGCAGGCGGGAGATATCCTGCCGCACCTGCGCGCGCTTGGCGTCGATGTGCCGCGACAGGGCGGCCCAGTCCGTGTCATCGCCGGCCAGGACGGGCAGTAGTTCGGCCAGGCGGAAGCCCAGGACCTGCGCCTGGCGTATCAGCTTGACTTGCGCCAGGTCTTGCTGCGTGTAGACTCTGTAGGCGCCGGAACGGCGCACATCGCCCAGCAAGCCCAGCGCCTCATAGTGGCGCAAGGCTTTGGGCGAGGTGCCCGCCAGACGGGCGATTTCTCCGATGTACATGGGTGATCCTTTATCGAGCGTGAGCGAATCTTACCGCAAGGCAGTGGCGCCCAGGCGGCCCAGGCATCGTCAGACCCGGCGCGGCGGGATTTTCTTCGCCGTGCACTCGGCGCAGGTGCCGTACAGCGACAGCGCGTGCTCGTGCAGCACGAAGCCCCGCTCGGCGGCGATCTCGTTCTGGCGCAGTTCGATGCCTTCATCGACGAATTCATCGACCTTGCCGCAACCCGTGCAGACCAGGTGGTCGTGGTGCTGGCCTTCGTTCAGTTCGAAGACGGCGTGGCCCGATTCGAAGTGCCGGCGAAACAAAATGCCCGCTTCGGCAAACTGCATCAGCACGCGGTAGATGGTGGCCAGGCCCACGTCGATCTTTTCAGCCAGCAAGAGTTTGTAGACATCGTCCGCACTCAGGTGCTTGATCGTGCCTTCCTGGAACAGCTGCAGAATCCGCAAGCGGGGGATGGTCACTTTCAATCCCGATTCACGCAGTTCCCTCAATATATCCATGTCTCCCATTCCTTTTTGTAATCGCTGAGCGAGGTAAGCCATTATATCGCAAATGATAATCATTACCATTCTCATGTGCGCATTGAAAATAGTATGCTGCATGGGCAGGCGGCAATCCAGTGACATCGGTGCAAGTAGTGCTTGCGTTGCGGACAAGTTTGCCAGCGCGATAGTTAAGAATGGAAAAATGGCACCCGGATCGCTACACTGTGCAGCAGACAATAACAATGGAGGGGTCATGGACCGATTCGATGCGATGCGCATCTTTACCCGCATCGTCGAACTGCGCAGTTTCACGCAGGCGGCGCATGACCTTGGCTATCCGAAGGCCACCGTCACGCATGCGATCAAGCAGCTTGAAGCGCGGCTGCGCGTGCGCCTGCTGCAGCGGACCACGCGGCAAGTGACGCCCACGCCCGATGGCGAGGCGTATTACCAGCGCTGCGCGCGCCTGCTGGCGGACCTGGAAGAAACGGAAGCCGTGTTTTCCTCGGCGGTGCGGCAGCCGGCCGGCAAGCTGCGCATCGACCTGCACGCGACCCTGGCCATGCACTTCGTCATGCCCGTGCTGGACCGGTTCTGCGCCCGCTATCCCTTGATCGAACTGGAAATCGGCATGGGCGACCGCCTCGTCGACCTGGTGCGCGAAGGCGTCGATTGCGTGCTGCGCGTGGGGGAGTTGAGCGATTCGTCGATGGTGGCGCGCAGGGTGGCGCTGCTGGAGCAGGTGACGTGCGCCAGCCCCGCCTACCTGGCCGCACACGGCACGCCGGAAAACCTGGCGCAGCTGGCGGGCCACCGCGCCGTCAATTTTTTTTCCGCCCAGACGGGCAAGGTCTGGCCCTTCGATTTCAAGGCGGATGGGCAGCGGCACAGCGTGGCCTTGCCGGGCAGCGTGTCCGTCAATAACGCGGACGCGTATCACGCCTGCTGCCGCGCGGGCCTGGGCTTGATCCAGGCGCCCCGTTATCACCTGGAGCGGGCGCTGGCGTCCGGCGAGCTGGTGGAGGTGCTGCGCGACTGGCGTCCCGACCCGCTGCCCGTGTCCGTGCTGTATCCCCACCACCGGCAATTGTCGCCGCGCGTGCGCGTGTTTGCAGACTGGGTCGCCAGCCTGTTCGCCGAGGCGGCCTGATTTTGCAATGCCGCATTTTCTTGACCTGGGCAAAGGAAAAAATCCCTCTGTTGATGCCATCTAGCACTATTTGATGTGGATCAAAGTTTTTGTTGCACTGCACTCTTAGACTTCGCAGCGTTACTTAACGACAGAGGAAAATAAAATGAAAAAGTCCGCAACTGCAGCAGCAATCGTTTTGGCCGCCATCGGCGCATTCGCCGGCAACGCAATGGCACAGGAAGGCCCATGGCTGGTCCGTGCGCGCGCCGTGCACATCGATCCGGCCGATAAATCTGCTCCTGTTGGTGGCGTCGGCGCATCCGACCGTTTGACGGTCAGCAGCAAGACGATTCCTGAAATCGATATTTCGTACTTCTTCACCCCGAATATCGCTGCCGAGCTGATCCTGACTTACCCGCAAAAGCATGACGTCAAGCTCGACGGCAACAATATCGGTACCTTCAAGCACCTGCCGCCGACCCTGTCGCTGCAATACCACTTCATGCCTGAAAAACAGTTCAGCCCTTACGTGGGTGCCGGCATCAACTACACGAATATCTCGGACGTGAAATTGCTGAATGGCGCCGGCCGCCTCGAGCATGACAGCTGGGGCTACTCGCTGCAAGCCGGTGTCGACTACAAGCTGGACAAAAACTGGTCCTTGAACTTCGACATCAAGAAAGTGCAGATCCGCAGCGATGTGTTCATCGGTGGCGCCAAGGCCAGCGAAGTCAAGGTCGATCCTATCCTGATCGGCATCGGCGTCGGCTACCGTTTCTAAGCCGGAATAGCGCCCGCAAGGCGCGGACAATAAAAAAGGACGGCCTTGGCCGTCCTTTTTGCATTGCATGCGTCGTTTATTTTTTCAGCGTCTTTTCCAGCGCCAGCTGGTAGTCCGTCTTTTCGTAGCCGGCCAGGTATTTGTTGGTGGCGTCGAGGAAGGCGCGCGAGCGGTAGGCCGCTTCCAGGTCCTTGACCCAGGGCTTGGCCTTGTCGGCCGTGCGGATGGCGACCAGGTTGATGTAGCTGTCCGAGATCTTTTCCACGGCGAGGGCCGACGTCAGCTTCATGCCGGCGGCCAGGGCGAAGTTGCCGTTGACGAAAGCGTAGTCGGCGTCCGCCAGCGAGCGTGGCAGCTGCGCCGCTTCCAGCGGCACCAGTTTCAGCTTCTTCGGGTTCTCCAGTACGTCGCGCTCGGACGCGCGCAGCGGGTCGACGTTCGGTTTCAGCTTGATCCAGCCCATCTTGGCCAGCATCACCAGCGCGCGCGCCTGGTTGGTCGGGTCGTTCGGCATGGTGATGGTGGCGCCGTTCCTGACTTCGGCCAGCGTCTTTTGCTTGCCGCCGTACAGGCCGATCGGCATGGTCGGCACGGTGATCAGGGAACTCAGTGGCAGCTTGTTATCGGTGGCGAACTTGGTTAGATACACGATGTGCTGGAACACGTTGGCGTCCAGCGAGCCTTCGGCCAGCGCGTAGTTCGGCTGCACGTAGTCGTTGAATTCGACGATCTTGACCTTGTAGCCCTGTTTTTCCAGGATGGGCTTGATGCCCAGCTTCAGCTGGTCCGAGTAAGGGCCGGAGCTGGTGCCGATGACGATTTCCTTCGGGTCCTTGGCGTGGGCGGCGGTGGCGAGGGTCAGGCTGGCAGCGGCCAGCAGCAGGGTGCGGCGAATGTGGTTCATGCAGGTCCTTGTTTCTGAATTTGAATTAACGTTTGTCGAGGCGCTTGGCGATGCGCGTGCCGGCGAACTGGATGGTTTGCACCAGCACGATCAGGATGGCGACTGTAGCGACCATGATGTCCGTCTCGAAGCGGTAGTAGCCGTAGCGGATGGCCAGGTCGCCGATGCCGCCGCCGCCCACCACGCCGGCCACGGCCGAATACGACAGGAAGCTGATCGACAGCACGGTCAGTGCCAGCACGAGGCCGGAACGCGCTTCCACCAGCAGCACGCGGAAGATGATCTGCAGCTCCGACGCGCCCATGGCGTGCGCAGCCTCGATCACGCCGCGCGGGACTTCGCGCAGGTTCTGTTCCACCAGGCGCGCCAGGTAGGGAATGGCGGCGAACGACAGCGGCACGGCAGCTGCCAGCGGGCCGATCGAGGTGCCCGCGATGATGCGCGTAAACGGCGTCAGGGCGACCAGCAGGATGATGAAGGGGAAGCTGCGCACGGTATTCACCAGCCAGCCGAGGATGGTCGACAGGGGGCGGTTTTCCAGCGACTGGCCTTCCGAGACGAGGAACAGCAAAATGCCCAGGGGGCCGCCGATCAGGATGGCGGCCGTGAGGCCGATGCCCAGCATGGTCATGGTCTGGCCCAGCGCCACCCAGATTTCCGGCAGCAGGTTGACGACGTTATTGATCGATTCTTCAAACATGTGTTGCATCCTTCCATGCGGTGGCTTCAAACGCCTCGGTGCCGTAATAAGCCAGCTCGCGTCCCAGCGCCGTCTTGCGCGGGGTGGCCGTGTCGCTCAGATCGAATTGTTCGGCGATGGCGCCGTTTTCCACGACGGCGACGCGGTTGCAGATGGCGCCCAGCACCGACAGCTCATGGCTGACGATGACGATGGTCACGCCCAGGCGCGCATTGATGTCGCGCAAAGTGTCGAGCAGGGCGCGCGTCGTTTCCGCATCCAGCGCGGAGGTCGGCTCGTCGCACAGCAGCACGTCGGGGTGGCTGGCCAGGGCGCGGGCGATCGCCACGCGCTGCTTCTGTCCGCCGGACAATTGCGCCGGATAGCTGTGCAGCTTGTCGGACAGGCCCACCAGCGCCAGGCATTCCTCGACCCTGGCGGCGATCTGCTCGCCCTTGGCCGTGCCATGGATTTTCAGGGGGAAGGCGACGTTGTCGAAGACGCTGGCGTTTTGCAGCAGGTTGAATTGCTGGAAAATCATGCCGATGTTCTGGCGCGCGTCGCGCAATGCGCTCTTGCCCAGGCGCGTCAGCTCGCGCCCGGCCACGGTAATGGTGCCGCTGTCGGGACGTTCGAGCAGGTTAATCAGGCGCAGCAGGGTCGATTTGCCGGCGCCGCTCTTGCCGATCAGGCCGAAAATATCACCGGGATAGACTTCCAGCGTGACCGATTTGACCGCGTGGAATTGTTCGCCCTTGGGCAGCGCGAAGGTCTTGTTCGCGCCATCGATGCGAATCACCGGCGTACGGTGTGGTGTGGTCATGCAGTGTTTCCTTTTTTATTGGACCGTGACAGGCGTGCTTGCAGGGGCCAAATCGCCCAGCCTGTTACGTCGGTTGCGTAGTATACCTCCGATCGTGTTATTACTCCTACGACAGAATCTTGCTTTGAATATGCAAATAATGTCTATATGGGTATTTGGCGAGAGTAAACGCGGTTTTTTCGTGTTCAGCCGATGGAAAATTCGACGGGAATCGATAATTCCAGCGGGTCCGGCCGTTCCTTGGGAATGCGCGGCAGTGGCGCCGCCCGTTGCAAAGTGTCGAGCGCGGCCTGATCCAGCGCCGCGGAACCGGAACTGCGCTCGATGGCGGCCGCCAGCACCTGGCCATCGCGGTCGATGCGGCAGCGCAGATACACCACGCCCTGTTCCTGCTTCGCGCGCGACGCCGTCGGGTAGCGGCGGAAGCGCTCCATGCGCGCCAAAACCTTGCCTTCCCAGCTCGATAC
Organism: Janthinobacterium sp. BHSEK; assembly: GCF_056174685.1. Taxonomy (NCBI): domain Bacteria; kingdom Pseudomonadati; phylum Pseudomonadota; class Betaproteobacteria; order Burkholderiales; family Oxalobacteraceae; genus Janthinobacterium; species Janthinobacterium sp. BHSEK. Next base: position 164,271 of record NZ_JBWBYV010000030.1, read on the forward strand.
GCCGCTGCGCAGCTCCTGTGGCGCGGGCGGCAGGGCAGGCGAGGGCGGTGCCGCCGCGACAGACGCCGTGGCTACCGGTGCCGGCGTGACGGCGGCATGGCGCACCTCGGCAACGGCCGCGATGCTCTCGGCTTGCGGCGGCATGGGCGCGGCATCGGGCTGCGGCAGCACGAACTGCGGGATGGCCGGCACTGCCTTTTTGGCAAGGGCGTGCGATGGCGCGGCGGCCGCGCTGACCTGTTCAGCAAGATTCTGCTCCAAAGGGCGGGGCGGGGCGGCGGCCGGCAGGAACAGCAGCATGGCCGGCTGTGCGGAGTCGGGCGCGATGGCCAGTACGGGCGCCGCTGGCACCCGGTGGTGCACGGCCCATCCCAGCAGGGCGCCATGCACGGCGAAGACCGTGGCGATGGTCAGCGGCTTGTGCCACTCCGGCGGCGGCGGCTTTTCTGGCGCCGGCGCCGGACCCTCCGGGCGACGCAGCAGATAGAGGATGACGGCGATTTCCATCGTTGCCACGAGGACGATGACCCACCAGGGCGGATGGCCGAGGCACATGGCGACAAAACCGATGGCCATGCCCAGGCAAGCGAGGATCTTGCCGCGCCGCGACACGGCGCGGTGTTCGCGCCACTGGCGCAGCGGCGCGCCAAAGCGCGGGTGGTGCAGCAGCCAGTGTTCCAGGCGCGGCGAGGCGCGGCTGAAGCAGGCCAGCGCCAGGATCAGGAAGATCGTCGTCGGCATGACGGGGAGCAGGGCGCCGATCACGCCCAGCGCCACCATCAGCATGCCGGCCACCGTCCAGGCCCAGCGGCGCAGCCGTGCCGTGTGCGCTTCCGCGTTTGCTCGGGTCACTGGTTCCTCCATCAGGCGCAGGCCTCCACGTGGCCGTACATGCGCAAAAAGGCGGCGCGCGCGCCCTCGATCACGCGCGCTTCGCCGGCGTCATCAAGGGCGGCCGTATCGAGCACGGACGTAAACTCGCGCCAGTGGCGCGCGCGCCCGTCCGGGTGGCCCGCAAGGTGGCGCGCGCCGTGGTGTTCATCGAGGCCGATCTTGCCGGCCAGTTTATACAGGATGGCCGCGCCCAGCTTCGAGCCTTCGCTCACGTACAGCCAGCCCAGCGCCGTGGCCAGGTCCAGCTGCGCGTCGAACGGCGGCGTGGCCGCATCGGCTGGCAGGGCGGTGCCCAGGTCGCGCAGATCGGCCGCGATGCTGGCGTAGCGGCGGCGCTGTTCCAGATCCGGCAGCAGGGCGGCCAGTTGCGCGTTGTCGTACAGCGCGTCGACGTCGCGCAGGAACGCGTACTGCGCCTGCAGGAAGCGCGCGTAATTGTCGCGGCTGGAAAACGGCGCGCTGGCCATGATGCGCTGGTCCAGCAATTCGTGGGTGGCCATGGTGTCGGCTTTCAGGCGCTGGCTGCGGGTCGGGGCCGCGTTGGTCGGAACGGCGTTCAAGGTACTGGTGGTGTCGCTTGCATGCATGGAATATCTGCTCTCTATTATAAGGATGAATCAAATCAGAAACGAAGGCCAAGCGTGACGCGCGCCGTGCGGCCCGGTCCCGGCATCAGGCTCAGGGTCAGCGGATCGAGGTAGTAACGGTCCGTCAGGTTGTCCACCGCCACGTCGACGGTGGCGTTGGGCGTGATCCTGTAGCTGGCGAACAGGTCGGCCAGGGTGTAGGCCTGCGTCAGCACCTGCGGCGAGGTGCCCGTCCACGACTGCCACACGGCCTTGTCATCCTGACGCGCCAGCGGATGGCCGACGTGCGTCAGGCGCGTGCCGACGGTGAGTTTCTCCTGCAGCCAGCGCGTGCCCAGGGTCAGGTTGGCGCTCAATTTGGGCTGGATATGGTTGCTCACGTAGGAGCTGCTAAAGCCGATGGGCGAGCAGTCGGGCGTGTTCCAGATATCCGATTGCCACTTGCTGGCCGTGCGCAAATAGGCCGCCGTGGCCGCGTCGCAGATCAGGGTCTTGCGGTTCCAGGTGCCGGAAAAGTCGGCAAACACGCTACCCCGGTCATATGACGACTGCAGTTCGATGCCCGAAACGCTGTACTTGTCCGTATTCGCCATCGAGAAATTCTGCGCGTAGGCCGGCAAGTCGGGAAGCGGACGGCGCGTGATGTAGCCGTGGGTGACGTTGTCGAAGTACGCCACGCGCAGGCGCAGCTTGTCGGCGGCGCTCCATACGCCATCCTTGACCAGGCTCACGCCGATCTCGCGGTTGTGGCTGCGCTCGGCATTCAAGGGCGACGAATACGTGGCCGAGAATCCCATTGTCGACTCATACAGGCTGGGCATGCGCAGGCCGCGCGCGTCGCGCAGGAACAGGCTGACGCTGTCGGACAGGCGCGCCGTCAGCGCAAACGTGGGCGCAAAACCGTGGTCCTTGCGGCGGATCGGCTTGCTGTAGCTGAACAGGCCGGGGATGGCGTCGCGGAAGACATAATCACTGCCGCTCCAGTCGGCGACCTGCGAGACGTCCAGCGGCGCCGGCTCGGCGCCGTATTTTTCCACCATGCCGCCCACCAGCGCGGGATTGGTGGCGGGCGTAAACCGGCCCTGCGCATCCTGGTACCACTTCGCTGCGCCGAGCTGATCGCCGTCCTTGTCCCACATGGTGACCCATTGCCAGCCTTGCGGCTGGTATTGCTGTTCGGCGCGGCGGTTGCGGTCGCGTGACTCGAAGCGCTGGAAGCGCCCGCCCACCTCGACACTCAGCCAGTCGCGCGCCTGCCACTGCAGCGAGGCGAATGCGCTCTGCTCGTGGCGCTTGCCGTTGCGCAGCGTGTGGTTGGCGTTCAGGTCTTCGTCGAGGATGCGCACGCTGTCGGCCGGGCCGATATCCTCGTTCTGCAGCGACAGGCCATAGTCCAGCTTCAGCGCGCCCATGCCGGTGGCGAAGCGCGAGCTGTTCGTCAGGTCCGCGCCGACGCGGCGCGCCTGGTTCTTCGCCAGGTACAGCACTTCCACGCATTCCTTGCATTCATGGCCGCCCGGATTGGGCTTGCCTTCCAGCGGATTGCTGAAGATGTCGCCGTTGCGCGACTTGCTCTGCATGTCCGTCAGCCACAGGTTGGCCTTCAGGTCGATCAGCTGCTGGCCTTCCGGCTTCCACTCGTAGCGCGCCGTCAGGGCATTGGTGCGCACCTGGCTGGGGTCCCACTGCGGGATGCTGCCGGTGCTGTTGCGGTAGATCTGCGACGGCATGATTTCGCCATAACTGCTGTCGAAATAGCGGTAACCCAGCTCCAGCTTCTGTTCGTGCGGCAGGTGCAGGTTGGCCTTCAACAGGGCCGAGGTGGTGCGGTTGGCCGTGTTCAGCACTTCGTCGCCCTTCTTGAAGAACTGCGTCACGCCATTGTCGTCGCCCCATTCGTTGAGCATTTGATAGCGCCCGAAGCCGCGCGTGCCGGAAAAATAATTGCCGATGCTGCGGTGGCTGATGGCGGCCACCAGGTCGTAGTCATCCTGGCGCGTGGCCACGGCGATGCTGCCAAAGCCGCTGCGCGGGTCGCCCAGCTTGTTGCGGTGCGTGCGCGGCGCGCTGCCGAAATCGGCGGGCGCCGAGACGCTGTTGTCCTGCATGCCGCCGCGCAGGCGCACGCCCGTGCGCTGGCCCGGTCGCAGGATGTCTTCGGGGCGCAGGGTCTGCATGCTGACCATGCCGCCGATGGCGCCCGCGCCTTGCGCCGACAGGTTCGGGCCCTTGTCGATGCGGATGGCGCTGATCAGGTCAGGGTCGATGTAGCTGCGGTCGGCGATGCCCGCGTATCCGCGGTAGACGGTGGACGACTGCAGGCTGCCGTCGATCAGCACGGGCACGCGGCCCTGGCCCTGCATGCCGCGCACGTTGACGTCGACGGCGCCGCTGTTGCGGCTGTCGCCCACCTGCACACCGGCCACGCCCTTGAAGATATCGGCCGGCGACGTGCCGCGGAAGCGTTCGATCTGCTCGCGCCCGATGTAGGCGGACGATGCGGACGTGACGTAGGGCAGGTCAGCCGGATCCGTGTCGTCCGCCTCGAACGTGCCGCTGCCGCCCTGGCCATTCACGCGCAGAGTGCCGATCTGCACCGCGCCGGCAGAGACAGGCGCCGGCGCGCTGATGATGATGGTCGTACCGCCTTGCAGCTGCGCCTGCAGGCCGCTGCCGGCCAGCAGCTGGCGCAGCGCCTCGGGCAGCGAATGCCGGCCTTGCAGCGGCGCGCTTTGCCGTCCCTGAGTCAGGCGCGCGTCGGCCAGCAGCACCATGCCGGCCTGGCGCGCCAGCTCGTTCAGCGCGCGGTTCAGAGGCTGCGCGGGGATGTGCCATTCCACCTGCGCCACCGGCGCGGCGGCGGCATGCACGGCGGGCGTGCCGAAGGCCAGGCCGATGGCCAGTAAGAGGGGAGACAGGCGGGCGGGCAAGGGGTGGCGTGGTGGAGTCAAATGCATGTTTTTCCTATGGTGATGTTGGTGATCCTTCATAGTTAAAACGAATGAGTATCATTTACCCTGACGTGCGGATTGATTTTATTTCGCGACATGGGGACAAATCAGCGGGCGACGATATGCAGCTTGCCGTCCTGGCGCAGCAGGCGCACGGGCAAGGCCAGCGGCAGGGCGGCGGCAAATTGCGCCGGCAGCTTGGCGTCGAAGCTGCCGTTCAGGCGCAGGCCGGCCAGGGCCGGATCGTCGAGCACGAGGTTGGTGTCGCCATAGCGCTGGAATTCGGCCAGCGCCTCGGCCAGGGTGGCGTCCTCGAAATCGAGGCGCCCGGCACGCCAGTTGCCCACCGCTTGCGCGTTGACCCTGGCCAGCGCATTCACGCCGTGCGGCGTGACGGTGACCGTGTCGCCCGCCCGCAGCACTTCGGCATGCGCGCCGGCTTCGCTTTCCACGCGCACCGTGCCTTGCGCCACGCTCACCTGTGTCGTGGCGTCCACGTGGCGCACGGAAAAATGCGTGCCCAGCACCGTTGCCGTGGCCGCTCCCGCGATGACCTGGAACGGACGCGCAGGGTCGGCGTGTACATGGAACATGGCCTGGCCGCGCAGCAGGCGCACGGTGCGCCGGTCGCGGTGCAGGGCCACGTCGACGGCGCTGCCACTATCGAGTTCGATGCGGCTGCCGTCGGGCAGGACTTGCGTGGCGAACTGGCCGCGCGCCGTGCTGTAATCGTGCTGGAAGCCGGGGCGCTGCAGATGGCTGGCCAGCGGCCAGGCCAGCAGGCCGCACAGCAGCAGGCAGCCGCCGGCCAGCGCGCCGCGCGGCGGGAAGGAGGCCGCCTGGCGCAGCCGCTGCAACAGCGATGACGGCGTGCCCGCCGCCGGGGCGGGCTGGCTGAAGGCCGCCACGCGCTGCGCCGGCAGACTGGCCAGCAGCGCATCGGTGCGGGCCAGCGCCTCCCAGGCCTGCTGGTGGCGCGTGTCCGCGTCCAGCCATTGCTGCCATGCCGCCAGTTCGTGCGCGGCCAGGCCCGCGTCGTGGCGCAGCAGCCATTGCGCCGCCAGGAAGTCGATGTCGTCGGCCGTCGTGTCTTGTGATGTCATGTGCTGTTTCATAGCGTATCCCGCTCGGGTAAGCCTTTTTTACAGGCGAGCATGCCGTTGATGATGTGTTTTTCCACCATGTTGACGGAGATACCCATCTGGGCGGCGATCTCGATCTGGCTCAGGCCATCGAACTTGTACAGCGCGAAAGCCTGGCGGCAGCGCGGCGGCAGGGCGTCGATGATGACCAGCAGGCGCTCCATGGTTTGCCGGTCGTGCAGCCGCTGGTCGGGTTCATCGGCGCGCGGCGCGCGCAGCTGCATGTGCGGCTCGTCGAGCGCGTCATGGGGCCGTCTCTGCTGCAAGCGCTGTTCATCGATGGCGATGTTCTTTGCCGTCACGTACAGCAGCGCGCGCTGGCCGCTATCGGGCGCCGCGCCGCTGTGCAGGGAGGGCGCACCGCCTTGCCGGGGAGGTGCGCCGCCGAGCGGATCGCGTGCCAGGATGCGGGCGTAGGCTTCCTGCACCACGTCCTGCGCCTTGTCGCGGCATCCCGTGGAGCGCGAAATCAGGCGCAGCAATTCCTGGTAATAGCGTTCAAGCACCGCGCGTTTCCTCGTTATCAAAGCAGGCAATAATAGCAAGCTCATCAAACAATAACAAGAATCATTCTCATTTATGTTGCTGGATAACGCTGGATATTTTTTGCAATGAAGACAATAATCGGTAGCAGAAGCCGCTGTCGCGAAGATTACCGCCCTTATTATCGATTTTATCGATGCTAACTAGGTATATTTTCCGTTTTACATCGATCTTCATGCCATGCATAATCTGTTGCAACTGAAGCCAGACAATCAGCCGCAGGCGCCGTTCGCCTGCAGCCGTTTGCGGTTTTGACATCCACCACTCCCTATCAGGAATCCATCATGAAAAAACTGCTCGCTTTTATCGCCGCCGCCGGTTTCTCGCTGTCCGCTGTTGCCGCTCCTGAAGTCTATGTCATCGATGGCAGCCACACCTTCCCCCGTTTCGAGTACACCCACATGGGTTTCTCGACACAGCAAAGCCGTTTCAATAACACCACCGGCAAGGTCACGCTGGACCGCGCCGCCAAGACGGGCGCCGTCGAAGTGCTGATCGATACCAAGTCCGTCGACACGGGTTCGACCCTGTTCAACTCGCACATCCAGGGCGAAGACTTCCTCGACACGGCCAAGTACCCGGTCGCCACCTACAAATCGACCAAATTCAATTTCGACGGCGACAAGCTGGCCTCCGTGGAAGGCAACCTGACCCTGAAAGGCGTGACCAAGCCGGTGACCCTGACCGTCACCTCGTTCCATTGCGCACCGCACCCGATGCTGAAGAAAGACGCCTGCGGCGCCAACGCCACGGCCAAGATCAAGCGCTCGGAATTCAACGCCGGCAAATATGCGCCGGCCGTCAGCGATGACGTGACCCTGACGTTTGCCATCGAAGCGATCAAACAGTAATCGTTGGCTGCATGACGTAAAAATGGCGGCGGACTTCGGTCCGCCGCCATTTTTTTTTGAGTGGCGGTAGGTCGGAATAGCGCGGCAAGGCCGCGCGTAATCCGACATGAGCCGCCAACAAGGTGTCGGATTACGCGACGTGTCGCTAATCCGACCTACGCGGGCGACAGCACCTTTACGCCAGGTGATGCACCTCCTGCTGCCCATACACGGGGGTAGTCAAGCCTTCCATGCGCGCCTTCAGCTGCAGCGACAGGTACTGGGAATAGTGGCGCGACTGGTGCAGGTTACCGCCGTGGAACCACAGCGATTGCTGCTGCGTGGGTTTCCACATATTGCGCTGCTCGCCCTCCCACGGGCCCGGGTCCTTCGTCGTGGCGGAACCGAGGCCCCACACCTTGCCCACTTTATTCGCCACCTCGGGCGAGATCAGGTCGGCTGCCCAGCCGTTCATGGAGCCGTAGCCGGTGGCGTATACCACCAGGTCGGCGGGCAGCTCCGTGCCGTCGGAGAGCACGATGGAACGGGCTTTCAGTTCCTGCACGCCGACGCCGCTTTTCAGCTTGATCTTGCCCTCGGCGACCAGTTCGGAGGCGCCCACGTCGATGTAGTAGCCGGAGCCGCGGCGCAGGTATTTCATGAACAGGCCCGAATCGTCGTCGCCGAAATCGAGCATGAAGCCGCGTTCTTCCAGGCGCGCATAAAAGTCGGCATCGCGCTCGCGGATGGCCTTGAAGACGGGCTTCTGGAAGTCGGCCAGGATCTTGTACGGAATCGAGGCGAACGTCAGGTCCGCCTTGGCCGTCGTCATGCCGGCCGCCAGCGCCCGCTCCGAATACAGGTCGCCCAGCGCCAGGTCCATCAAGGAATCGGACTTGACGATGTGTGTCGACGAGCGCTGCACCATGGTCACATCCACGCCCGCTTCCCACAGGGCGGCGCAGATATCGTGCGCGGAATTGTTCGCGCCGATGACGACCACCTTCTTGCCGGCATACGCGTCCGGTCCCGGATGCTGCGACGAGTGCTGCTGCTCGCCCTGGAACACGTCCATGCCCTTGAACTTCGGCATGTTCGCCTTGCCCGACATGCCCGTCGCCAGCACCAGCTGCTGCGGCTTGAGGGTGACGGGCTGGCCGTCGCGCAGCACCTGTACCGTCCACTCGCCGCTGGCGTCGTCGAAGCTGGCCGATTCGCATGACGTCGAACCCCAGTAGTTCAGTTCCATCACCTTGGTGTACATTTCCAGCCAGTCGCCGACCTTGTCCTTGGGCGTGAAAACGGGCCAGTTGTCGGGGAAAGGGATGTACGGCATGTGGTCGTACCAGACGGGGTCGTGCAGGCACAGCGACTTGTAGCGCTTGCGCCAGCTGTCTCCCGGGCGCGCGTTTTTCTCGATGATGATGGTGGGGACGTTCAATTGCCGCAGGCGCGCGCCCAGCGCGATGCCGCCCTGGCCGCCGCCGATGATGACGCAATACGGTTGGCGCGCGTAACCGAGTTCCTTGGCTTCCTGTTCACGGTGCTCCAGCCAGCTGCTGCGGTTGGTGCGCGCGCCGTGTTCCGCGCCCATGGGCCGCCGGCCGCCCTTGGCTTCTTCAAAACCCTTCAATTCGCTCATGGTGGTAAGCAGCGTCCAGATCTTGCCGTCGCGGATGCGGATGAAGCCCACGCCGCGCGCCACATTCGTTTCCACCGTGATCCAGCTTTGCAGCACGCCGCCCGCTTCCACCGCATGCTCGCCGTCGGCGATGCGGATGGCAACCGGCTGCACGGCGCCCAGCTGGGCGGCCAGCATGGCGGCGATCTGCTCGCGGCCTTCCAGGGTTTTCAGGTTCCAGGTAAACAGCACCAGGTCGCGCCAGTAGCCGTCCTGTTCGAACAGCTGCGTGGCGCCCGTGCCGTCGCTGGCGCGAAGAAAGCCTTCGAGCTGCTCCAGGATGCCGGCCACGGCCAGGTCGTGCGGGTTGATTTCGGTTTGCATCGTGTCTCCTCCAAGTCTGCTGACTTTATGATGGGATGCGGCTGTGTTGCCGCTGACGATGTTGTAACACCGGCGTTCCGGCCCCGCATCCCGCAGCGCAGCATGGACGAATGTGAGACGGAAATCTCAGCTTGCCGGATGCCTTACTGGCGGTGCGGCGGCACGATGTGCAGCTGCTTGAGGCGCCGGTACAGGGTGGCGCGCGAGACGCCCAGCATGGCGGCCGCCTGCAGCGGGCGCCATTTGGCGGCGTTCATGGCGTTGACGATGCGCGTGCGCTCGGCCAGCTCCTGCGGCGTGCAGGCCGGCGCATCCTCTGTCACGGGGGCGGCGTTTCGGACGCGTGCCCGCGCGCTGGCCTGGCGCAGCGGCGCGCGCACGCGCGCATGCAGCCAGGTGCCGCCGCCCGCCAGGCGCAGGGACAGCAGGTTGTGTCCCGTGCGCGCATCGAACAGCCGTTCGGCGCGCACTTCCAGCACCTCGGCGATGGGGCGGGGAAGGGCGTCCAGGCCGCCGATGACGTCGCGCGCGCAGCGGTTGGCGGCGACGATGTCGCCATGTTCATCGATGGCGAGCAGCATTTCCGGCTGCACTTCCACGAAGTGGCGGTTGCGGTGCGCCAGCAGGATGCAGCAATGGCCGTAGGACGTGAGAAAAAAGCCGTCCTCGATCAGGGTCGCGCCCTGGCGCACCAGCTGTTTCACCAGGCGCTGGCTGTCGCGCGCATCGGGCGAATTCAAGGCCGACGCATCGAGCACGCCGATCAAGTCGCCGTGCGGCGAAAAGATCGGCGCTGCGCTGCAGGTCAGGCCCGTGAAGGCGGCGCGGAAGTGGTCGGTCTTGTGCACGGTGATGGCTTCCTGGTCGAGCAGCACGGAGGCGATGCCGCACGTGCCTTCCTCCTCTTCCGACCAGCACGAGCCCGGGTACAGGCCCGCCTTCTTGAAATCCTTGCGCTGGTGCGTGTCGGCCGCGTAGTCGATCGTCACGCCGCGCGCATTGGCCAGGATGACGCAGTAGCCCGCTTCGCGCACCATGGCGTGCAGGCGCGGCAGGCACTGGCCCGTGGAGCGCAGAAAATTTTCCTCGGATTGCTGGATGGCGCGCAGTTCGGCGCCCGTCAGGATGCGCGGCCCGGTGGTGGAGGCGGGATCGAGCCGGTAATCGTCCAGCGAGCGCCGGTACGAGGACGCCAGCCTGGCCGTATCGGCCCCGGGATTGACGATACGGCCGGCGATCAGGTCGCGTACGCGGTCGATATGGCTGGTCTGGCGGACGTAGGGCATGGCGCTCTCCGGTGTCTCGGTATTTTTGATGGTATGCCCGTTTGTAGCATGAAGGCCGGGGCGGCGCATTCTGCGCTGCAGCATCGGCTGCCGTGAGACGTTCGTCTCAAGGTTTGGCCCCGCACAATAGGATGCTTTACAACAAGAGCATCTCTGATAACATCCGTTCAAATCGACAGTCAGCTATCGCAAGGGATACCTATGGCAACGCAAGCGATGTTCCCCGTGCGCAGCTCACTCATCCTGGCCCTGCTGGGCTGGAGTGCCGCCTGCGGCGCCGCCGGCCAGCTCGATCCCGATGGCCAGAGCAGCCTGGAAAAAGAGGTGGCCCGGCGCGCCGCCGTCGAACCGGCCATAGCCGCCGGCTGGCACATGACGCGTTCCGTGGAAGCGGGCGTGCAGGTGGCTGGCGAGAGCAACCTGTTCTGGAAGCTGTCGAATACGCCGGCGCGCAATCCCGGCTTCGATTTCAATCCCTACTGGTACGAGTTCTATGTCAAGCCGGCGCTCGGCTTCAAGCGCAACCTGGGCGACGGCAAGCAGCTGTATGCGCGCGTGTCCGCCGTCGGCTCGGGTACCTTGCGCCATGATCCGTTTGGCGCGGGCGACACGGGCCGCATCTCGATCGAGGAATTCGTCGCCGGCATCCGCATGCCGCTCGGCGGCACGAATGCGCGCCTTGACCTGTCGGCCGGCGCGCAGAATTTCACGCTGGGCACGGGCATGCTGATCGCCAATGGCGGCTCGAACGGCTTTGACCGTGGCGCGCTGAAACTGGGGCCGCGCAAGTCCTTCCAGAATTCCGTGGTGGCCAAGATAAGCCAGGATGCGTTCAGCGCCCAGGCGTTTTATCTCGACCCGAATGAAAATCCCGACAACGATAGCGGCACGCGCGTCGTCGGCGTTGACGTCAGCTACGCGCCCGCGAACGACCGCAAGGCCGGCATCGCGTATGGCAAGGTGCCCCGTTCGCATGCCGCGTATCCGCAGGCGGCGCCGGGCGGCATCGGCGCACCGCTGGCCGTGCCTGACGGCCGCAAGGACTTGCAGTTCGTGTATGGCTACGCGCGCGTTCCCGTGCTGCCCACCGTGCTGTCGAAAGGCTGGTTCGGCGTCGATGCCGCGCGCGAGTGGAATACGCGCGAGCCGATGCGGGCCTGGGGCTGGCGCACGGAAGGGGGCTTTTCGTTGCCCGACGTGGCGTGGACGCCGAAGTTCACGCTTGGCTACCAGAGTTTTTCCGGCGACGATCCGCGTACGGCGCGCAACGAGCGCTTCGACCCGCTGTTCTTCGAAGGCACGCCGGGTACCTGGGCTTCTGGCAGCAAGGCCACCTGGGTTTTCGTCAATGCCAACGTGAATGCGCTGCAGGCCACCATCGAGCTGCACCCGACGCCGAAAGACACCGTGACCGCCTACCTGGCCCAGGTGCGGGCCAACCGGATGGGCAGCCCGCTGCAGTTCGGCCAGGCCACGCGCCTCGACGTGCCGGGCGACGCGCCCGTGGTGATCGCCGGCGTGCTGCGCCCGATGCTGGCCAACGATGTCTTCGTCAAGTATGTGCGCGTCGTCAACCCGAATACCTACCTGACCCTGGGCTTCAGCGCCTCGTTCGCGCAGTCGGGCGTGAACCAGCTGGTGAACGGGCAGGCCAGGACCTGGACGGGATGGCTGGCCAACGTCGTATGGGTTTATTAAATATTCTGTCTATCAAGGAGAGCACCGCATGAACGATTTCCCCAGCATGAAACGCCTGGCCCTGGCCGCCGCCTGCCTGGCGCTGTCCGCCGGCGCCCACGCGGCCGAGGCGACGGCGCCGCTGTCAGCGGCCGCCAGCGATCCGGCCGCATTGCAATGGATGGTGGGCGCGCCGCCGCCGGCCGACAAGATCATCCGCTTCGACGATGGCAGCTATTTCAATTTCCCGCAGCTGCGCTGGAGCGTGTCGCACTTCCGCCAGCTGATGCCGACGGTGGACGTGTCGCGCGGCCTGAAAGCGCCCGTACCCTTGCAACGCGCGCTGCGCACGGATATCGACAGCCTGCGCTTCACGCCCCTGGGCGCGAAGGAAACGATGACCTGGGAGCAGTCGCTGGGCGCCAACTACACGGACGGCATCGTGGTGCTGCACCGGGGACGCATCGTGTATGAACGGTACCTCGGCGTGCTGAAGGACAGCGGCCAGCACGGCGCCATGTCCGTGACGAAGTCCGTCATGGGCACCATCGGCGCGGCGCTGGTGGCCGAAGGCAAGCTCGATCCTGACAAGAAAGTGGCCGAGTATGTGCCGGAGCTGGCCAAGTCGGCGTTTGGCGACGCCACCGTGCGCCAGGTGCTCGACATGACCACGGGTCTGAAATTCAGCGAAGATTACGCGGACCCGAAAGCGGAAGTGTGGCAGCACGCGGCGGCCGGCAGCCCGCTGCCCAAGCCGAAGGATTACACGGGGCCGCGCAGCTATTTCGAGTACCTGCAAACGGTGCTGCACGAGGGCCGGCATGGCGAGGCGTTCGGCTACCGCACGGTCAACTCCGACGTGCTGGGCTGGATCATCGCCCGTGTCACGGGGCAGAACGTCAACGACTACCTGTCCGAGCGTGTCTGGCAGAAGCTGGGCGCCGAGCAGGATGCCTACATGACGGTCGATTCGACGGGCACGCCGTTTGCCGGCGGCGGCCTGAATGCGGGCTTGCGCGACCTGGCCCGCTTCGGCGAAATGCTGCGCAACGATGGCCGCTACAACGGCCAGCAGATTCTGCCCAAGGCGGCCGTCGAGGATATCCGCCGCGGCGGCGACAAGCAGCTGTTCGCCAAGGGCGGCTACGATCTGCTCAAGGGCTGGAGCTACCGCGACATGTGGTGGGTCACGCACAACGACCATGGCGCCTACATGGCGCGCGGCGTGTATGGCCAACGCATCTACGTCGACCCGAAGGCGGAAATGGTGATCGTGCGTTTCGCCTCCACGCCGACGGCGGCCAATGCGGCGAACGACCCGACCACCACGCCGGCCTTCGAAGCGCTGGGCAAGCTGCTGCTGGCCAAGCCGAAGTAGGCTGCCAGCCGTGCGGCTAAGCGGGCACAACTGCAATATACTATCCTTTCGTCATCATTTATTGCTTGAATGATAATTCATGCAGCGCACGCGAGGGGAACGCACCGTGGAAACCAGCCAGCCGGACCAACCGCGCCCCCCGTTGTGGCGGCGCCTGCTGTGGCCGGTCGCCCAGCTGGGCTCGGCCTTCAAGCTGACGGGCACGCATCTGCTGCATCACGTGATCGGCGCCAGCCTGATCGCCGCGTTGATGCTGGTGCTGGAAGGTTTTCACGTGCTCGAATGGCTCGATGCGGCCATGCTGCGCGCCAGCGCGGAACAGGGGCAGCTATTGAACCGGGGCAAGGACCCGGGCGCCGCCTACCGGCCCGGCATCATCGAAATCGACCAGCCCGCGTTCGAACGGGTCTTCGACGAGCGCGAACCGCTGGAACGCACGCGCCTGGAGCAAGTGATCGCCAGCGCCGCCGCGCGCGGCAGCAAGGTGCTGGCCATCGACCTGGACCTGGCGCCGGCCGTGTATGAACAGCACCGGGCGGGCGAGCGGCCGCTGGACCGCCTGCTCGACCGGCTGGCCGCCGACGGCCGGCAACTGGTGCTGATCCTGCCCGAGCAATCGGACCGCAACGCGAACCTGGCATGGATACGCGCGCGCTGCGCGGCCGGCATCCACTTTGCCAGCCCGCGTATCCGCGAACGCATGGGTGCCGTCACGCGCATCGAGCTGAAAAGTCCCGTGCTGGCGGCCGTGGCCTTCGAGCTGGCGCATGGCGCCGGCGAGCAGGAGCAACAGCAGCCCATACCGGCCGTCCTGTCCGAGCAAAAGGAAGGGCTGGCGCTGGCCGGCCGCGTGTGCCAGCTGGCACGGCGCACGGGCAGCGAAAAGGAGCTGGCGCGCTGGGCGTTCGAACCCGTGATCCACGGCGACGCCAAGGATGCGGCCGAGCAGAACGCCGTCACTGCGCCGTTTCACCCGGCCGCCGTGGCGCCGGCATTCCTGTATCCCACGCGCACGCGCGTCAAACTGACCGACGGGCAGGCCGGCGTGGATGCCGGGGCGCTGCGCAAGAATGTCGTGTATATCGGCAGCACCTATGACGTGCGCGACCGCTATACGACGGCCGAAGGCGAGCAGGCGGGCCTGCACCTGCACGCCGCCGCCCACACGTCGCTGGGCATCGGCACGGCCGACGTGAATAAATATGCGGTGTTCGCGGCCGACATCGTCATCGGCGTGTTGCTGGGCTGCCTGTTCGGCGGCCTGTGGACCCTGTACGGCCGCGCCGAACTGGCCATCGACAAGCGCATGGAAGACCACGATTTCAGCCGATTGCACCGCGTGGGCACCGTGGCGGAATTCTATGGCATCCGCCTGATGCTGGTGCTGGTGTGGGCCTCGCCGTTCGTCATCGGCGCGCTGGCCATCTACCTGTCGCGCGGCTTGCTCGAGCAGGGCTGGTGGGTCAATCCCGGGCCCCTGATCGCCGGCATGTTCCTGCACGCGATGTCGCTGCGCGACGAAGCCCACCATCCGCACGAGGAAGTGCCGGGCCTGTCCGTGTGGGGCCAGCTGCGCCGCACGCATCCCGGCATCGTGCTGGTGCAGGCGCCGCTGGCGGCGGTGCTGTTGGTGGTGGCGCTGCTGTAAATTACCTGGAAATGGCGCGAGCCGGGCAGGGCCGGGCAGGAAGATGGAATTATCTTTAAGTAAATTTTAAAAACACTGTTGTTTTTATTTATTTGCTAACTTAAAATGATTTTTTGATAATTTCATGTGAGGCATCATCTGCGCCGCAGGTGCTCACTTCCTTTTTCGCGAAAGCCGACAAATGAACCTGATACGAAAACAGCTGTGTTTTTTGAGCGTGATGCTGGCCGCTGCATCGATGCACGCGGCGCACGCCCAGGCAACGATGCAACC